>NZ_JAYLVT010000013.1:0-175910 GCF_035818815.1 Cupriavidus sp. SS-3
CCCCCCCCCCCCCCCCCCCCCCCCCCCCCCCCCCCCCCCCCCCCCCCCCCCCCCCCCACACACCCCCCCCCCCCCCCCCCCCCCCCCCCCCCCCCCCCCCCCCCCCCCCCCCCCCCCCCCCCCCCCCCCCCCCGCCGCAACGTTGCTGGCGAAGGCCTGGCGATGCCTTAGCCGATCAGCAGCTGCCCCCGCATCGCGGCTACCAGGACAAAGCCGGCGAAGGTGCCGAAGATGGCGAAGATGCCGCCCAGCACGTTCGGGGCCGGTATCGGCGCCCGTACCGCAGTGTAAAGAAGACCCGTCACGAGGCCAACGGCCGCGGCCTGCAGTTCGGTACTGCCCAATGCGATTTCCACCATGTCATTCCCCCAACGCATGAGTTGCGATGATTCAGTGGCTGGCCGGCGGCCGCCCGAAGGCGATGGTCCGGCGCCACGCGTGCACGATCAGGTAGCCGATGTAGGTGAACAGGATCGCGCAGATCCCGCCGGTGACATTCGGCGCGGGAATCGGCAGGTCGAGCCAGGAATACAGCGTGCCGGTCACCAGCCCGACCACCAGCGCCACCAGTTCGTTGCGGCCTATGTAGACGTATTGCATGCGCGTTCTCCGTCGATGGTGTCGGCTCAGCCCTTGCCCTTGGGCGGGAAGATGGTGCGCGGCATGGTGCAGTGGATGCCCTGGGTGCCATCGACCACCTGGGTCACGCCGAAGTCCGCCGACACGCTCATCAGCGAGTAGGCATCGTCGCGCGACAGCCCCTGTTGCTCGGTCAGCAGGTGGATCATGTCGCGCGCCGCGTTCTTGCCGGCTTCATCGAGGTCCTCGTGGAAGCCGTGCACCACCCAGCAGTCCGGTGTTTCCAGCAGCGGCGAGGGGAAATGGAAGTCCTTGCGCAGCACGATCTGGAACAGCACGTTCAGCGAGGCCTCGATCGCGGTGCCGCTGACTTCGCCGTCGCCCTGCGAGATATGCGGGTCGCCGATGGAGAACAGGGCACCGTCGACCTGCACCGGGTAGTACATGGTCGCGCCCGCGCCGATGCGCCAGTTGTCGATATTGCCGCCGTGCAGCCCGGGCTCGACGGTGGTGACGCGGCCGCGCGCGTCGGGCGCGACGCCGGCGGTGCCAAGGTGCGGCCGCACGGGAACGCGCACGCCGGCCAGAGCGGGCTGGCGGCAGCATTCGCGCTCGTCGACCACCTTGCCGGGGATGGTCAGCTTGCCGGGATAGTCATAGGCGTAGAGCGCATGCGCGGTGTTGGAGGCCTGGTCCAGCTCGTAGATGGTGACCCGTTCCTTCTCGAACTCCTTATACAGCTGTCCCCAGTTGGCAGCGACATTGGCGCCGAAGCGGAAGCGCGGAATCATCTGCAGGTAGCGCACCTCCAGCACATCGCCTGGCCTGGCGTCTTCGACATAGATCGGCCCGGTCATGATATGCACGCCCGGGTGGCGGTCGTCGTGCGGAATCTTGCGGTAGATCTCGCGGATGGCGTCGTCCATCATCAGGTCGGGGGCGTCGCCGGCATGGTGGGTCACCGCTTCGGCGCGGATCAGGTCGCCGCTCTTCACGGTCAGCGCGGGCGCCTGGGTGGCATCGAAGTAGCCCCAGTGGATGGTCTCGGGGCGGGCGGGCAGGTCGTGCAGCATGGTTGTCTCCTTGGTTCTTTTTTCCGCCGTATCCGCGACCGCATCCGCAGCCGTTCAGCGGGTGAGCGGCTGGCTTCGACGAGGTGGTCAGGGATGCTGGCGATGCGTGGCAGGCAGGTCTGGCCTGTTCCCGCTGGCGAGGCTTGCGTCGCCGCGGTGAGTCAATACTAGGGATGGGGCGGGCACGGGCAGTAGGGCGATTCCCCCCAAACTCTTGTGTTGCCGCGCACTAAGGTAAACCCGCTGTACACCGCCGCCATCTGGCTGGCGGCGGCGGAGTGTTAATTTTTGGTTGACACCGTGTCAATGATCCATGGAATTGTCGACCACGCCTTGACAGTGCAAAATCCGGGCGAAGCCCGGGCCGATCCATCGCAAGCCCGGGAGAGACACACACAAGGAGATCGCCGCATGGCTGACACCAATCAATCCCCGCGCCTGCCGCTGGCTGGCGTGCGCGTGCTGGACCTGTCCCGCGTGCTGGCCGGACCGATGTGCACGCAGGCGCTGGGCGACCTGGGCGCGGAGGTCATCAAGGTCGAACACCCTGGCCGCGGCGACGATACGCGCGACTGGGGCCTGCGCGTGGGCACGCGCAACACCGCCTACTTCAACAGCGCCAACCGCAACAAGCAGTCCATCGGCATCGACCTGCAGCAGCCCGAAGGCCAGCGCATCGTGCGCGAACTGGCGGCGAAGTGCGACGTGCTGGTGCAGAACTTCAAGTTCGGCGGCATCGACAAGATGGGGCTGGGCTACGAGGCGCTGAAGGCGATCAACCCGGGGCTGGTCTATTGCTCGATCACCGGCTACCGCAGCAACGGCCCGGAGGCGACCCGCCCCGGCTACGACCTGGTGGTGCAGGGCGAGGCCGGCCTGATGGCACTGAATGGCGAGGAAGGGCAGGGACCGCTGAAGTTTGGCACCGCGGTGGTCGACATGTTCACCGGCATGTATTCGGCGCAGGCCGTGCTGGCCGCGCTGTACGACCGCCAGCGCACCGGCCAGGGGCGCCACGTGGAAATGGCGCTGTACGACTGCGGCCTGATGATCACCGCCTACTACGGCCTGGAGGCGCTGCTGATGGGCGAGGACCCGCCCAAGTACGGCAATGCCCATCCGTCGATCGTGCCCTACGGCGTGTTCGACGCGGCCGATGGCCCGCTGGTGATCACGGTCGGCAACAACGCGCAGTTCCAGCGCTTCTGCACCGAGGTGATCGAGCGCCCGGACCTGGCCGCCGACGAGCGCTTCGCCACCAACACCGGCCGCTCGGCCAACCGCCAGGCGCTGCTGCCGGAACTGCGCGCCGAACTGGCACGCCGCCCGCGCGAGCTGCTGCTGGCACGCCTGAGCGCCGCCGGCATTCCGTGCGGCGAGGTGCTGGGGCTGCTCGAGGCGCTGCGCTCGCGGCGCTCGGCCGAAGCCGGCCTGCTGGCCGAACTGCCCAATCCGGAAACCGGCCGTGTGGAAGTGCTGGCGCCGCCGTACCGGCTCGACGGCGAACGCGTGCCGGTGCGCGCCGCGCCGCCGCTGCTGTCGCAGGACACGGAGCGCGTGCTGGGCGATTTGCTCGGCATGGATGCGGGGCAGGTGGCCGCGCTCAAGGCGGCCGGCGTGGTGTAAGGGCCGGCGCAAGCCGCGCCGGTGGCTGGCCGGCGCGGGCTACGACGCGTCAGGCTGCTGCGGCTCCGGCCACTTGCCCTTGCGCGGGAAGCGCATGTCGAACTCGGTAAACACGTGTTCCTCGGAGCGGCAGCTGATGCCGGCGCCCCAGCTGCCCAGCACCTTCTGGCAGAACGCGAGGCCGATGCCGGTGCCGCGGTGCGCGGGATAGGAGAAGAAGGGCTGGAACATCCGCGCCAGCACCTGCGGCGGCACACCGGTGGCGGTGTCGCGGAACACCACGTGGACCGCGTCGGGCTCGACCTCGCAGCGGATATGGATGGTGCCCTTGCCGGCGCGCCGGATTGCTTCCAGCGCGTTCTTCAGCAGGTTGGTCGTGACCAGGCCGAACAGCTGGGCGTTGCCCATCACGTAGGCGCGGCCGGGCAGGTCCACCGTGACCCGTTCCATGTCGCCCGGTTCGAACGGAAAGCGGCCGACGGCGTCGCGGATCACCTCGCCCACTTCGAACAGTGCCTGCGTGGCGTTTTCCGGGTTCTTGGAGTTGGCCACCAGCAGTTCGATGCTGTTGCTGATATGGGCCAGGTCTGACTCCATCCGGGCCACCGCCTGCATCAGGCCGTCGCGCTGCGGCGTGTCCTGGTCCAGCGCCGCCGGCAGCCGGGCCTTGAGGCCCCTGGCGGTCATGGCCAGGCTGGTCAGCGGCGTGCGCAGCTCGTGCGCGACGGTCGCCAGCGCGGCGGCCATGCCGCGCCGCTTCTGCTCGGCCAGCAGCTGGCGGTCCATCTTGATCACCACCAGCACCGCGATCACGAAGCCGATCACCGGCAACTGCAGCAGCACCGGCTCCCACGGGATGCCGCCCATGGAGTTGCCGGCCAGCACGAACAGCGCTATCGCGGCCGCCGCACCCGAGAACAGGGCAATGGTGGCGAAGGCGGTGTTGAAGTGATACAGGATCACCACGGCGATGATCACCGATTCGGCCCACACCATCGAGCCGCCGTTCTCCAGGTAGAAAAAGATAAAGGCGAACGGCAGGCCTATCGTGATGGCAAAGAGCGCATAGGGCGGCAGCCAGCGCCGGCCCGAGAACGCCGAGGCGAACAGCAGCGGCACGAACAGCGCGGTGCAGGCCAGCCGCAGCCACAGGTTTTCATAGGGCTGCGGGAACACATAGGACCAGATCACGTAGTAAAGCGGGTGCCCCACCACGCCCAGCGCGCCCACCATCTGGATCCGCCGCAGGCGGATGACGCTTTCCTCGTCCAGCAGCGTGGCCCGCGCGGCGGTCTCGAACACGGCCTGCCATGCCTGGCGCGCCAGCCCGGCAAGGTTGGGGCGGCCGTCCTCCGCTTGCGCTACCTTTGCATCCATCTCCAGGACTACTCCTCGCGGATGCCTGCGATCGGCCCGCTTGTGGGATTTTCAGGACTTGCGCCGTGCCCGGCGCGTCGAGGACCACTCTTCCAGCCGGACTTCGTCGCGGATGCTGGCGAGCACACCGACCAGGCGGTCGATTTCGGTGGCGCCAAGTTTCGCATGCAGCGTAAGTCGCATCAATGCCCGGTTCTTCGGGGTGGCCGGCGCACAGAATACCGCGCCGAAGATGCCGCGCCGCTGCAGCGCGTCGCGCAGCACCTTCACCTGCGGCTCGGTGCCCGCCTCGAGCCCGATGATCTGCTCGGAGCCCTCGCTGATGTTGTAGCCCAGTGCGGAGATCGCGGCACGGGTATCGCGGGTGAGGGCATGCAGCCGCTCCCGGCGCTCGTCCGCGGCGGCAATGAAGTCCGCCACCGCGTCGAACCACGCGATCTCGTGGCGCAGCAGCCCGGAGCTGAAGATCGCCGGCCGCGATTCCACCGCGTAGAAATCCTTGAAGGCAGTGGAGCAGGCCACATAGCCGGCGCGCCCGGCAAAGGCCTTGGCCAGCGACGCGGTGCGGAAATGCACGCGCTCGGACAGCCCCAGCGCCGGCACCAGCCCGCCGCCGCGCGGGCCATGCGTGCCCAGCGAGTGCGATTCGTCCACCACCAGCACGCAGCCGGACGCCTCGGCCAGTTCGACATAGTCCACCAGCGGCGCCACGCTGCCGGTGGTGCTGTAGACCGAATCCACCATGATCACGCCCGGGCCGAAGCGCTCCAGCTGGCGGCGTACATGATCGCAATCGTTATGGCGCACCGGCACCGCCTGCGCGCCCGCGGCGATGATGCCTTCCCACAGCGAGGCATGCCCGTTCATGTCGATATAGACCGGAATGCCGGGGCCGGCGATGCACTGCACCAGGCCAACGTTGGCGGCCCAGCCGGACTGGGCGATCAGCCCGTCCTCGGCCTGCATCAGGTCCGCGATCTTGCGTTCGACCCGCCTCTGAGGCGTATCGCCGTGCATGAACACGGACGACATCAGCAGCTCCGGCGCGTCATCGACAAAGGCGCGCGCCTGCGCCTGCACCAGCGAAGCTTCGCCCAGCAGGCACAGGTAGTCGTTGCTGCTCAGGTGCAGCGCGTCGGGTCCGGGCGTCAGCCCGTGCAGCAGGTGGTCCCCGCCCCAGAGCTTGCCCATGCGTTCCTCGAAATGCTGCGCCATGCGCGTGGTGATCCAGGGCGGCAGGGTCGGGGCCTTGCTGCGGCAGGCATGGTGGCGGGATTGCACAGGCGCGGCTTCGGAGAGCATCGGTCGTCCTTCAACAGATAAATATGAATCGGAGGGAAGCGGCAAGGCTTGCATGGCGTTTGCGCCAAAGCCAGCCGCCCATGCGTGGGGGGTGCCGGGCGCAATGTTCCCTGGTGGCGCGCCGGCTGCCGGCGTGCCATGGGACGCGTTTTCGTGTAGCGACCACTGTGCCAGTCTTAGCCAAGGATTGTGACGGGACTTCCACCAATCCAACGTCTGCATGCAGACTAGGTGGACGGGATAGAACGGTCACGCGGCAGCGCAAGGCGGGCCGGATTCAGCGGGGATTTTTCGCAACGAAATATGCTTGGTTAAGCACTTTTGCGGGCGCGATGCCGGGCGCTGGGCGGCCCGGGGCGCTGTTGTGGAGGGGATTGGCTTGCTGCTGCGCGGCCGTGGTGGCCGCGCGTCGGGCAGGGGGCGCGGCCGTGCACGCGCACAGGCCCGCCCCGCCGTAGTGCATAGATCCGGCAATCAGCCTGCGCCGGCACCCTCCAGCGCGGCGCCGCGCGCTTCCAGGGTGCGGCGGGCAATATTGAGCTGGTGGATCTGCGTGGTGCCTTCATACAGCCGGAACAGCCGCACATCGCGATAGAAGCGCTCGGCGACGGTGCGGGCCATATACCCGCTGCCGCCGAACACCTGCACCGCGCGGTCCGCCACGCGGCCGGCCATTTCGGAGGCGAACAGCTTGCACATCGACGCCTCCATGGTCACGTCCTCGCCGGCATCGCGCTTGCGCGCGGTCTCGAGCACCAGCGCGCGGGCGGCGTGCAGTTCCGTGTTGCTGTCGGCAATCATCTGCTGCACCAGCTGGTAGTCGGCAATCGGCTTGCCGAACTGGCGGCGCTGCGCCGCGTAGCGGACCATCTCGTCGACCAGCCGGATCGCCGGCCCCACGCACAGGCCGGCCAGGTTGATGCGCTGCTTGTTCAGGGCCTTCATCGCGGTCTTGAAGCCCGCATTGGGTTTGCCGCCGACGATGGCGCTGGCCGGCACGCGGCAATCCTTCAGGTAGACGTCGCCCACGGGCGAGCCGTGCTGGCCCATTTTGCGCTCCGGCTCGCCGGTGCTCAGGCCCGGCGTGCCGCGCTCGACCAGGAAGGCACTGATGCCGTGCGCGCCCGGCATCGCGGGGTCGGTGCGGGCGAACACGGTGAACAGGTCGGCGATCGGCGCATTGGTGATAAAGCACTTGCTGCCGTTCAGCACGTAGTGGTCGCCGTCCTGCCTGGCGGTGGTCTGCAGCGCGGTGGCATCCGAACCAGCCTCCGGTTCGGTCAGCGCGAAGCAGCCGGTGACCTTGCCCGACGCCAGCTGCGGCAGGTAGCGCTGGCGCTGCGCCTCGGTGCCGTCGGCCACCAGCGACTCCGAGGCAATGCCGGTGTTGCCGCCGAAACGGGCGCGGAACACCGTGGCCGCCTGCGACACTTCGATGTTCACCTGCGCCAGCTCTTCGGTGGTCAGGCCGGCGCCGCCGTAGGCTTCCGGAATGCTGTGGCCGAACAGGCCGAGGCGGCGCATCTGCTCGACCACGGGCTCGGGGATGACATCGGTCTGGTCGATCTGCGCCTCGAGCGGGATGCAGGTTTCCAGCACGAAGCGGCGGAGTTCGGCAAGCAGCGCTTGCTGGCGGGCGGAGTCGCGGATCATGGAGGGTTTCCGGTGGCGGGTTGAGGGTGGTGGGGGCGCGGCTACTGTGCCGTGATGCCGGCGGTCTTCAGCACGCCGGTCCATTTTTTGGTTTCGGCATCGAGGAAGCGGTCGAACGCGGCTGCGGGTTGGGGGGCCAGGTCCATGCCGAGTTCGGCCAGGCGGCGCGCGGTGGCCGGGTCGGCGGTGGCGCGCGCGGCGGCCTCGGCCAGCTTGCGCACCACCGCGTCCGGCGTGCCCTGCGGCGCCACCAGCCCGAACCATGCGCCCACTTCATAGCCCGGCAACTGCGCCGCCTCGGCCACGGTGGGCACGTCCGGCAGCACCGCCGTGCGTTTGGCCGAGGTCACCGCCAGCGCGCGCAGCTTGCCGCTTTGCACCTGCTGGCGCGCAATGGCGGAGGTCAGCGCCATCATCGACACGCGCGCACCCAGCAGGTCGCTCAGCGCCTCGGGCTGGCCCTTGTAGGGCACGTGGGTCAGCTTGACGTGCGTCATCTGCGCCAGCAATTCCGCCGACAGGTGGTTGGAGGTGCCGATGCCCGCGCTGGCGTAGGTCAGCGTGCCCGGCTGCTTGCGTGCCGCGTCGAGCAGTTGCGGCAGCGTGCGCAGCGGCGACGAGGCCGGCACCACGATCACGTTGGGCACCGCGCCGATGCCGGCCACGGCGCGGAAGTCCTTGCCGCCCTTGCCCTTGCCCTGGCCCTGGAAAGACGGATTGAGCAGCGGCCCGACCACGTAGCTGGGGCTGACCGCCAGCAGCGTATAGCCGTCGGCAGGTGCCCTGGCGACAAGGTCGGCGCCAATGGCGCCGCCGGCGCCGGTCTTGTTCTCGACGATCACCGGTTGGTGCAGCACCTTGGCCATGTTCTCGGCCGTGATGCGGGTGACCGAGTCGACCACGCCGCCCGCCGAGAACGGCACGATGATGCGCACCGGGCGGTCCGGGAAGCGCGCCGCGTCGTCGGCGGCGGCCAGCGTTGCCGCGGGTGTCAGCGCGGCGCAGGCCAGCATGCCGGCGGCGAGCCGGCGCCATGGGTAAAAGGCATCCATCTTGTCTCCTTGGTTGCCTGCGCCCGGGACGTTGCCGGGCGCGAGGTCGGTCTCATGCAGGCCTCTGGCGGGCCGCTGGTCCTGGTCCTGCCGGCGACATTGCCGGCAGGCTGCGCCGTCGCGCCACTGTCCCGTAACGGGTCAGCGCGCGCAGCTCAGTTCGATCTGCCGCACCGCTTCGCGCAACCTTGGCGCCACCTCGCGCTCCAGCAGGTTGTCGCGGTTGCGCGATGCCGCGATGGTGCAGTTCAGCGCGAACGGGTCCTGGTGCAGCGACTGGCGCAACGGCGCCGCGATCGCATGGATCTCGGGCCGCCACTCGCCGCGGCTCAGGCAATAGCCGTGCGCGCGGAAGTGCTGCTGGTCCTCCGTCCACATCTGGCGCTCCTGGCTGAAGCGCTGCGGGTCTTCGACCCGCAGCCGGTTCAGCAGCGCCGTGCGCTCGTCCGCGCTGCACGCCAGCAGCACCGCGCGGCCGATCGCGCTGGCCAGCAGCGGGCGCGTGCTGCCGATGTCCGGCTGGTAGAAGTTGCCGGGATCCAGCCGGCAACTGTCGACGTAGACCACCGACAGGCGCTCGCGCATGCCCAGGTTCACGGTGCAGCCGGTTTCACGCGCGATGGCCTCCATGTAGGGCCGGGCCACCTGGCGGATCGCCAGCCCGGCCAGCATCGGGTAGGCCAGCGCCAGCACCCCGGCGCCGAGCCGGTACTTCTGGTTGCCGGGCACGCGGCTGAGAAAGCCCAGCAGCCCCAGCGTGTACGTCAGCCGCGACACCGTCGCCTTGGGCAGCCCGGTGCGCGCCACGATGTCCTGGTTGCCCAGCACCGGGCTGGACGGCGTGAACGCGCGCAGCACCTGCAGCCCGCGCGCCAGGTTGGTGGCGAACTGGCGGTCGGTGGCGAGGGCATCCTCGCTGGCCAGGCCTGGCAGGGGCAGGGGTTCCGGGTGGCGGTCCATGCTGTGCGGTGGTTGCTTGGGTTCCATGCTGGGATCCGGAAAAGGGGGCGTCAACGTTGTAGCACGACCGTTCCGCAGAGCGAAACCGTACTTGCGCCCCGGCCGGCCGCCTGCCACCTTGCAGCGGACAACCCTGCCGCCGGAGACCCCCATGCCAGACCAGCACGCCCACCCTGTATCGCCCGAAGCAGCGGGCAACGGCCCGCTCGCCGGGTTGCGCATCCTCGACATGGCCACCGTGGTGGCGGCGCCGTTCTCCGCCACGCTGTGCGCCGACATGGGCGCCGAGGTGGTCAAGCTGGAACTGCCCGACGGCAGCGATCCGCTGCGCGGACTGGAGCCGGTCACCGAGGACCACGCGCTGTACTGGAAGGTGACCAACCGTGGCAAGCGCGGCATCTCGCTGGACGTGCGCACGCCGCGCGGCCGCGAGATCTTCCTGCGCCTGCTGCCGCGCTTCGATGTATTGGTGGAGAACTTCCGCACCGGCACGCTGGCGCGCTGGGGGCTTGATCTCGCCACGCTGCACGCGGCCAACCCCAGGCTGATCGTGCTGCGGCTGACCGGCTTCGGCCAGACCGGGCCCGATGCGACGCGACCGGGGTTTGCCCGCATCTTTGAAGCCAGGAGCGGCTTCACCAACCTGGCCGGCACGGCACAGAGCGGGCCGATGCATATGAACTACCCGACAGGCGACATGATCGCCGGCCTGTTCGGCGCCTTTGCCATCGCCACCGCGGTGGCGGAGCAGCGCGCCAATCCAGGCCAGCCCGGCCGCGAGATCGACCTGGCCGCCACCGAGGCGCTGTTCCGCCTGCTGGACCCGCTCGCCATCGAATACGAACGGCTCGGCCATGTGCGCCAGCGCGCCGGCAACCGCACCACCTACGCCGCGCCGTCGAACATGTACCGCACGGCGGACGATACCTGGGTCACCGTGGTGGCCTCGTCCGACGCCACCTTCCGCCGGCTGGCCGAGGCCATGGGCGCGCCGCATCTCGCCCAGTCACCGGAATACGCCACCAATGCCGGTCGCGTGCGCCATATCGAAGCCCTCGACGGCTGCATCGCCGAGTGGTTCGCCGCGCAGCCCTACGCCGCCGCCGCGGCGCGGCTGGAACAATGCCAGGTGCCGTTCAGCAAGGTGTTCAGCATCGCCGATATCGTCGAAGACCCGCAGATGGTGGCGCGCCAGGCCATCGTCAGGCTGCCCGATGCGGATTTGGGCACGGTGCCGGCCCCTTGCGTGGTGCCGCGGTTTTCGGGCTATGCGCCGCCATCACCGCGTACCGGGCCGGATGTGGGGGAACACAATGCGGAGGTTTACGGGGAGTTGGGTATTGGGGAGGAGGAGTTGGTGCGGCTGCGGGGGGAGGGGGTGGTTTGACGTTGGCCTAACTGCGGTGAGAAGTAGTGCGAATTAGCCGGACTGAAGCGCAGTGGCGCCTTGCGTTCGATGCTTGGCCCATTGCTATACCGAAACCGGGCACCCGCCTGCAGGGGGAAATTTCCCTCTGGTGAGCGGCCGTTGCCCCGTCTCTGCCACTGAGGGGGGTAGTTCCAGTGGCGGCTTTGCAGCCGATGGCCGACATGGGTTTCAATGAAAACGAGTCCCCCACTCGACCGTGCAAATCAGTGAAGTTTTCCCGAACCGTTGTCTAAAGGATGCCAAGTGGATGGCTTCGCGGTGGGCCTTGACACTGCAACGTCGTGCCTCCGGTAATCATGGCAGCGGAGCGCAGCTACTGGCTTATCCGGAACTCAACCCAGCCGAGCGCGAAAGCTTGCGGCGCAGTGCGCGCGTCGGGCGTCGTACGGTTGAGTGCTCACCAGAAGCCAAGCACCTTCCACCAGACGCTCCCGACCACGGCGAAGATCAGCAGCTCCACCACGCACATCACAAAACCGACGCGCCACCAGGTTCCCATCGTGACATATCCGCTTCCGAAGATGATCGGCGAGGTGCCCGTCGCATAGTGGGTCAGCGTCATCATGATCGCCGAGCCGGCCGCCATAAGCAGCATGAAGGGAACCACGTACCCTGGCGGTATCAGATTGACTCCGACTGACAGGAAGGCAAGCAGCATCGCACTGATGTGCGCCGTCGTGCTGGCGAACAGGTAGTGGGAGAAAACGAAGACCGCCACCAGGATCGCAGCCGTGCCGCCCCAGCCAATGCCGCTGGCCACGATCGCGTCGCTCATGCCCTTGGAGAACCACGTGATCACGCCTTGCTTGTTCAGTTGCTCGGCCAGCATGATCAGCGCACCAAACCATATCAGCGTGTCCCAGGCGCTCTTCTCGGACAGCACGTCGTCCCAGTCGATGGTGCCAGTGATGATCAGCACGAACAGGCCGACGAGGGCGACCACGGTTGGGTCCAGCGTGAGCGACGGACCGAACACCATCGCCGGAACGTTGGCCCACAGCAGCAGCAGTAGCGCGAAGGTAAATATCATGACCATTTCCTTCGGCGACACTGGGCCCATCTTCGCCATTTCGGCGTGCGCATATTCCACTGCGTTGGGCGTGGCCTTGAGCTGCGGCGGCGACAACACATAGATCACCAGCGGCATCACCAGCATGCATAGCAGACCGGGCAGCAACATGCACAGCGCCCAGCTCGTCCAGCTTAGATGCAGATTCTGGTTGGTTGCCTTGGCAATGTAGTCCACCACCAGGGGGTTCGGGGCGGTGGCGGTCACGAACATCGCCGAGGAGATAGGATTGGCGTGATAGTTGACCAAGGCCAGGTAGGTGCCAACCTTGCCCTCGGTGCCGTTGGCCGGGTCCGAGTCGAACGCGTTGGCAATCGACTTCATGATCGGATGTACGATGCCGCCACCGCGCGCGGTATTGCTCGGCGTGAACGGCGCCAGCACCAGTTCACAGGTGGCCAGACCATAGCCGATGCCTATCGTTCGTTTCCCCATCAGGGATATGAACAGCAGGCCAACGCGGGTGCCCAGGCCGGTCTTCTTCACGCCGCGGGAGATCAGGATGGCCACCACGATCAACCAGATGAGCGGACTGTCGAAGGCGGTCAGCGCGTCGGCGATCGCTCCCTTGGAGGAGGTCGAGGTGACCTGCGACAGCGAGAGGACCACGATGGCCATCATCGCCATCACCCCGATCGGCATGACCTTCAGGATGATCGCAACGATTGTGGTCAGAAAGATGGCAGCCAGGCCCCAGGCCTTGGAGGTGAGCCCCTCAGGCACGGGCAGCAGCAGCAGGGTGATCAGCACGACCGTGGTGATCAGCGCTGGGCCCAGTCGGAACGGGACCACACTATTGAAGTAGCGGAACGCTGCTTTTAGTTTTGTAAGCATTTTGCGATCCTTCTCAGAAGAGTTGGGTTCACACCGACGCCGGCAGTCAGTACGGTGAAGTTTGCGTCCAGCTGGCACTCATGATCACCGGCATAGAAGGACGTAATTCAAAAGTCACAGCGCTACCACGGTACGCGACCTGCATCACTGTTGAAGCCGCTTGCGCCCTATAGCCGAACTGGTCGCTTTGTCCCCGCTCCGGAGTGCTTGAAACAGCACACGCGGCTCCGCAGATTCGTCATGCGGCGTGCCTAGGCAAAAACCATCGGTGTGCTATGGTTTTTTATATGACCTTTTCGGCTAGGGGGCCAGTGTGCGTTGGCCGGCCCAGCTACCAAACGAGCGCGCAATGGTACGTCTGAGCGTCGAAGGACGGCAGCTCGAAGCACCGGCAAACTGCTCCATCCTGCAGGCCTTTTTGCAGGCGGGAGAAACGCTTGTCGAGGGCGTTGGCTGCATGGGCCAGGGTGTATGCGGCTCTTGCCGTGTCATGGTGCGGCGCAGCGGCGAGCAGGACGTGCGCACGGCGCTCGCCTGCGAGACGCTGGTCGAGGACGGTATGCAAGTCGCGTTTCTGGATTACTTCACGGCCTCGGAGCGGCACGTCTATCGCATCGACGAGATCGGCGATAGCTGGGAGGCCTTGCGGACCATCTCCGAAGTGTTCCCCGAAGCCGCGCATTGCCGTCACTGCAGTGGATGCGACCGCGCCTGCCCGAAGGGGCTCGACGTCCAGGACGGGGTGAAGTTCGCGGTCGAAGGCAAGCTGACAGCTTCGAGCCAGGTCTTCGACGAATGTGTGATGTGTAACCTCTGCACGCTGGCGTGCCCCGAGCATATCCGTCCCAACCATCTCGGCTTGTTCGTGCGGCGAATGATCGCGGCGCAAACGCTGCGCCCGGCCAATCTCATGCTGCGATTGCAGCAGATCGAGAACGGCGAGATGAAGATCGACTTCGACGCAGCAGGCGCGCACCCGCCGCGCTGAAGGGATGAACCATCATGCCGGCTGGCATCCCCTACGAAGACGCGCGCAAGCGCTACCGTCCCGGCACGGCGCCAACGATGCGCGGCGACGACATTCCCGCCGACGAACTGCTCAAGGGCTATCACCCCGACCACGGCCCCAATGCACGCGTGGTGCTGGGCGCAGGCGTCAATCGCGGCGAGCCTTGTCAGCCGGATCTCGCCCGATATCTGCAAGCCAACGCGCTGATCGACGACGTCGATATTGCTGGCGCGCAACTTGTCTCCACAGATGTGCTGATCGTCGGCGGGGGTGGTGGCGGTTGCGCAGCGGCGCTTAGCGCGGCCAAGCAGGGCGCGCAGGTGGTTCTCGCCACCAAGCTGCGCCTCGGTGACAGCAATACCGTGATGGCAGAAGGCGGGATCCAGGCAGCCATCGGCGAGGACGACAGCCCTCAATTGCACTTTGAGGACACCTTGCGCGCCGGACATTTCTGCGGCGAGCCCGAGTTGGTCGCCCAGATGGTGATGGACGGCCCGACGTGATTCGCTGGCTGATCCGGCTAGGTATGATGTTTGACCAGGAGGAGGACCGGCCCTTGGGCGGCAATCTGCTGCGCAAGAAGCCCGGCGGGGCGTCGGCCGCGCGCATCCTCTCCTACCGGGACTACACCGGATTGGAGATGATGCGCGTGTTGCGCGAGGCGGTGGACCTGGAACCCGCAATCGCGGTGTGGAACCGCTGCCCCGTGGTCGAATTGCTGTCCGACGAACGGGGGCGTTGCGCCGGCGCGGTGATCTACAACCTCGAATGGCGCACCTTCATGCTGGTACGCGCGCGCGCCGTGGTTCTTGCAACCGGAGGGGCGGGGCGCCTGCACCTGAATGCGTTCCCCACGTCCAATCACTACGGTGCTACCGCAGATGGCCTGGTGCTTGCCTATCGGATCGGCGCGCGGCTGCGCGAGCTGGATTCGTTTCAATACCATCCCACCGGCATTGCCTACCCGCCGCACCTGGCGGGCGGCCTGATATCGGAAGCTGCCCGTTCGGCCGGCGCAAAGCTGATCAATGGCGAGGGCGAGAGGTTTGTCGATGAACTCAAGCCGCGGGACATCGTGGCCTCGGCGATCCTGCGCGAATGCGCGCAGGGGCGCGGCATCGAGCGTGGCGGCAGGGTTGGAGTCTTCCTCGACACGCCGACGCTGGAAATGGAGAACCCCGGCATTCTTGCCAGTCGACTCGTGACGCTACGCCATCTTGCGCACAAGTGCGGACAGGATGCGGCACAGGAGCCTTTCCTGGTCTATCCGACCCTGCACTACCAGAATGGTGGCGTTGCCATCGACAAGAACGGCATGACGAACGTGCCGGGGCTGTACTGCGTGGGCGAGGTCACGGGCGGGATTCACGGGCGCAACCGGCTGATGGGCAACGCGCTGCTCGATATCCTGAGCATGGGCAGGCGCGCCGGTGCCAGCGCGGCGCAAGCCGGGCGCGGCGCCATGGGCGCGCGCGCGGGCATTGGCCACGTGCACGCGTGGCAGCGGGAGCTGACGCTGGCCGGGCTGCCGCTGCACGTCAAGGCCCCCCAGCTCTTCCCTGGCTACGCGAATTTCGATCTGCGCGTCGATGCAGGGTTGGACACGGGCGCGTCGGGTCGGGCTGTCGGCGGCACCATGTAGGCGGAGCATGGAGCGCGCCATGGAACAGCTAAACGAGGTTCTGATCAACGAGGACATCCGGGTCGGCGCCAACCTGGATGCCTGGCTGGCACGCGGCGGCGGAGAGGGGCTGGCGCAGGCCCTGCGAGAGCCGGACGCAATCATTGCCGAGATCAGGCGGGCGGACTTGCGCGGGATGGGTGGCGCCGGCTTCCCGACGCATAGAAAATGGGCAGCGGTCGCTGCGGTGGCTGCCGCTGAAAAATACATCATCTGCAATGGCAATGAAGACGAACCGGGCACGTTCAAGGACCGCTTCCTGCTGGAACATACGCCGCACCAGGTGGTCGAGGGCGCGCTGATCGCCGCGGTCGCTACCCGCGCCAACCATGTGGTGCTGTATGTCAACCCCCATCAGCCGCTGTCGCTGGCGACGATGCGCGAGGCGGTGCAGCAATGGCAGGCACACCCGCAATTCGCCGAGCTGGCAGGGGTGGTCGGCGGACCGGTATCGCTCCGCGTTGTACCCAGCTCAGGCTTGTATATCGGCGGCGAGGAAACCGCAGTCATCGCCAGCGTCGAAGGAGGATTCCCGTTTCCGCGCCGCAAGCCGCCGTTTCCCGCCGAGCACGGCGTGCATGGCGCACCGACGGTCGTCAACAACACCGAGACGCTGGCCCACGTCCCGGGCATCCTGCGCAACGGTGCCCAGTGGTATCGCAGCCTCGGCGTCGGCCATGCCGCGGGAACCAAGCTGTACTCGTTGTCGGGCGACGTCTTGCGGCCCGGCCTGTACGAGTTGCCGATGGGCACGAGCTTGGAGACGCTGGTATTCCGGCATGGTTGCGGGATGCTGCAGGGAAAGGAGTTCAAGGCGGTCTTCACGGGTGGCCCGTCCAATACGCTGCTGACCAAGCGCGATCTCGATGTGGCGCTGGACTTCGATTCCGTGCGGCAACGGGGCTCGCGGCTGGGCACCGGCGCGATGATCGTGGTATCGGAAGGGACCAGCATCGTGCGCAAGGTGGCGGAGTACGTCAGCTTCTTCGCCCAGGGCTCATGCGGCCAGTGCCCGCCGTGCAAGGGGGGGACTTTTCAACTGATGCGCCTGCTCAACCGGATCGATACGGGCCGCGGCGTTCGCGCGGACCTGGAAGCGTTGGAAAACCTTTGCCGCATCCTTCCCGGCAGCGGTCGCTGCGGGTTAATCGATGGCGCCGTGACGGTGGTAGACAGTTCCCTCAATCAGTTTCGGGAGGAATACGAGGCGCTCCTGATGGCATAGTTCCACCGTCGAACGTCCGAGATATGCGGGGCGTCGCGCTGTGTGAGCGCGCATGCCTTATGCAGGCATGTATCGCCTGGCGGCGCTACATCGGTCCCCTGGCGACACCGCAGCAATTCCGCAGCCATGAGTGGCCGGTTGCGGCATCATCATTCGATCAGCCCGCGGGCGGCCTGCCTGACGTCGGGCGAGGAGAAGCGGAAGACGGCGCGATCCAGCAAGTAGTGGATGAAGCCAGTCGCGAAGCCCAGTGCCAGCAGCGCCGGCACGTAAGGCGAGGAGCGCAGCCAGCGCGCCGCCTCGCCGAAGATGCGATCGGCGTAGGCGTATTCGTCGGTCACGGCCTCCACCTCCAGGACGGGTAGCAGCAAGGTGGAGATGACGGCGAGGACGAGCAGCACTGCCCAGCCGCGTCGATTGATGGGTGCGAGCAGTTGCTGCCAAGGTGTGCCGGGCGCCTGAGCCTTACCGGAAGCTGCGAGCGAAGTGAGTCCCATTGCCGCGCTCCAATGTTGTACGCTCCACAGCACGATGAACAGGAACGGGTCGCGCGCGAGGAAGGCGAAGAGCACCATGGACGAGACGCTGAGGACGTAGGCCACGCGCGGCAGCGATGCACGCTGCGAGCGCAGTTCGACGTATAGCATCAGGCCAGTCAGGATGATGACGAAGGCAATGCCGCCATCGTGCAGTATGCGCGCGAACAGGTCCGACCAGCCCACCCCCAGCAGCGGCTCGACCCAGCGATCCTGGAAGGCTATCGATCCAGCCAAGGCGTCTGCCAGTACGACCAGGCCACCGCCCACGACGAGCGCGAACCACCGGTCAAGCCGTCGCGTGACCGCGTCGGATGCTCGTCCTGCGCGAGAGCGGTAGAGGCTAAGTAGCCCAAAATGCTGCGCGGCGAAATGGTGACTCACCAGCAGGTAGTCCAGCACGGCCAGCCACACCACGCGCTCAGTCACCGGGATCGGCAGCACCCTCTCAGGCGCCAGAAGCAGGGCGAAGCATGCCACGGCGATGGTCAACGGGGCCACTACGAAACGTAGCCGCTGAGTCGTGAGCAGAGGACGGTAGGCCGGGGTTGCGTAGGCCAACCAGGCCGACGCGACGCGGTGGCCGAACCATAGGGGTACTGCAAAGGCAAAAAACAGTCCGTCCACCGGGCTGGCGCGCACGTCGTCATGACCCCAGGCCAGCAGAAGGACCAGAGGGGCTAACCACAGCGCATTCAGTACCCAAACGAGGTCCCAAGCCGGGTTCTTGATCCAGCGCATGGTGGGCTTCCTGGCTTCGCCGCTGCCGCGCAACTGGCGATTGGCCATGGTGGAACTCCTGGAAGTTGCTTGCGAGGTGGTGGTTTCAGCATATGCGCACAAGGATCGGGAGGACAAATACTTTCCTGTCTTCGGGCGACGCTCGCAGGCCGACTTCGAAATGGCGGCCCTGTAAAGTTCTCGTGCAGTCGTGCCAGCTCAGCAGCCCGCGCCGGATTTCGCCAAGCGCAAAGAAAGGCCGATGTTCAATCCCCCTTGGCGAGCGGCGGTAGCGCCTTTTGCAGTGCTATGATTTCGCGGCGGCGACGGACGCGCCCTCGATTCCGTGACGCCTGAGAGCGTCCGCAACG
Source organism: Cupriavidus sp. SS-3 (assembly GCF_035818815.1). Taxonomy (NCBI): domain Bacteria; kingdom Pseudomonadati; phylum Pseudomonadota; class Betaproteobacteria; order Burkholderiales; family Burkholderiaceae; genus Cupriavidus; species Cupriavidus sp. SS-3. Next base: position 18,497 of record NZ_JAYLVT010000013.1, read on the forward strand.
AAGCCGGAGGCCTTCATCTCCTCGACGAACCGCCGTAGCCATTCCACAGCTTCAGCGCTGCGGGCTTTGGGGAGGCCCATTGCCTGCTGTATGACCATAAACCTGCCCGGCAGCAACCTCAGGCCCGCAGTGCGCCTGGCATCTCCTTCCAATTGCTGTCGCACCCCTGCAGCGACGTCCGCATTTTCTTCCAGGAATGTTTGCACCGCGGATGGAGACGTTGGGGCGCGCACGATCTGTGCATGTTTCAGCGTACGAGTGAGATAAAGGTCGTAGGCGCTCCCTTTCCCTACGACGACGCGGCGTCCGGCAAGGTCGACTTCATCGTTGGTCTTGACGGGGGATTCATGCTTCACCAGGTATGCGCCCTCGATCAGCACGTAGGGTTCAGAGAAGGCGATGCCGGCCCCCCGGACTGGGTCGACGGCAAAGAACCCGAAGTCAGCCTGCTCGGCCGTGACGGCATCGACCGACTTTCCCGCGGAATCGAACACGACAAGCTCAAGCGGCAGGCCAAGGCGATGGGCAAACTCGCCGGCCAGGTCTACTGAAACGCCGAATGGATTTCCCTCGGCATCGAGGTTTGCGAGGATGGGATTGCCCACATTAATGGATGCGCGAAGGATTCCCGTCGGCGCAAGCTCGAGCCGTGCATGGTCATTTGTCATGGTGCTTCCGAGTGTGCAATCTCAGTTGGTCTTCGCGTTCGCATGTCGATCCAGTAGTGCTTTCACTGCCGGGTCCATGGCGATGCCCTCTTCGCGCTGACGCGCCAGCTTGTCCAGTTCGATCTCTCCGGGAACAATGACAGGCTTGCCAGGCTCGGCCGGTGCGCTACCGTGGAGGATGGCTGCAAAGTCTTTCATGCGGGCAGCCAGCCATTGCGCCGATCCCAGCCGCCTGGTATCGACCAGGATAAAGAAATGGCCAAGGTTCTGGGGTTCGTCAGGTGCATCGACCCAAGACTTGACGTGCGTCAGGTACGCCGCATCCGAGAGCAATCCAGCGAAGAGATCGACCATCAGTGCCAGCCCATAGCCCTTGTGCCCGCCAATCGGCAGCAGGAAGCCATCGAGGGCGGCTTTGGGATCGGTGGTTCTTCGTCCTTGCGCGTCGGTGGCCCACGAATCCGGAATGGATTGTCCTGCCTTGAGTGCATTGCGAATCTTGGCGCGCGCGGCCACGCTCATTGCCATGTCCAGCAGGAAGTGGCGGCCGTCATGCCCCGGTACGCCGAAGCCCAGTGGGCTGTTGCCCAGGCGAGCATCGCTTCCGCCCCATGGCGCGATGGTCGTCGTGGCATTGCTGCCAATCATGCTGGCGAACCCTGCTTGCGCCGCAATGTAGCTGTACGGCGAAACCGGCCCGAAATGATTGCTGCCCCGGACGAAGGCCATGCCGATGCCGAATTCTCCGGCGACTTCCATGGCGGCGCGCAGCGCCTTCATGCCAGCGAGCGGACCGACCGCGTTGCCGCCATCGACCTTTACCAGCGCCGGCGCGGCGCGTTCGACGGTAATGGTGGGGCGTGCCGAGATACCGCCGGACCGGAGTCGTTCGCCATAGGATTCAATGCGAGACAGTCCATGGGTGCTGAGCCCGAAGAGGTCTGCCAGTACGAGGATGTCAACGACATCGCTGGCGTCATGTTCGGCCAGGCCGAGGCCCTGGAACGCGCGTGTTCCTAGCTGACGGAGTTCGGCTTCGGATACCGTGATTCGATCTTGTTGCATGCTGGATATTCTCTGAAGATTTAGTTGGCCTGGATTCCCGCGCTGCGGACGACGGTGCCCCAGCGTTGTTGCTCGGTACGAATGAATGACGTGAATTCGGCGCTGCCCGCACCGACAGGCGTGCTTGCGTCCTCTGCAAGTCGCTGTCGCACCAGTGGGCTGGCCAGGGCCTTTACTGCCTCTGCATGCAGACGACTGACAACCGGCGTGGGCGTGCGCGCAGGCGCCATCAGCCCAAACCACTGAGAGCTTTCGAATCCGGGATAGCCTTCCTCGGCAATGGTGGGAACGTTGGGAATCGGCGTGAGGCGTTTTGACGATCCAACCGCGAGGATGCGCAGCTTGCCTGCCCTGGCGTGTTGCAGGATCCCTGCCAGGCCCGCCGATGCGGCGTCAATGTTTCCGGCCAGCAAGTCGGTAATCTGGGCGCCGGTGCCCTTGTAAGGCACGTGCACAAGATCGATATGCGCGGCCTGCTTGAGCATCTCGAAGGCGACGTTGCCAGCGCTCCCGTTGCCCGCCGATCCGTATGTCATGGCGCCAGGCTTCGCCTTGGCCTGGGCGATGAATGCCTTGATGGAATCGCTATGGACGGTAGGCCCGACCGCGAACACCATCGGCACTTTCGCGAGCAATGTCACCGGCGTGAAGTCCTTCAGAGGATCGTAGGGAAGCTTGCGCATCATGGCGGGATTGACGGCAAGCGTGCCAACGTGGCCAAGAACCAGTGTGTATCCGTCAGGCGCGGCGCGCGCGGTTTCCTGCATGGCGATGACGCCCTGGCCACCGCCCTTGTTGTCCACGACGATCTGTTGGCCCAGACCCTTCGACATCTCTGCCGCGATCGCGCGGGCAATGGCGTCCGAGCTTCCGCCTGGTCCATACGGGACGATCAGCCGGATCGGCCTGAGGGGTGTCCAGGTCTGCGCATGTGCGGGGATCAGTAAAGCGGCTAGCGGGATCGCGAGGGCGGCAAGGGCGGCACGGCGCGGCATGCGCCGTACCGGCTCTCGTACTTTGTTGGGCATTGTGTCTCCTGCTTGGTCATGACAGCGTTTTGTTCTGTCCGTGCCGCGAATGATCACGCTCGCCGGATTCCGGTGTAAAGTGCAAATATCACAAGTATTCTTGCGTTGAGCACATGAATTTCGATCTGGCGGACTTGCGGGCGTTTCTGGCCGTGGCCGATCTGGGCAGTTTCAAGGCAGCATCCGATGCGATGTTCTTGTCGCAGTCGGCACTGTCGCGTCGTGTCGATAAACTGGAAGAGGCGCTTGGCGTTGCGCTGTTCACGCGGACCACCCGGAAGGTCGAATTGACTACCCTGGGCCGCATGTTTGTGCACAAGGCGCGCAATGTCATCAACGAGCTTGAAGAGGCCATGCTCGGCATCCAGACCGTTGCCGAGCGGCTGTCGGGCGAGGTGACGCTTGCTTGCGTACCGTCTGCGGTAGGCCATTTCTTGCCCTCGGTCGTGGGGCCGTATCACGAGCGCTATCCGGGGATAAGACTCCGCATCATTGACGAGTCTTCGGGCGATGTCCTCCTCGCAGTCGCGCGCGGCGATGCGGATTTCGGTCTGACCTATATCGGGACGCAGGAGCCAGACATCGAATTCTGCCCTTTGATTGAAGAGGCGTTTGTTGTCGCCTGTCGCAAAGGGCATCCGCTAGCTACGCGAAAAAGCGTCAAATGGAAAGACCTTGGAGGTTTTGACTACATTACGCTCGCGCAAGGCAGCGGCAATCGCTTCCTGATTGACCAGGCCCTTGCGCGGCTGCAGGTAAGACCGCGCTGGTACTGCGAGGTAAATCACGTACCCGCCCTGGTAAGCCTGGTCCAGGCCGGCCTGGGAATCGGTGTTGTGCCTCGAATGGCTTTGCCGCCGAAGTCCGGCAGTGGCCTGCTTGCGATCCCGCTGACTGACCCAGCCATAACTCGAACGTTGGGATTGATCTCGCGTCGAGGACGCCCGTTGGCGCCGGCCGCGCAGATTCTCTTTGACATGCTGATCCGAAGAGGAACAGCAAAACTCTAGGCGCGTGGCATCGAAGTTACTGCAGTGCAAGTGACCGGTGTCGGAGCACCCAGGGTCGCTCGGTAAGTTTCCCACGGCCTCGCTCTACACGCTGACCAAGGGTGCGATCGCAGGCTTCAATCGCAGTCTGGTGCGTGATCTGGGGCCGAAAGGCATCACGGTCAACACCGTCCATCCTGGCCCGACCGACACCGATATGAATCCCGCCGGCGGCCCGGTCAGCGAGATCGTAGGGCCCGGCATTGCCTTGGGCCGATATGGGCAGCCACATGAGATTGCCGGCGTCGTGGCATTCCTCGCCGGCCCGGACGCAGCCTGCATCCAGGCGGTGGTCGCCAACAGCCGTGGGCCTGAAACGCTGCGCGATGCCGTGAAAGCAATCGGGCCTTCGATTCGCCCTGGCACGCGCGAGGAAGCCGCAGCGCAGGAGATCGTGCTGGTGGCCGTGAACTGGTCGAAGCTGCCGCAGGCGCTGGGCGGGTTGCCGGACTTTGGCGGTCGCATTGTCATCGATGCCAACAACCCGATCGAGGCCCCGCTGTTTCGCCCCGCGGACCTGCATGGGCGCTCCTCGAGCGAGTTGTTTGCAGACCTCGTGCCCGGCGCGTGATGTTCTTGTCCGGCGATGATGCCAATGCCAAGGTCGAGGTGGCCAGGTTGATCGATCGTCTTGGATTCTTCGGCATCGATCTCGGTTCGCTCGATGCGGGCGGAAGGCAGCACCAGTTTCCTGGAGGACCGCTGGCGGCGCTGAATCTGGTGAGGTTGGGTTGACTGGGAGAAAGCAACCGAACTAGCGGCGCACCGCGCTCGATCTCCCGTCGCCTCGTTGCTGCGATGCCTGGTACTGAGACTGACTGGCTCCCGCTGTTGCGCCGCGCAGAGTTTCCCACCTCCAATGACGGCACTATGCTCTTTGGGGCGACTTGACTTCGGCTTCGTGACACCCTTCGCGAGATCCGCTGCCGCGTTCCAGCAGCCGCGCCGGCAGCGCAAGCAATAGCGTGACCGCTCCCGTTGCGAGCAGGATAGCCAGCAGGTCGAATGCAAGATAGAGGTCGCCGGTGTGGGTCTTGATCGCGCCCACCGCGATCGGGCTGAGCAAGGCCGCCACGCCGCCCAGGCTGCTGACCAGTGCGATGCCGGCGGGCGCCTGCTGCGCGCCAAGGTACGCCGGCGGAATCGTCCAGAACACCGGCAGCGCGGCCAGGCACGCGGCGGCCCCGACCGTCATGCATGCCACCGCCGGCACCAGTTCGCCGCGCGCGAGGCCCATCAGCAGGAAGCTGGCGGCGGCAACCAGCAGGCAACCCGCCACGTGCCAGCGCCGTTCCAGGCGGCGGTCTGAGCTGCGCGCCAGCAGGTACATCGCTACCAGCCCGAGTACATAGGGCAGCGTGGAGATCCAGCCGATGCGCGACACGTGCGCCTCGCCGAAGCCCTGGATCAGCGTCGGCATCCAGTAGGCGATGGTGTTGGTGCAGGCATAGATCGACAGGAAGGCGAGGCCGATGACGTAGATGCGTGGATCCCGGAGCAGCGCCAGGATGCCGCCGTGCCGGCGCGCCTGGACTTCCTTGCCAAGGTCGCTGGCGAGCATGGCCTTTTCCGCGTGCGTGAGCCACTTTGCCTGGGCGGGGCTGTCGTCGAGGTAGCGCCAGGCCACCAGGCCGAGCAGCATCGCCGGAAGGCCTTCCACCACGAACAGCGCCTGCCAGTCGCGCAGGCCCAGCCATCCATCCAGGTGCAGCATGATCGCTGCCGCCAGCGGACCGCTGATCATCCCGGCGAAAGTGCCCGACATCAGGAACAGCGACGTGATCCGTCCGCGGCGCTGTGCGGGGAACCAGTAGGTCAGGTACAGAATGACTCCCGGGAAGAAGCCGGCTTCGGCCACACCCAGCAGGAAGCGCGCGAAATAGAGCGCCTCGGGCGAATTGACCTGGCTGGTGGCGACGGTCGCCAGGCCCCACAGCAGCAGGATGCGCGTAATGGTCAGGCGCGCCCCGGTCTTCTGCATATAAAGGTTGCTGGGCACCTCGAACAGGATGTACCCGGCGAAGAAGGCCGCCGCGCCGATGCCATAGGCCGCATCCGAGAGACCCAGGTCGCTGCCCATGCGCAGCTTGGCGAACGAGATGTTGATGCGGTCGATCGTGTTCAGCACATAGGCCGCGAACAGGAACGGGAGCAGCCGCCAGGTGATCTTGCGGTAGAGGGCGGCGAGCGAGACGGCATCGTGCGGCGGTGCCGAGGGCATGGCAGAGGCGGGGGCGAGTGGTTGCACTTGGTACTCCTGGGCATTGCAAGTGTTGTCTCCCCTCTCCCATTTATGGGAAAGGGGAGAGAAGCCGGCGGCGGGGTCAGGCCGCGGCTTCGCGCGTGGCGCGGTCCAGCATCGGCACCGCGAGTTCGCAGGCCTCGATGCCTTGCAGGCTGACGATCTTCAGCACCGCCAGGATCTGCGCGCGCGTGGCGCCCAGGCGCAACGCGGCTTCGATATGCCGCTGGGTGCCGTGGCCGTACATGTGGGTGATCGCGGCATCGCCGGCGATGCAGAGGAACTCGATCCACAGCGGCGGCAGGATGTTGTCTGTCCACAGGCCGAAGCCCATGGCCAGGAATTTCTCCAGGTACTGCGGATCCCAGCGGTACAGCGTTTCCCACAGCGGGTTGAACATGCCGTTGGCACGTACCGCGTCGCACACCGGCGTCGCGCCTGATGCGACTGGCTCATCCGGGATGCCGGCGCGGGCCAGTTCCTCGGCCAGTGCCGGCACGCCGACCGCACAGGCATGGATGCCGACCACGCTGGCAAGCTTGAAGACTTCCAGGATCTCGGCGCGCGTGGCGCCCAGCCGGATCGCCTCGCGCACGTGGCGCGATACGCCCGGCTTGTACAGGTGCGTGGCGGTGACGTCGAGGTTCAGGCGAATCAGCGCGACCAGCTTGGGATCGAGCACGCTTTCGGCCTGCGCATCGCGAGCCAGCGCGACCCAGCTGGCAATCCACCTGGGATCCCATTCGGTCAGCGGATCGAGCTCGCCGCCGAGCACGCCGGTATCGCGCAGCGCCTTGTAGTGGGCAAACAGATTGTGTTGCATGGCTGTCTGGTTATGGGGCGGGCTCAAATGACCGAACCGCCGTTGGGACTGATGACCTGGCCGACCAGGTAGTGCTCGTCGCTGGCGAGATGCAGCACGGTCGCGGCGTATTCCTCGACGGTGCCGAAGCGCCCCGCCGGCAGCTTTGCCAGAGGCGGTTGCGGCCGTCTTCGCCGATCTTTTCCAGGTACTGATTGAAGGCGGGCGTCGCGACACCGCCGGGTGCCATCGCGTTGACGTAGATGTTGGCGCCGGCCACTTCCAGCGCCACGGAACGGGTGAAGGCAACCACCGCGCCCTTGGTGGCGCTGTAGTGCGGGCTGTGCGCGCTGCGGGACGAGATCCCGGCGATCGACGCGATATTGACGATGCGGCCGTAGCGTTGCGGCTGCATCAGCCGCAACGCCTCGCGGGTGCAGTAGAAGGTGCCATGCACGTTCACGCCCCAGTAGCGCAGCCATTCCTCGTCGGTGATTTCGCTGGTAAAGCCGAGCGACGCGCGCGGCACCGGCGTCTGCAGGTAGGCGTACAGCTGGTTGCGGCGCTCGGTGTCCACCGGACGGTTCGGGGTCAGCGCGGCGTTGTTGACGAGGATATGCACCGTGCCGAAGGTCTCGCGCGCCTGCGCGAACATGTCGGCCACTTGCTGGCTCGACGATACGTCGCAGACGACGGAAAGGCAGCGCCGGCCTTCGGCCAGGACTGCCTCGCGCGCCGCGGCCAGCGAAGCGGGGTCGATGTCGCAGATCACCAGGTCGGCGCCGGCGCGCGCCAGCGCCACGGCGATGCCCTGGCCCAGGCCGGGGCCGACGCCGGTCACCACGGCGATCTTGTTGGTCAGTTTCATGATCGGTTGCTCGGTTGCTGCAAGGAGGGGCTGTGTTCGGATGCCGACGGCACGCGCGGCCAAGGCAACGCGCATGCCGTGGCGGATGGCTGCACTCAGGCGCAGCCCGGCACCGTGAAGCCGCGTTGCCCCGGCTTGCGGTTCGGCGCCATGCCGAGCCGGCGGATGGTCTCGTCGGCGCTGTCGTACCACTCGTCGATCTTGTAGATGCGGCGCGCTTCCTTGCCGTCGGCGACATCGCGGCCGAGCTCGCGTGCCAGGCGCACGGTCTGCTCGATCTGCTGCACCGAGGTCATGCGCTCGCCCTTGCGGCCCCACAGGTTGTCCTCGATGCCCACGCGCACATGCAGGCCCAGCGCGATCGCCATCGCGTTCATCGGCAGCACCGCGCGCATGGCGCTTTCGATGGTCAGCACCGCGCCGTCCGGCGTGCGACGCGCGAACTCGATCATGTCGGCCGGGTGCAGGCCCGCAGCGCCGCCGCCGATGGCGACGTAGTTCAGGATCAGCGGGCCGCGGTACTGGCCCTTGCGGATCAGGCGCTCGACCGTCTCCAGCTGCGCCACGTGGCCAAGCATGAAGTGCGGCTGGATGCCTGCCTTGCTCAGGCGCTCCAGGTGTTCGATGAAGAACGACGGCTTGGAGTCGACCACCATCTCGCTATACGCCTTCAGATACTCGGGCTTCTCGAGGATGGTGCCCTGCACGTCGTCGGCGGTCAGCATCTCGCAGATATTCATCTGGCTGGTGTTGATCGCGATCGTGACCTGGTCAGGCTTGGGATCGAGTTCCGCCAACATGTGGCGGGTGTCGTAGTCCAGCCACTCGGCGGCCTTGCCTTCGCCTTCGGGTGCGAACGAGATCGAGCCGCCGACCTGCAGCACCATGTCGGGTACGGCCTCACGCAGGCGCGCCAGCATCTCGTTGAACATCGACAGGCGTTTGGAACCCTTGCCGTCCGACTCGCGCACATGCACATGCAGCACCGTGGCGCCGGCGTTGTAGCAATCGACGGCCTTCTGGATCTGCGCGTCCATGCTCACCGGGATATCGTCCGAGTCGGAGGGCAGCCACTGCGGGCCATAGGGTGCGACCTGGATCACCAGTTTTTCCTGGTTTTCGGGAAGCAGGCTGTCGTCGAGAAAATGCATGGATAGTCTCCTGATGGTGAAGCCCTTTGCACGGGGGCGATGCAGGTATTCTGGACGCCGGGCGCATGCTGCGTTTATCCTGTTGTCACTATTTCCTATCCATTTGTCACATCTGGTGAAAACCCGAACCATGAAGCCCGAGCGCCGTTCGGTCCCGGTCGGCACGCTTGCACGGGTGGTCGAGGTGCTGCGGGCGCAGGGCGCCGACCCGTGGCCGCTGCTGGGCCGCCATGGCATCGGCGCGGTGGCCTTGGAAGAGCCCATGGCGCCGGTGGCGCTGACGCTTTGCGGCCGCATCCTGGCCGATGCGGCGCAGGCCTCCGGCCGGCCCACATTCGCGGTGCAGGTCGGCGCCCGCGCCAATATGGAAAACGCCGGGCCGCTGCGCCTGCTGCTGCTTTCTTCGCGCAATGTGCGCGACGCGGTGGACGGGCTGCTGCGCTACGGGCGTATCTGGTACCGCGGCATCGATACGGCGCTGACCGTGCGCGAAGGCTATGCGGTCTTCTCGATCGAAATCGACGGCGCCTTCGCGGGCCGCGACGAACTGCTGACCGCCTACCTCGCGGCCAACCTGCAGATGTTCCGGCTGATGCTCGGCAAGCACTGGTTGCCCGCGGCGGTCTCGCTGTCGCGCCCGCCGCCGCCGGAGCTGGCGCCGTTTGTCGCGCACTTCGGACCCGATGTGCGCTTCGGCCAGCCGCGCGACGAATTCGTGTTCCCGGCCGGCACGCTGGAGCAGCGCTGCGGCGTGGTAGACGAGGCGGTCGAATCCTCGGTGGTGCGCTACCTGAGCGAGCTGGAATCGCATGTCGCGCCGGATTTTCTCGGCCAGGCCCGGCAGGCGATCCGCGACCTGATGCTGTTGGGCGAATGCAGCGCGCCGCGGCTGGCATCGCTGTTCGCGGTGCATCGCTTTACACTGCATCGCCACCTGCAGGACCACGGCACCTCGTTCGCGCAATTGCTGGACGAAGAGCGGGAAGCGCTGGCGCGGCGGCTGCTGAGCCACACCGACATGCCGCTTGGCGATGTCGCGCGGGCTCTCGGCTTCAAGACGCAGGCGGGCTTCAACAAGGCCTTCCACCGCTGGCAGGGTGTCGCGCCCGGCACCGTGCGCGCGGGCGAGCGCCGCAGGCCGCGGCTTACGTTGCATCGCGATTGAGCCCGCGCACGGTGCACCGTGCCGGCATGACCAATCGCTTATGCTTCCGCAGTTTTATTTCATTGGTTTTCGCGGCCGGATCGTGCGCAAAATCCCGGTGCACACACGCCTCCGATGCCTTCTCGACCCAGGGGCATCGCCATTCACAGAAGCGGCGTGGGCTTATGGAGACAATATGAAATCAAGCCCGACATGCCGCGGCAAGCGCGCATGGCATTTCGCAGTACTGGCCGCCACCGCGCTGGCAGCCGCCCCCGTTCTCGCGCAGGGAAACTGGCCCTCGCGCCCCATCCGCATGGTCGTGCCGAGCCCCGGAGGCAGCGGCCCCGACGTGCTGGCCCGTGTGTTCGCCGAACAGATCTCGCAAGCGCTGAAGCAACCGGTGGTGGTCGACAACAAACCCGGCGCCAACGGGCAGCTGTCGGTCGATGCCGTCGTGCGCGCGCAGCCCGACGGCCATACCGTGCTGCTGGCGAGCGCCTCGGCCACCGTGATGAACCAGGCGATCCAGCCGAAGCTGCCGTTCAACATCGTCGAGGACCTGGTGCCGGTCGCGCAGATCGGCTCCGGCGGCGTGCTGCTGGTGGTCGCGCCGGACTTCCCGGCAAAGGACATGAAGTCCTTCGTGGCAACGGTCAAGGCGCGGCCCGGCAAGTATGACTACGGCAGCTGGGGGATCGGCTCGGGCGGCCACCTCGCCATGGCACAGCTGCATACGCTGGCCGGCATCGACCTGACCCATGTGCCTTACAAGGGCGTGCCGCCGATCCTGACCGATCTGCAGGGCGGCGTGCTGAAGATCGCCTTCGTCGACATCACCACCTCGGTGCCGCTGGTGAAGAGCGGCAAGATCCGGCCGCTGGGCATCACCGGCAAGCACCGCGCGCCCGCGTTCCCCGATGTCCCGACCATGGCCGAGCAGGGCTTCCCGATGACCAACGAAGGCTGGTACGGGCTATTCGTGCCCAAGGGCACGCCACGCGAGATCGTCGTGACGCTGAACCGCGAGATCAACAAGGCGCTGCGCTCGCCGGCGCTCGCCACACGCTTCCAGCAGCTCAACATGATGGCCGATCCGCCGCTGACCACGCCGGACGAGTTCGCGCGCACGGTGCGCAACGACTATGCCACATGGGCCAGCGTGGTGAAGGTCAACGGCATCAGGCCGGAATAGCGGCGCCGCCTTGCAGCTAATCGCAGCTGATTCGCGGCCAAAGCGCAGGCCGGTCAGCCGGCCGAGGCCTGTTCCGCACACTGCTGGAACAGCTCGACGGCCGGCGAGGGCGCCTTGCCGGCCAGCGTAAAGGTGGACACCGGCAGCAGCACGCCCGGTATCTCCAGCGGAAGGACATGGGCGAGGCCGAGCGCAGCATAGGCGCGCGCCAGGCGCCCCGTCATCATCGCCACCGCCTGCATCGCCTCCAGCAGGCCCAGCACCAGGCCGGCCGATACCGACTCGACGTGGTTGGCCGGCACCTCCACCTTCATGCGCCGCAGCGACGCGTCCAGGCTCTGGCGCAGCCGGGCGGTGCGCGGCGGCACAACCCACGGGTACGGTGCCAGGTCGGGCCAGTCCACCGTCGCTGACGCTGCCAGCGGATGCTCCGGGTGGACCGCCACCCGCAGCACTTCCTCATACAGGTGGCGCTGCTCGATATCCCCGGCCGTGGCGCGCTCCGACAGCGCCCCCAGCACGATATCAAGGCGGCCGGTGCGCAACTGGCCAATCAGCACGTCCATCGGCGCCTCGTACACCGCGATGTTCAGCGTCGGCATCCGCGCCTTGGCCAGCGCGATGATGCGCGGCGCGAGCGCCAGCGTTGAACCGGGCATGGCGCCGACCGCAATCGATGCGCAGGCGCCTTGCCCCAGCGCCAGCAGCTCGTCGCCGGCGCGGTCCAGCTCATCCAGGATCGACTGCGCATAGCTGACGAAGATCATGCCGTGCGGCGTGGGTTCGATGCCGCGGGGCCGCCGCACGAACAAGGGGTAGCCCAGGCCTTCCTCGACCTCGGCCAGCGCCTTCGATACCGCCGGCTGCGTGATGTTCATCGCGTTCGCGACCCGCGCGACCTGCCGGTGCTCTTCCAGTGCTATGACCAGACGGAGATGGCGTAGCTTCAGTCCGCTGCGCAGGAAGCCGATCGCGTCCATGGTGAAAACCCCTAGAAACAAGCTTGATTCATTGCGATGCGGCCGGTCATGTCACAGCACCGCAGCGTGGATATTACCTTTTGGTTTGGTCAGACGCATCAACTTTCATTAGTCATGCGCGCATTGCCTTCGCACAATGGCTGTACCGGCCCGGCAATGGCCGAGACAACAAGGAGACAGCAATGGAAGCAGCACAGGCGCAAGCAGCACTGAAGGCGGTGGAGACCCCGGCGGCGTGGGAAGCCAGCGACATTGCCGCGAAGGAGAGTGAGTGGGTGGTCTGGCTGAGCGCGGACGAGATCGTGCAGCTGGAGACGGCGCTGGCGCATTGCAAATCGCTGGGCCTTGCCGTGCCGGCCATCAGCAAGGAGACGTTTCCGCTCGGCAGCCTTGCCGCGAAGCTGGAAGACCTGCGCCATCGCCTGGAGCGGGGACTGGGCGTGGTGCTGCTGCGCGGGCTGCCGGTCGAGCGCTATACCAAGATGGATGCCGGCACGATCTACTGGGGCATCGGCATGCACCTGGGCCGCGCGGTCGCGCAGAACGCGTTCGGCGACGTGCTGGGCCATGTCTGGGATCTTGGCAAGGACCCGAAGTCAGACATGACGGCGCGCGGCTATCAGTCGCGCCATCGGCTGCCGTTCCATACCGATGGCGCCGACGTGGTCGGGCTGCTGTGCCTGCGAACCGCGCGCCGCGGCGGCATGAGCAGCATCGCCAGTTCCATGGCAATCCATAACGCCATGCTGCGCGAGCATCCGGAACTGCTGGCGCGGCTGTACCAGCCCTTTGCATTCGACCGCCGGCACGAGGAAGCGCCGGGCCAGGCGCCGTACACCATGACGCATGTGTTCAGCTGGCACAACGGCCGCCTGTTCAACCGCTATATCCGCAGCTTCATCAATACCGCGCAGCGATTCCCCGACGCGCCGCCGCTGGCGCCCGTGGACATCGCCGCGCTCGACAGATTCGACGAATACACGCAGGACCCGCGCTTCCGCATTGACATGGAGCTGGCGCCCGGCGACATGCAGTTCCTGAACAACTACGTGGTCCTGCATTCGCGCACCAGCTACGAGGACCATCCCGAGCTGGACCGCAAGCGCCACCTGCTGCGGCTGTGGCTGTTCACGCCGGGCCTGGCCGACGTGCCCGAGAGCTTCCGGCTGCGCTACCTGCTGACCGACGCGTGGGCCAAGAACCCGCGCCCGCCGATCTATGACGTGAACCAGATCATGGGCGTGACCACGCATTGAAGCGTCCCGCTTTTCCGCTATCCCAGACCAAGGAATCTCTCGCAATGAACGCCCCCATCCTTTCCCTTCACGGCAAGACCGCCTGGATCACCGGCGGCTCCAGCGGCATCGGCCGCGCCTGCGCGCTGTCGCTGTGGCAAGCCGGCGCGACCGTCGTGATTTCCGCGCGCAGCGAAGCGGCGGTTGCCGGTCTCGTCGCAGAATGCGGCAATGAGCGCGTGATCGCACTGCCGCTGGACGTCTCCGACCCTGAAGCTGTCGCTGCCGCCGGCCGCCAGCTGCAGGAGCGTGCCGGCGCCGTCGATATCCTGGTCAACGCCGCCGGCATCAACGTGGTCAACCGCAAGCTGTCCCGCCTGACGCCGGCTGACTGGGACCAGGTCATCGACATCAACCTCAACGGCGCGTTCTACTGCATGCATGCGGTGCTGCCCGGCATGCGCGACCAGGGCGAAGGCACCATCATCAATATCTCGTCGTGGGCCGGACGCTACGCCTCGGCATTGACCGGTGCCGCCTACGGCGCCAGCAAGCACGCCATGGCGGCGATGACCACGTCGGTAGCGATGGAAGAGTGCGCCAACGGCATCCGCGCCTGCGCCATCTATCCCGGCGAGACCGCCACGCCCATCCTGATCAACCGGCCCACCCCGCCCGCCGCAGAAGACCTGGCGCGCATGCTGCAGCCGGAGGACGTGGCCGCGGCGGTGGCCTTTGTGCTGTCCCTGCCGGCGCGCGCCACGGTCAACGAGCTTGTCATCAGTCCCACCTGGAATCGCGCCTTCGTTGGCTTCCAGCCGCCGCCCAGGCGCGGCTGAGCGGCTGAGCAGCCCCGGCGACCGAGACAGCTGCTGCCGTGGCGCAAGATCCAGCGCCAGGCAGCGGCGCGCGGTCAATGCATGGCAGGACAATCCCCGAGGAAGACAATGATGAACCGACGCAGGTGGTTACAGGACACACTTCCCGCCGCCATCGCGGCGTGTCTCGCGCCGAACGTGTTCGCGCAGGCCCCGACACCCTCTCCCTGGCCATCGCGCCCATTGCGGATGATCGTGCCGGGCGGTGCGGGTTCGGGCACCGACGTCGTCGCAAGGGTGTTCTCCGACCCGCTCTCGCGCGCGCTGCGGCAACCGGTCGTGGTCGAGAACCGGCCCGGCGCCAATGGCATTGTCGGCAACAACCTGGCGGCCAAGGCGGCGCCGGACGGCTATACCGTCTTGTTCAGCAACGCCTCCGCGATCGCGATCAACGCAGCGCTGCGTGACGACATGCCCTACGACACGAATCAGGACCTGGCACCGGTGATCCAGGTCAGCGCCGGCGGCGTGCTGCTGGTGGCAACCGCCGAGACGCCGGTGCGCGACCTTGCAAGCTTTGTCGACTACGTCCGCGCGCATCCCAACCTTGCGTACGGCACGTGGGGCGTCGGCTCGACCGGCCACCTGGCGATGGAAGCCATTGCCCGCCAGCGCGACCTGCGCATGCGGCATATTCCGTACAAGACCATGGGGCAACTGCTTACCGACCTGCAGGGCGGGGTCGTCAGCATTGCATTCGTCGACGCGCGTTCGCCGCTGTCACTGATCCAGGCCCGCAAGCTGGTGCCGGTTGCCATGACCGGTACGCGGCGCTCGCCCATGCTGCCGGAGGTGCGCACGCTGAAGGAGCAGGGCTTCGACCTGGATCTCGATGGCTGGTACGGCGTGTTTGTCCCGGCACATACGCCGGCCGGGATCGTGCTGAGGCTAAACGAGGAAATCGCCAGGGTGATGGTGGCGCCGGCATTGCAGGCCAGCTTCGCGCAGCAGGGTCTGCTGTGGGTGGAGAAGAATTCGCCGGAACAGTTTGCGCGTGTGATCCAGAGGGATATCCGGGCGTGGAAATCGCTGGCAGCAAGCGCAAAGATCAAGGTTGACTAAAGACCAGCTCGGAATGCTGTCAGGGGGCGCTACGGATGACCGCGCCTAGGTGGTTCCTGCGGGACAAGGTGTGACAGCGCAAAGTCACCGTCACACCCGCCAGCCGGCTACGCCCTCGCTCAACCATCAACCCATCAAGCTGCATCTTCACCATGCCAAGCAGGCACAGCGCACTGAAGCACCCCTCCGAGTTTTCGCTTTCGTGATCCAGGAGTACGAGAACTCCTTCAATACCAGCGCGAACCTGCTGCAGGCATTCATTGGTCATTTCATCGATCGTCGTCATTGATTCCTCACAAGTGAGTGCGCGCCACTCCTTTCCACGTGAGGGCGGCGGGCCAGTCGACGAGGGTGGAAAGACCGGTCTGACGAGGGGAACCGGCCAGCCTTGCGGCTGCCTCGCTTGGCCCGCCATGGAACCATGCGAGCGCACAGGCGTTGCTTGCTGCAAGCGCAACGCCTGTCCTTGTCAGACATCCGGGCTTTCCACACCCGATCATCGGTGGTCCGATGACGCCACCAGTATTTCCTGCCGGTACCGGGGAATCGATGAGAGATGTCGCATTTCCAGGGGCGGGCGAAGTTTGAATCCTGGCAACGGATTCAGAAATCGCTGACTCCTGAAAGTGGGCATACATCGAAATGCAGGTGAGCCAGCGTGGGTTGGGATTTCGGGCGTGGCAGGAGCCGATCCCCATGCCCTATCGGCCCGCTGGTTCACTGACCTGTCGGATGAACATGAGCATCATGATCGCAGCGACGCCAAGACTTGATGAAAGCCAAAGCGCCTTGGCGCCGAAAGCATCCAGGCAGATGCCGAAGAGCCATGGTGCAAGGGCCTGGGCCACCCGCGCGGGCACCATCAGAATGCCTTGCCGGTGACCATAGCCATGGGGACCGAAGATAACGAGCGGCAGAGTGCCCTTGGCGATGGTGAGGATGCCGTTGCCCGCGCCATGCAGCACCCCAAACAGCGCCGCGGCAGGCGCTCCGGCAACGCCGAACGCGATGGCACCGGCAGGGTGAAGGGCAGCGGCGATCCGGGCGGAAAGGAGTGGATGGATCTTGCGTAGGAGGCCGAACTCCAGTATCCGGGCACCCACTTGGGCGGGCCCGATCAGGGCACCGACCATCACAGCAGTGGCCAGTGTCGCGCCGCCTGCCTGTAGCAATCGCGGCAGGTGTGCCGCCATGGCGGTACTGATGAACCAGGTCGCGGCGAAGACAAAGGCGAGTGCAAACGAGGCAAGCCGCTGAGATGTCGCACGCTCGCCAGCAGCCGGCGACGATGCGGTTTTGGCCGGTGGCGGCTCAGTTGCCGTACCGCGGGGCATGCTGAGATTGAGCGCCAACCCGAGGGACAGATGAAGCGCGGCCCAGGCAAGACAGGCGCCGCGCCATCCGATGTGCGACTCCATGAAGGTCGACAGGGGCCAGCCTACCGTACTGGCAAAGCCAGCGATCAGGGTGATGCCGGTGATCGCGCCGCGAGAACGATTACCGAACAGCGCGACGAGCGTAGCAAAGGCAGCTTCGTACAGGCCCGCGCCCATTCCGATACCGAGGATCAGCCATGCTGCGAAGAGGCCAATGACGCCTTGTGCGAAGCCAAGGCCCGCCAGGCCGGAGGCAAATATGAGGCTCGTGGCAACCAACACCTGGCGCCCCCCAGTGCGGTCGATCATCCTGCCCGCAGCGGGGCCGATCAGCGCCGACACGATGAGCGCGGTGCTGAACGCCGCGAAGATCGTGGCCGGTGCTACGCCAAGGTCGCGGGCCATGGACGTAGCCAGCATGGCCGGAAGATAGTAGGTGGAGCCCCATGCCAGCGTCTGGGCAACCCCCAATCTGGCGATCACACTGGTCGTTGGCTCCATGGCCATCCCGTTGGCTTGTTATTCGACTTCGCCGCTATCCGTATCGCTGACCTGCGCGTCCCGCTCATGGCTCATGGCTGCCGCGGCGAGCGCGGTGACGTTCGCCGGCGCCGCTTCCTTGCGCTCGCTGTAGCGATCGGTCAGGTAGTCGCTGCGGTCGCGCACCAGCAGCGTGAACTTGTAAAGTTCTTCCATCACGTCGACCACGCGGTCATAGTAAGAGGACGGCTTCATGCGGCCGCTGGCATCGAACTCCTGGTACGCCTTGGCTACCGACGACTGGTTCGGAATCGTCACCATGCGCATCCAGCGCCCCAGCACGCGTAGCGCGTTGACCGCGTTGAACGACTGCGAGCCGCCGCAAACCTGCATCACGGCGAGCGTGCGACCCTGAGTCGGTCGGATGGCTCCGATTTCCAGAGGCAGCCAGTCGATCTGGTTCTTGAAAACCGCGGTCAGCGTGCCGTGCCGCTCGGGACTGCACCACACCTGACCTTCCGACCACTCCGAGAGCTTGCGCAGTTCAACCACTTTGGGATGATCCGCCGGAACACTGTCGCACACCGGCAGGTCACGCGGATCGAAGACGCGAGTCTGCGCGCCGAAATGTTGCAGGATGCGCTCGGCTTCCTGCACCAGCAGGCGGCTATAAGACGTTTCGCGCAGTGAGCCATAGAGCAGCAGGATGCGCGGCGGATGCGTGCTGAGGCGAGACGGTTGCAGCTTGGCCAGGTCCGGTGTATCGAGCACGGCCGGGACGACATTGGGCAGATCCATGGTCATTTGATCCTCCGTCCTTGCGCGTCGATGACGGCTTCGCCATCTTCCTTGGTAAAGGCACCTTGCTGGGGCGAGGGCAGGATGTCGAGCACGATTTCCGATGGCCGGCACAGCCGCACGCCAAGCTCAGTGACGACAAAGGGCCGGTTGATCAGGATCGGATGGGCCAGCATTGCATCGAGCAACTGCTCATCGGTCAGCGCCGGGTCGGACAGGCCCAGTTCGGCGTAGGGCGTACCCTTCTCCCGGATGGCCTCGCGAACCGTGAGGCCAGCATCGCGGATCATCTGCTGCAAGGTCTGCCGGTCAGGCGGCGTATTCAGATATTCGATGACATTCGGCTCGATACCCGTATTGCGGATCATGGCCAGCGTGTTGCGCGAGGTGCCGCACGCCGGGTTATGGTAGATCGTTACCGACATGCGTTTTCCTTAGTTGGCCTTGGCCTCGTACCACGACTGAGACCGGTTGACGATGCCAACGACAAGCAGCATGACCGGCACCTCGATGAGTACGCCCACCACCGTGGCCAGCGCCGCTCCCGACTGGAAACCAAACAAGCTGATTGCGGTGGCGACTGCAAGCTCAAAGAAGTTGCTGGCACCGATCAGGCTCGACGGGCCCGCTACGCAGTGGGCAACGCCGAGCTTGCGGTTCAGAAGGTAAGCGAGTCCTGAGTTGAAGAACACCTGGATCAGGATCGGCACCGCCAGCAACGCGATCACCAGCGGCTGATCGATGATCGCCTTGCCCTGGAACGCAAACAGCAGGATCAGGGTCAGGAGCAGCGCCGTAATCGAGTACGGCCCCAGGTGGTGTACGACGCGCTGGAAGTGGGCCACGCCGCGGCCGAGAAGCATCTTGCGCAGCAATTGCGAAATGATGACGGGCACAACGATGTAGAGCGCAACCGAGGTAAGCAAGGTATCCCACGGCACGGTGATGGAAGACAGGCCCAGCAACAGCGCCACCACCGGTGCAAAGGCGACCACCATGATGGCGTCGTTCAGGGCCACCTGAGACAGCGTGAAGTACGGGTCGCCCTTGCACAACTGGCTCCACACAAAGACCATGGCGGTGCATGGCGCGGCGGCCAGAAGGATGAGCCCGGCCACATAGCTGTCGAGTTGGTCGGCAGGCAGAAACGGCGCAAAGAGGTGGCGGACAAAGATCCATCCGAGCAGCGCCATCGAGAATGGCTTGACTGCCCAGTTGATGAACAAGGTCACGCCGATGCCACGCCAGTGCGATTTCACCTGTCCCAGTGCGCTGAAGTCGATCTTGATCAGCATCGGGATGATCATGACCCAGATCAGGATGCCGACGGGAAGGTTGACCTGGGCATACTCCATGCGGCCGATGGCGTGAAAGACCTCAGGCAACATCTGCCCCAGCGTGATGCCGGCGACAATGCACAGCGCAACCCACACCGTCAGATACCGCTCGAAGAATCCGATGGCCGGCTTGGAGGTGGTCACGCTCGAGGTGGCAACGTTCTGGCTGCTCATGGTTTCAGCTCCGGGCCAGACGCTGCAGCGTCTCTTGAAGTTCGGCATTGCTCATGTCTTCGATCGGAAGCAGCAGCAATTGCAGCATGCGGTAGCCGATGGCCTGACGTGTCAACTCGAATGCCTGCCGCTTCTTTTCGTCGCCGCCTTCCGTGTTCGACGGATCAGGGTAGCCCCAATGCACCTTGACCGGGCTGCCCGGCCAATACGGGCACTCCTCTTCGGCGGCACTGTCGCACACCGTGATGACCACCCGCATCTCAGGAGCATTCTCGCCGACAAATTCATCCCAGCTCTTGCTGCGGAAGTCGCCGACGTCGACGCCAGCATTGCCAAGCACCTCGAGGGCGAATGGATTGATGCGCCCGCTTGGCGAGCTCCCGGCGCTATAGGCGCGCACATCGCGGCCCGACTGCCGGGCCAGATGGTTCAACATGCCCTCGCTCAGCACACTGCGGGCAGAGTTGTGGGTGCACAGAATCAGTACGTTGGTGGTCATGGGGCGCTACGAGATTATTGAAGTGCGGATCGGATTGCGTGTGAGGACGCACCCTTAGCAGCAGGACGGCGTGGAGTTGACCGCGACGCCGATCGGCTTGCCCTTCGGAGTGCGGGGGGCGCAACAGGCCGATTCCTGGCCCGCAGCATCGATTTTTCGGGATTCGCCGTACACCGGCACATTACCCAGGGTATGAAAGTGCTCCCACGCGATGCCTTGCGGATCCGTGACCCAATACTTCTCGCTCTTCGCGTAGCAGCAGGTGGTCTCGCCTTCGTCGAGCAACGCCATGTCGGCCGCTTCGGCCCGCTGCTTCAGTTCGGCCAGCTCGGCCGCGTCGTCTGTCTGAAACCCGAGGTGGTCGACGCCGGTCTCCGCGCCGCGGGCCGAAATGGCGAAGTTCACGCGCGGATCCTCCAGCATCCACTTCGCATAGTCCTCTTTTACGACCGTGGGCTCGGCCGCGAAGAGGGCTGAGTAGTAGCGAATGCTCGCAGACAGGTCGGTGACGCTGACGTGCACGTGGAAGCGCTTCATGATTTGGGCTCCGAGGCGACGAAACATTGGGACACAGGGGAGCACGGATTGCCGCTGCAGCAGTTCTCCGTGAGGTAGCCGAGCAGTGCGTTCATGGTCTCGAAATGGGCCATGTAGATGATCGAGCGTCCGTCCTGCCTGCTGGATAACAAGCCGGCACGGTGCAACTCCTTCAGGTGGAAGGAGAGGGATGACGCCGGCATTTCCATCAGCTCGGCTATCCGGCCCGCGGGAAGGCCGCCAGGCCCGGCCTGCACGAGCAGCCGGAACACGGACAAACGTATCGAATGGGCGAGCGCGGCAAGCGCGTCAAGGGCGTGATCGGTTTCCATTTTTCGACGATAGTCGAATAATGGAAGTGTGTGAAGTGAAACTTTTGTGACGAAGGCACAGTGAGTGTGTGGCTTCGCCGCCCCATTTCAGCTGTAGCTGCGTGTGGCCGGTCTTTGGCCACCGAACATACGACTGCGCTATCGTCAGAATCAGTAACCGAACTGACGCTTAACGACTAAAGAGAGCCTGTCAAAGCGTGATCGTTCAGGATCAATGAGGGCCGGTTTGCAGGCGGTGTTTCAAGGTGCTTCCCGCAGAACAAGGGTGTGACATCCCAAACTCACTGTCACACCCGTCAGCCACTATTGCAACCGCTCTCGCTCAACCATCAGCCCATCCAGCTGCATCTTCACCATGCCAAGCAGACACAGCGCACTGAAGCAGCCGTCCGAACTTTCGCTTTCGTGATCCAGCAGTACGAGAACCCCTTCAATTCCTGCGCGAACCTGCTGAAGACAGTCGTTTGTGATTTCATCGATCGTTGCCATAAGTTCCCCACTAGTAAAGGCGCGCCACTCATTTCCACATGAGGGCGGCGGGCCAGACGGCGAGGGTGGAAAGACCGGTCAAAGGTGGGGAACCGGCCAGCCTTGCGGCTGCCTCGCCCGGCCCGCCAGGGAGCCGGCTTGGTTCGTGCGAACACACAGGCGTTGCCCGCTACAAGCGCAACGCCTGTCCACCTTATACATCCGGGCTTTCCACACCCGATCATCGGTGGTCCGATGACGCCACCAGTATTTCCTGTCGGTACCGGGGAATCGATGAGAGATGTCGCATTTCCAGGGGCGCGCGAAGTTTGAATCCGGGCAACGGATTCAGAAATCGCTGACTCTTGAAAATGCGCTTGCGTGCTAAGCCCTTTGCCTCCGCCGCCTCACGCCCGCACCGGCGCCAAAACCGCGCCAGGCACCATCGCCGGCGCACTCCCCATTGCCTGGTCCACAACCCCCGCCACCATGTCCGCCGTCACCGCCGACAAGGTCCACCCCAAATGCCCATGGCCGGTGTTGTAGAAGATGCAGGCGGAGCGGCCGCGGCCCACGCGCGGCAGCATGTCGGGCAGCATCGGCCGCAGCCCGGCCCATGGCACCACGCTGCGCGTGCTGACGCCGGGGAAGCACTGCTGCACCCAGTCCACCAGCGGGCGGATGCGGTCGGCGCGGATATCGCGGTTGGTGCCGTTGAACTCGGCGGTGCCGGCGACGCGGAAGCGGTCGTCGCCGAGGCGGCTGGTGACCAGCTTGGTTTCGTCGTCGAGCAGGCTGACCGTCGGCGCAGCGGCGCGGCTGGCTTCGTCGGTCAGGTTGACCGTGATCGAATAGCCCTTGACCGGATAGATGTTGACGCGGTCGCCCAGCCCTGCCGCCAGGGCGCGGCTGGCGGTGCCTGCGCAGATCACGGCACCGTCGAAGGTAGAGCTGGCGCTGTCCGCGCCGTCCTGCACGGTGACGGTGGCATGCCTTCCGTCCGTCTTCACCGCGCGCACGTCCTGGCCGTACCGGCAGCGCACGCCCAGGCGGGCAGCGGCGGCGGCCAGGCCGCTGGTGAACTTGTGGATGTCGCCGGTCGAATCGCTTTCGGTGAAGTAGCCGCCGTAGTAGGAACCCGCCAGCATCGGCTCGATCGCGCGCATCTCCTGCGGGGTCACCGCGCGCCGCTCGAGCCCGCCTTGCGCCAGCAGCGCGGAGACGCGGCCGGCATGCTCGAAGCCGGCTTTGTCACGGTAGATATGGAGAATGCCTTCCTTCTTCAGGTCGAAATCGATGCCTTCCTGCGCCGCCCAGGCAAACAGGTGCTCGCGCGCGGCGATGGCCAGGCGCGCGGTCTCGATGGTGTTGCGGCGGTAGTGGGGAATCGACGCGATGAACTCGGCGAACCACGACAGCTTGTGCCAGCTGGGCCGGGGATTGACCAGCAGCGGCGCATCCTTGCGCAGCATCCACTTCATCCCCTTGACGATGGTGGACCAGTGGGTCCAGACCTCGGCGTTGGATGCGGAGAGCTGCCCGCCGTTGGCGAACGAGGTTTCCATGGCGGCATAGCGATGCCGTTCGAACAGCGTGACGGAGAATCCGCGCCGCGCCAGCGCGTAGGCGGTGGTGACACCGGTGATGCCACCGCCGATGACAGCGATTGTCTTCATGATCTGCAGGATCCAGGAACGTCGAAGGGTGGGAGTCCGCACGCGACATGCGTGTAGGACGCCCCCTCTGTTCTGGACCTGAGAGATTCACGACGCCTTGCCGCGGGGGCGGGCGCGCTTGCTCCTTCGGTATGCCGGGCGGACGATGGCGTCCGGCATTCTTCAGAGTGCACTGACGGGTGATGCCGGTCCTTTTGCCTGAGAGTTTCCGGGGCGGTTGCTCCTTCGGCGCCATGCGCGGCGGGCGCCGCGACAGTCTCTCCCTGCATCACGCTGGCTTGACGCCAGTCGGGGCAATGTAGTGACAAGGCCCCGTATTGGATATGCGGGTTAACACGGATGCATGCGGATATGGCGCGCTAGCCGCGTCGCTATGTCGCATCGGCCGATGGCTTCCGGCCCCATAAAATGTCAGCGCTCGCTATCGAGGACGTCCGGGAGGAGCGCCTGATGCTGCGCAGGCGTCGCGGCGAGCCCACAACGACGACAACAAGGCATTCAGTGAAGAAACACCGCATTGCACTGGCCGTTTCGGCAGTGCTGATGGGCCCCGCCGTGGCCGCCGCCCAAGGGGTGGAGGCAGGCGTGGAGGCGCCCGCGCCGCTGCAGGAGGTGGTGGTATCGGCCCGCCCCGAACGCGGCGAGACGCCGGCGATCCCGCCCAACACGCCGGCGCCGGCGTATGGCATCAGCAGCACGCGCATGGCCGACTTCAACGTGGTCAATACCGAGGACGCGCTCAAGTACGCGCCCAACCTCGCCGTGCGCAAGCGCTTTATCGGCGATATGAATTCGATCATCTCGGTGCGCAGCACCAGTTCGCGCCAGTCGGCACGCGGGCTGGTCTATGCGGACGGGCTGCTGCTGTCCAACCTGCTGGGCTCGGACTTCAGCTTCCCGCCGCGCTGGTCGCTGGTCAATGCCGCCGAGATCGAGCGCATGGACGTGCTGTACGGCCCGTATTCGGCGCTGTATCCCGGCAATTCGCTGGGCGCGACGGTGCTGATCACCACGCGCACGCCGGAGAAGTTCGAGGGCGATGCCAGCGTGCAGCTGTTCACGCAGCGCTTCGGCCTGTACGGCACCCACGATAACTTCAACGGCGTGCATGCCAACGCCTATGTGGGCGACCGCGTCGGCGCGCTCTCGTGGCTGGTCAGCGTGGACCGGCAGGACAGCAAGAGCCAGCCGCTGAGCTTCTACACCGCGTCGCGCTCGACGCGGCCCGCGGGCGCGGCGGACACGCCGGTTTCCGGGGCCTTTTTCGACCAGGACCAGAGCGGGCGCGACCGCGTGGTGATGGGCGTGAACAGCGAGGGCGTTACGCACACGGTGCAGGACCAGCTCAAGCTCAAGCTCGGCTACGACATCACCAGCACGCTGCAGGCGCAGTTCACCGCTGCCTACTGGCAGCAGGACCGCTCCAACGCCACCGGCAGCTACTTGCGCGACGCCAGCGGCAACGTGGTGTCCAGCGGCCCGGTGAATATCGGCGGCTCCCAGTACGTGATTCCGGCCAATGCCTTTGCGCCCGGCAATGGCGAGGACGCGCGCTGGCTCTACGGGCTGTCGCTGCGCACGCGCAACCAGACGGGGTGGAATTTTTCCGGGGTGGCGTCGCTGTTCGACGTCAGCAAGGACGTGAGCCGCAGCGCCAACGCCGTCGGCAACGGACCGGGCACGGTGACTTATGGCGACGGCACCGGCTGGCGCACGCTCGACCTGAAGGCCGACTACCGCCCCGAGCGCCTGCAGGGCGGGCACTGGGTCACGTTCGGCTACCACTATGACAACTACCGGCTGAGCAACACCACCTACAACACCTCGGACTGGCGCGCGGCCACCATCACCGCGTTCAACAATGCCTTTACCGGCAAGACCGAGACCCAGGCGCTCTACGCGCAGGACGCCTGGTACTTTGCCGAGGACTGGAAGCTGATTCCCGGCGTGCGCTACGAGCACTGGCGCGCCTATGACGGCAGCCGCAGCCAGCCTGGCGTGGATATCGGCTATCCGGTGCGCAGCGAATCCAACTGGTCGCCCAAGCTGGCGCTGGAGAAGGCGTTCGGGCAGGACTGGCTGGGCCGGCTGTCGCTGGGCCAGGCCTATCGCTACCCGACCGTCAGCGAGCTGTTCCAGGGCCGCATCACCGGCACCGCGCTGATCAACAACGATCCCAACCTGCGGCCGGAACGATCGTTCTCGAAGGACCTGACCTTCGAGCGCACGGTGGAGGCGTCGAATTTCCGGGTCTCGCTGTACGAGGACGATATCCGCGAGGCGCTGGTCAGCCAGACCAACACCACGGTGTTCCCCACCGTCACCAGCTTTCAGAATGTCGACCGGGTGCGCACGCGCGGCATCGAGCTGGCCTACGACGGGCGCGACGTGCTGGTGAGCGGCTTCGACCTCTCGGCCAGCGGCGCCTACAACCATTCGAAGACGCTGGAGAACGCCAACAACCCGGCCTCGGTGGGCAAGTACTTCTATCGCATCCCGAAGTGGCGCGCCAACCTGGTGGGCACCTATCGCTTCACGCCGGCGTGGGCCGGCACGCTGGCGATGACCTATTCGGGCCGGCAGTACAATACGCTCGACAATTCGGACCACAACCCCGACACCTTCGGCGGCACCAGCAGCTTCCTGACCTTCGACGTCAAGGTGACGTACAAGCCCGCGCGCAATGTGCGGCTCGGGCTTGGCATCGACAACCTCACCGACCAGCGCTATTACGTCTACCACCCGTATCCGGGCCGGACGTTCTACGCCGAGGCGAAACTTTCCTTCTGAGCACGTGAACACGCTGACCTCCACCATGCCAGGCGCCCGCCGCGCTTTCCGCCTGATCGCTGCGGGACTGGTGGCCTGCGCCACGCTGGCGTCGGCCACCGCGGCCGCGCAGGCGCACGGCGGCCACGCCGGCCACGGCGGCCAGGCCAGGGCGAAAATGAGCGAACTCGGCACCGGCGCGGCCTTCGACCGCGACGGCAGGCTGTGGATTGCCTACAAGGATGGCCAGCATGTCGCCGTGCGGTCGTCGACGGACTATGGTCGCAGCTTCAGCGCGGCGCGGCATGTCAACGCCACGCCGGAGCCGGTCGCCGCCGATCATGAAAGCCGCCCCAAGGTGGCCACGGGGCCCGACG
The DNA here is from genome assembly GCF_035818815.1 of Cupriavidus sp. SS-3. Lineage (NCBI taxonomy): Bacteria > Pseudomonadati > Pseudomonadota > Betaproteobacteria > Burkholderiales > Burkholderiaceae > Cupriavidus > Cupriavidus sp. SS-3. The sequence continues at coordinate 44,687 of NZ_JAYLVT010000013.1, forward strand.
GCCAGGTCTACATCACCTGGACCCAGCCGCTGCCCAGGCCGTGGACCGGCTTTATCCGCTTTGCGCGCTCCACCGACGGCGGCAAGACCTTTGCCGAGCCGCTGACGGTGCATGCCAACCGCGACCAGATCGCGCACCGCTTCGACGCCCTTGCGGTGGACCCCGCCGGGCGCGTCTTCGTCAGCTGGATCGACAAGCGCGACGTGGCCGCCGCCGAGGCGCGCAAGCAGCCGTATGCCGGTGCCGCGATCTACTACGCGGTGTCGGCCGATCACGGCAAGACCTTCCAGGGCGACTACAAGATCGCCGACCAGTCGTGCGAATGCTGCCGCATCGCGCTGACGCCCACGCCCGACGGCAGGATGCTGGCGCTGTGGCGCCACGTGTTCCCGCCCAATGCGCGCGACCACGCGCTGGCGCTGCTGGGCGCCGACGGCAAGGCCACGCCGATGCAGCGCGCCAGCTTCGACGACTGGCGCATCGACGCGTGCCCGCACCACGGCCCCGGCGCTTCGGTGGCGCCGGACGGCACGGTGCACATGGTCTGGTTCAGCATGCGCGACGGCAAGCCGACGGTGTCGGTGGGGCGCTGGCGCGACGGCAAGCTGCAGGCGCAACGCGCGCTCGATGACCCGCGCGCACAGCATGCCGATATCGTCGCGCTGAACGACCACGACATCGCGGTGGTGTGGAAGTCGTTCGACGGCCAGCAGACGCGGCTGTCCGCCATGCTGTCGCACGATGGCGGCAAGACCTGGCAGACGCGCAAGCTGGCCGGCACCGAGCGCGATTCCGACCAGCCGCACCTGCTGCAGCACGCCGGCCGCGCCTACGTGCTATGGCGCACCGAGGCCGAGGGCTTCCAGGTCTTCGCGCTCGGGCAGGAGGGCGCATGATGCGATCGCGCCGCCAACTGCTCACTGCCGCCGCTGCTGCCGCGGTTACCGCGTGCGCGCTGATGCTCGGCACCGCCAATGCCGCCGACCGGGTCGCCGTGTTCGAATCCGCCAATGCCGCGCGCATCGCCGCCAGCCAGCAGGGCAAGCCCTTCGTGCTGGTGGTGTGGTCGCTGGATTGCGTCTATTGCAAGCGCAACTTCGACGCCCTCGGCAAGCTGCGTGCGCAGCATCCCGGACTGCGCGTGGTTACGCTGGCCACGGACAGTGCCGAGGCCTCGCCGCAGGTGCAAAAGACGCTCGAACGCGTCCGGCTCGCGCGCAATGCGTGGGTGTTCGGGCACGAGCCGCAGGAGCGGCTGCGCTATGCGGTCGATCCGGACTGGATGGGCGAAATGCCGCGCACCTACTTCTATCGCGCCGATGGCCAGCGGCAGGGCGTGTCCGGCGTGATCAGCGAAGCCGACTGGGCGCGGCACCTGCGCTGGGCCGGCATCGCGGGCTGAGCCTGCCGCGGCGCCAGCACGGCGCCGCCTTTCACGTCATCGCTCAGGACAGTTCCTTCGGCAGCTTGCCGCCGTTGGCGGCCAGCTCCTGCATCAGGCGCTTGTGCAGCCACACGTTCATCGCCGCGGAATCGTTCATGTCGCCGGTGTAGTGCAGCTCGCGCGCCAGTTCCTTGCGGTGTTCCAGGCTGCTGTCGATCCCGAGCGCCTTCATCGTATCGACGATGGAGGTGCGCCAGTTCAGCGTCTGCCCGCTCTGCTGCGCCATCCGGTCCATGATGGCCTCGACATCGACGCCCGACAGCGGCGTGGCCTGGGCCCCGGCCGGCGCACCGGTGGTGCCCTGGACGTTGCCCGCGGGCGCTGCGCCAGTGCCGGCGGCTGGCGCAGTGCCGGCCGGCGCGCCTGCTGAAGTCGGCGTTCCGGCCGCGGGTGGAGTGCTGGCGGTGGTCGCCGTGGTGGTGGCCGCGGGCTTGTCCTTGCCCAGCAGCTTGTTGAGGATGTCCTTGAAGATGCTCATGGCGGGCTCCTGAAGGGTGAATCGGGGCAGCAAGCCCTTGCAGGTTCCGGGCCATCGTCGCGGCGCGTTGCCGTAACCCGTGCAAGGGGCACGGTTTGTAAATGGTGCGTGTAGCGGGACCGGCGTGCGCGCCACCGATCCGCCTTCAGCCACATACCGCGTTTCCCCCGGTTGGTAGTTTCCCCACTCCGCCTGCGCTGCAGACAGCGATATGATTCGCGCCTGTTGGTTCAATAAAGAAACAGATGTTCAAATATGAACATGCACAGGTCGGGCAAATCCGCGGCAACTCGGCCCGGCCAGGAGGAGGCAACATGAAAATACGCATCGCGGCCGCACTGATCGCCGCCATGCCAATGGCGGCGGCGGCGCAGTCAGTGGCCCTCTACGGCGTCATCGATACGGGCGTGGAAATGCTGAACCACGTTGGCGCGGCGGGCAGTACCCTGGTGCGCCAGCCGTCGTTGGCGGCGACCGTGCCGTCGCGTTGGGGACTGCGCGGCACTGAGGACCTTGGCAACGGGCTGAAGAGCGTGTTCGTGCTCGAATCGGGGTTTGCGCCCGACTCCGGGGTGTCGAACCAGGGCGCGCGCCTGTTCGGGCGGCAGGCCTTCGTCGGGCTGAGCGGCCCGTGGGGACAGCTCGGGTTTGGGCGCCAGTACACCATGCTGTTCTGGGCCAGGCTCGATACCGACATCCTGACCTCCAATGTCTATGGCGTGGGCTCGATCGACAGCTATATCCCCAACACGCGCGCCGACAACGCGGTGTCGTACAAGGGCAAGTTCGGCGGCGTCACGGTCGGCGCGACGTACAGCCTGGGTCGCGATGCCGTCAATGCCGGCCCCGGACCGGCCGGCACCAACTGCGCGGGCGAGAATCCCGCGGATGCACGCGCCTGCCGCGAATGGTCGGCCATGCTGATGTACGAGACCGACTGGTGGGGCGTGAGCGCCGCCTACGATTCGCTGCGCGGCGGCCCCGGCGCCTTTGGCGGCCTGACCCGCAGCAGCCTGAAAGACGATCGCTTCTCGCTGGGCGGCTACCTGCTGCTGCAGCGGACCAAGCTGGGCCTGGGGCTGCTGTCGCGCAACAACCAGGCGAGCGCCACGCCGCGCAGCGATCTGTGGTTCGCGGGGGTGTCCCGTGACCTCACGCCCGCGTTCAACCTTGCCGGCGAAATCTATTACCTGAGCTACCGCCACAGCGCGAACGGAGCCTGGCTTGGCGCGATCCGCGGCACCTATGCGTTCTCGAAACGCACCTCCATCTATGCCACCGCAGGCTATATCGACAATCGCGGCCAGTCGGCGCTGTCGGTCAGCGGCGGCAGCCCCGGCGGCAATCCCGTACCCGGCGGCAACCAGGCCGGCGTCATGCTTGGCATCAAGCAGATCTTCTGAGCCGTTGCGGCATTCCTTCAAGAGGTAGAACGATGAAACCATCCCGCTTGCTGTCGGTGCTGACCGGCATCGTCATGACCTGCGCTGCGGCGCTCGCCGCCGCCGCGCCCGCCACGGCACCGGTGGCTACCGGTGCCGCAGCCGCTGCGACGGCCGCCCCCCACGCTGGCGGCGCCGAGGGCGCCGACCACTTCCGTGTGACGCTGCTGGGCACGGGCACGCCGGTGCCGTCGCCAGCTCGCGCCGGCTACAGCACGCTGGTGGAGGCCGGTGGCCAGAAACTGGTCTTCGATTTCGGCCGTAACGTATCGGTGCGCCTGTGGCAGCTGCGGATTCCGCTGGGCAGCGTCGATGCGCATTTCCTCACGCATTTCCATTCCGACCACCTGGTGGGCCTGCCCGACCTGTGGCTGACCGGCTGGCTGCGCCCGCCCTACGGCCGCCGCGACCGGCCCATGGCGCTGTACGGCCCGGCGGGCACGCGCGCGCTGGCGGACGGCCTGCGCCAGGCCTTTGCCGCCGATATTGCGATCCGCCACAAGGATGAAGGCAGCGCGCTGACCGGCATCACCATCGACGCGCACGACGTCGCCCCCGGCGTTGTCTACGAGAAGGACGGCGTGCGCGTGACCGCCTTCGAGAACGACCACGGCGACCACATCCGCCCGTCGTACGGCTACCGCATCGACTATCGCGGCCGTTCGGTGGTGCTGTCGGGCGATACCCGCTTCAGCCCCGCCGTGGTGGCGCAGGCCAGGAACGCGGACGTGCTGGTGCATTGCGTCACGCTGATCCCGGATGCGCTGCTCGCTTCCAACCCTGCGTACCGCGCCATCTACGACCACCTGTCCTCGCCCGAGGACGCCGCGCGCGTGTTCCAGGCCGCGGCGCCGAAACTGGCCGTGTTCAGCCACATCGGCCTGAACGGCGATGCCACCGTCGGGCAGATCGTCGAGCGGGTCCGCAAGACCTATGCCGGTGGATTGCTGGTTGGCGAAGACCTGACCCGCATGGAGATCGGCCTGGATGGCCGCACCGGGACCTCGGGCGGCATCGCGGTGTGGCAGGAAAAGCCATGAGCCGCCGGACGGCGTTGGCCGATATCAGTCCGGCTTGATTCCAGCCCGCGCAATGATAGGCCGCCAGCGCTGCTGCTCCTGCGCGATGAAGCGCGAGAATTCCGCCGGCGTGCCGCCCACCACAATGGCCGCGTCAGCGCTCAGGCGTTCCACCGAACTCTGGCTCTTCACGGCTTTCATGGTGGCGTCGGCCAGCTTGTCGGCGGCGGCCTGCGGCAGCGATGCCGGCGCCAGCAGGCCGTACCACTGCGTCATCTCGAAGCCGGGATAGCCTTGCTCGGCGACCGTGGGCACGTCGGGCAACTGTGCGATGCGCTGGGTCGTGCCGGTGGCGATGCAGCGCACCTTGCCGGCCTTGATGAACTGGAGAATAGCGGGCGCACCCACCGCGGCGGCGTCCAGCCGGCCGGACAGCAGGTCGGTGATCTGCGGGCCGCTGCCGCGGTATGGCACGTGGGTGATGAAGGTGCCGGTGGCAGCCTTCAGGTATTCGAAGGCCAGGTGGCCGGCGCTGCCGTTGCCGGCCGATCCATAGTTGAGCTTGCCGGGCTTGCTTTTGGCGAGCGCCACGAATTCCTTCAGGTTCTTCGCGGGTACGTCGGGATGGACCACGTACAGGCTTGGCACCTTGGACAGCAGCGAGATCGCGCGGAAGTCCTTGACCGGGTCATACGGCAGCTTCGGGAAGATAAAGGGATTGACCGCCAGCGTGCCGATATGGCCGAGGATCAGCGTGTGGTTGTCGTCGGCACGCGCGACTTCGCCCATCGCGATATTGCCGGCGGCGCCCGGCTTGTTCTCGACGAACACGGACACGCCGAGCAGTTTGGTCAGCTCCGCCGCGGTCGAACGCGCGACGATCTCGGAGCTGCCGCCCGGCGCGAACGGCACCACCAGCCGGACGGGCTTGGCCGGCCACGCCTGGGCGCGGGCGAGTGAGGGCGCCAGCGCGCACGCGCCCAGCGCGGCGCTGGCCTTGAGCAGTTGGCGGCGAATGGGATTGGCTGCGGTCATGCATGTCTCCTGGGATTGCGGTAGCCGGGCCGTTGCATGGCCGGGGCGATACGGGTGGTTATTCGGGTTTGATGTTGCCGTCGCGGATGACTTTGGCCCATTGCCGCGCCTGCGCGTCGATGAACTGGCGCGCTTGCGCCGGGGATGCTGCCACCACCTCGCCACCCAGCTCGGCCACGCGTTGCCGGATCTCGGCGCTGGTCATCACCTTCTGCAGTGCGTCGGCAAGTTTCGCGGCGATCGGCTCCGGGGTCGCGGCGGGGAGGAAGGCCGCGTTCCATTCATACACCTCGTAGCTGGCCACGCCGGCTTCCTGCATGGTCGGCACCGCGGGCAGCGCGGGGCTGCGCGACCGGCTGGTCACCGCCAGCGGCTTGAGCTTGCCGGCCTGGATGTGCTGCAGGCTCGAAGCCACGTTGGCAAAGAACAGCGGCACCTGTCCGGCAATGACGTCGGTCATGGCCGGGCCGCCGCCCTTGTAGGGCACGTGCAGCAAGTCGACGCCGGCGCGCTGCTCGAACAAGACCCCGGCCAGATGCTGTGCCGAGCCGTTGCCCGACGACACAAAGGCCACCGAGCCCGGCTTCTGCCTGGCCATGGCCACCACCTCGCTGACCTTGCCCGCCGGGAAGCCTGCCGTGGCGACCAGCACATTGGGATAGCGCGCCAGCACGCCGACCGGCCGGAACGCCTTGTCCGGATCGTAGGGCAGGCGCGGATAGAGGCTGGGATTCACGGCATAGGACGAGGCATCGACCATCAGCGTGTAGCCGTCGGGCGCGGCCTTGGCGACATAGGCCGCGCCGATCTGCCCGCCGGCACCCGGCCGGTTCTCGACCACCACGGTCTGCCCCAGCTCGCGCCCCAGGCCGGGCGCGATCAGCCGTGCCATCAGGTCGGCGCCGCCACCCGGCGGATAGGTCACCACGATGGTGATGGCGCGTGCCGGCCAGGCCGCGGCGTTGTCGGCGGCCTGCGCCGGCGTGCCGATGGCGATCAAGGCGGTGGCGGCGGCGGCGATCGCGTGGCGTGCATGCATGGGTCGGTCTCCTTGGCGACGGTCCATCACGGACCTCAGCGGACTTCGGCGGTATAGCGAAAGGCAAAGGCGTCGCCGCGTGTCAGCCGGTATTCGATGCAGTGGCCGGCCAGGTCAAAGGCGTGGCGCGTGACGACCGCGCAGGGATGCGCATCGGGCAGCGTCAGCAACGCGGCCTCGTCCGCCGCCAGCGTGCGGAAGGTCACCTCGTCCACGGCGCGATGGACCGTGACGCCGCAGGCGCTGCCCAGCAGCGGGTAGAGCAGGTCGCCCCACTGCGCTGGCGGCAGCTGCTGCAGGGCTTCGCAGCGCGGCAGCGGCAGCCAGATCGATTCCAGCAGCCGCGGCGTCTGTTCCAGCCAGCGGCGGCGCGAGATCGCCAGCCCGCGCGCGCCGCTGTCCAGCCCGAAACGCCCCGCCATGGCCTTGTCCAGCCGGACGGCGCGGCACGACAGGATTTCGGAGCGCGGCACCACGGGCGCGCCATCGGCGCCGCCGAAGCGAAAGAAGCGCATCAGGCTGGCGCCGCTCAGCCCCTTGCGCACGAAGGTGCCCTTGCCCTGCACGCGCTCGAGCAGGCCTTGCTGGACCAGCACGGCGATGGCCTGGCGGATGGTGCCCAGCGCGATGCCGAACTCCGTGGCCAGCGCCCCTTCGGCCGGAATGGCACTGCCCGGCGTCCAGGCGCCGGAAACGATCCTGTCCCGCAGTGCCGCCGCGATCTGGCCGTAACGGCTGAGCCCCGCGGTGGCGGTGGTGGTCTGGAGCGGTGCGTTGTCTGGCATGCCGGAGCCGTGCTAAATTGATTGAATGCTTATGTCCTCTAGAGGACTAGAATACTGACGCGGGTCTGGACGCCATATCCGGATATACCCGCCCCACGGAGGCTTGATGATGAGCAGGCGCGCTTTGCCGCTGGTGGATACCCATTTCCACGTCTTCGATACCGGCGTGGCCACGGCAGCGGCGCGTTACCGGCCGGCCTATGCCGCCGGGCTGCACGCCTGGCAGGCGGCGCTCGGCGGCCTGGGTGGCCAGGGCGACCTGTATGGGGTGGTGGTGCAGACCAGCTTTCTCGGCACCGACAACACCGCGCTGCTGGCCGCGCTGCAGGCGCTGCCCGGGCGCCTGCGCGGCGTGGCGGTGATCGACCCGACGATCACGGACGCGCAACTGGCGGCGTTCCAGGCCGCTGGCGTGCGCGGCATCCGCCTGAACCTGTACGGCGATCCGGATTGGCAACGCATTGCCACTGCGCCATGGCGCGCGCTGTTCCACAGGATCGCCGCGCTGGGCTGGCACGTCGAGCTCCATACCGGCAACGGGCAGGGCGCAGTGGTGCTGGCGCAGCTGGATGCGGCGCTTGGCGATGCGGGCGCGCCGGTCGTGCTTGACCACTTCGGCCGGCCCGGCACGGCAGGAGTCGCGGATCCCGTCTTCGACGCCGCCATGTCAGTGCGCGCGCGCCGCCAGCTGTGGGTGAAGATCAGCGCGCCCTACCGGCTGGCATCGCCGCACGACTGGCCCCGGCTTGCTCAGCGCTGGCGCGACATCGTCGGCGATGACCGCCTGCTGTGGGGCAGCGACTGGCCCTGGACCAATCACGAGGGGCCGCCGCGGCTGGACGAGTGCCGCACGCTTGCCGCGTGGCAAGGGCAGGGCGGTGACGGCGCGGCGTTGTCCGCGGCGCTGCGCTGGCGCAACGCCGCGGCGCTTTACGGGTTTGCCGTGGCGGCGTAGCGGTATCGCGGCGCCGCACGGCGGGCCTTCAATCCGGCGCCAGCACTGCCGGCAGCGCCGCCATCAGCAGGTCAATCGTCACCCGCAGCTTGTGCGGCAGGAAGCGGGTGCGCGGCCATACCAGGTGCAACGGCGTGCGGCTGACCGAGGCCTGCGGCAGCACGCGCGCCAGCGTGCCCTGCTGCAGCGGCGCGCGCACCAGCCACAGCGGCAGGCTGGCCACGCCGGCGCCGCGGATCGCGGCCATGGCCAGGGTATCGATGTCGTCGAAGGCGAGCCGATGTGACAGTTCCGGGCGCACCGGATTGCCGTCGGTATCGGCCAGCGACCAGGGTACGGGCTGGGTGCCGCGCAGGTAGACCAGGCACTGGTGCGACAGCAGTCCGGCAGTGGTGGCCGGCGTGCCATGGCGGCGCAGGTAGTCGGGCGCTGCGCACAGCACCATGGCCTGCGTGCCGAGCGGCCGTGCCACCAGCGTGTCGCTGTCCGGCAGGCGGCCGCTGCGGATCGCCAGGTCGATGCCGTCGTCGGCAAAGTCCACCAGCCGGTCGGTGAAATTGCCTTCCAGCCGCAGTTGCGGATGTCGCTCCGCCAGTTCCAGCAGCAGCGGCGCCACATGATGTCGGCCGAACACCACCGGCGCGCTCACGCGCACGCGGCCCGCGACGGCGCCGCGCCCGGCCTCCAGCATGTGCTGGGCGGCATCCAGCTCTTCCAGCGCCTGGGCGCAGCGCTCGTAGAACGCCTGGCCGTCATCGGTCAGCGCCAGGCTGCGCGTGGTGCGCACGAACAGCCGTGCACCGACGCGTGCCTCCAGCCTCGCGACGGCCTTGCCGATGGCCGAGCGCGTCAGGCCCAGGCGTGCCGCCGCCTGGGCAAAACTGCCGGCTTCCGCCGCGACCACGAAGGCCGTGATGCCGGCCAGCCGGTCATGGGTGATTGGTTCCATGGTGGCTACACAGGAAGGACTTCGATTGCCCAATGGATCTGATGGGGAATCAGTATAGTGGGCTCACCGTTTTTCACCCACAGGACCGCACCCATGACTTCCTCCATGCAACGCTGGCAACTTTCGGCATTCGGCCGCAACCACCTGCATCGCGTCGATGCGCCAATACCCACGCCGGGACATGGCGAAGTGCTGGTGCGGGTGCATGCGGTGGCCCTGAACTACCGCGACCTGCTGATCCTCCACGACGGCATGGGGATGCCGGTGCAGCCGCCGCTGGTGCCGGGGTCGGACATGCGCGGCGAAGTCGTGGCCATTGGCGATGGGGTTGCCGGCTTTGCCCCGGGCGATGCGGTGATCAGCACCTTCTTCACCGGCTGGCGCGATGGCGTGCAGCCGCGCCACAGCAAGCCGCTGGGCGTGCCGGGCCCCGGCATGCTGTCCGAATACGTGGTGCTGGCCGAGGACGCGCTGGTGGCGGCGCCGCGCACGCTCGACGCCGCGCAGGCCAGCACGCTGACCTGCGCCGGACTGACCGCATGGCAGGCGCTGGCCGAGGCCACGGTGACGCGGCCCGGCGATACCGTGGTGGTGATCGGCACCGGCGGCGTCGCCTTGTTCGCGGTGCAGATCGCCCGCGCCCAGGGCGCGCGCGTGATCGTGGTGTCGGGCAGCGACGACAAGCTGGCGCGCGCCCAGGCGCTGGGCGCGGCGCACGGCATCCATCGCGGCCGCACGCCCGACTGGCCCGCCGCGGTGCGCGAGCTGACCGGCGGCCAGGGCGCCGACCATGTGCTGGAACTGGCCGGCGGCGACAACTTCGGCCGCTCGCTGGCCGCGCTGGCGCAGGGCGGCCGGATCTCGGTGATCGGCAACCTGCAGGGCGACGAGCTGCGTGCCAACGTCTATCCGGTGCTGCATGGCCGCGTGACCGTGCAGGGGATCGGCGTGTCGCACCGGCGCGCATTGCAGGACCTGGTGCGCGCCGTCGACTGGCTGCAGCTGCGCCCCGTGGTCGAGCGCGCGTATGGCTTCGGCGAGCTGCCGGCGGCGCTCGATCACCTCGAGCGCGGCGCCTTCGGCAAGGTGGTGGTGCGGCTGGACTGAGGCGGCCGGGCCGCTACTTGCGGGCCTTCGCCCGCGTATTCTTCCTGGCGGCGGCGCGGGCCGCTTCCTTTTGCGCCGCGGCCGCCTCGTTCAACTGCTCCAGCCACGCCATGCCCTCGACATACGACAGGAAATGCCGCAGGTATTCCGGCGAGGTCTCGCGCATCAGCGACAGCGAGCGATGCACGAGATGGTCGGTATTGAGCGGCCCGGCGTTCTCCGGCACGCGTTCCAGCGACTCGCGGAACTGCTGCTCGACGCTGACCCGGGCCCAGGTCTCGCGGAAGTAGTCGGCGAGGGTGTCGACCAGCGGCGTATCCGCGCCTTGTGCCGGCGCCGGCAGCGCACGGACATCGTTTGAAGCCGTGGCGATGGCCGGCCTCGCGCGCGCGGTGAGGTCGTGGACCAGTGCGCCAAGGGCGCTTGCGGCTTGCACCGGCGCGGGCTGGCCAGTGGCTTCGCCGAAGTTGTCGGCGTTGCGCTGCAAGATGGCGGCGTATGCGGCGACCAGGCCCTGCAGGCGCGCCTCCAGCAACTGGCGCGCCGCGCCGCCGTGTCCGGCCGCGCGGACGGCCAGTGCCTGCATCAGCCGGAAGCGCACCGGGTCGGCACGATCGGCGCCGCTGGCTTGCCAGGCGTCCAGTTGCGCGCGGGCACCGGCCGCCGCGTCGAGCTCAGCCATGCGCCTTCACCGTGCCGGTGGTCACGCGTGGCACCGGCGAGATTTCCACGCGCCGGTTCTTTGCGCGGCCCGCCGCATCGGCATTCGGCGTGACCGGCTGCTGCGAGCCGAACGCGGCCGAGAACACCGACGAGGGCGGGATGCCGGCATCGATCAGCGTACGGGTCACGGTCAGGGCGCGCTGCGCCGACAGTTCCCAGTTGTCGGCAAAGCGCCGGTTGCCCTCGCGCACCTGCTGGTCGTCGGTAAAGCCGCTGACCATCAGGATCTCGTCGCGGCTGCGCAGGTAGGCCGACAGCGGCTGGGCCAGGCTCTTGAGCAGGTCGCGGCCTTCAGGTTGCAATTCGGCGGAATTCAGCGCGAACAGCACGCTGCCGCTGATGCCGATGCGCCCGTTCACCAGCGTCACGCGGCCGGCCGCGAGCGGCCCGGCCAGCGCCTTTTCCAGCGTCTGGCGGCGCTGGGCTTCTTCCTGCCGCTGCTTCACCTCGGCTTCGAGCCGCGCCGACAGCTCCATCTGCACGCCGATGACCCCCAGCAGCACCAGCACGAACGCGCCCAGCAGCACCGACATCAAGTCGCCGAAGACCGCCCAGGCCGGCACGGTGGGCTCAACGCCGGCGTCGAGTTCTTCTCTCATGCCGCCTCTGCGCTGGGCGCCTGCCGGGCTGCGTGCAGCTGCAGGTCTTCCAGGATCTGCTTCTGCGACAGCATGCTCAGGTCCACCACCTCGCGCGCCTGCGCCACGTAGTAGGCCAGTTGCTCGTCGCTGCGCGTCATCGACTTGTCCAGCGCGGCCTCGATGCGCTGCAGGTGGTCGATCAGCTTGCCGTTCGATTCGCTGAACATCTGCACCGCCACGCCGAAGGCTTCGCCCAGGCTGGCCACCTCGACCGCACTGCCGGTGACCTGCGCGGCGATGTCGGTAAGCTTGCCGGTCTCGGACTCCACCTTGTCGGTGAAGCGCGTGCCGATGCGCTCGAGCAGGTCGGCGGTGGTGGCGACCAGCGTATCCACCGCGGTGCGCTGTTCGGTGGAGGCGTGGTTGACGGCGTCAAGCAGCGTGCCCAGCGTTTCCATCATGCGGCTGCGTTCTTCCAGCATGGCGTGGTCGCGCGCCATGCCCTCGGTCAGCTTCTCGCGCAGCTGCGCAATGACCTCGGCGGCGGCGCGGGGCGCTTCGCTCGCGGCCTGCAGCAGGCGCGAGACTTCGGCGACGGTATCGGTGGCCTGGGCCTGGGCCTGTGCCGCCATGTCGCGCGCCGTGACGGCCAGCGTTTCGCAGATCTCTCGCTGGCGCGCGGTGGCGTGCGCGCTGGCCTGCTCCCATTCGCCGCGCAGCGCAGCCGCCATGGTGCCCAGCGATTCGGTCCAGGCGGCCAGGCGCTGCGCGTCCTGCGCCACCAGCTCCGCCTGCAGCGCGGTGGCGGCCTTCGGCGCCTCGGCCGCGGCCTGGACCAGGCGGTCGATCTCGGCGAGGGTGGTGGTGGCGTGCGCCTGGGTCTCGGTCGAGATCGCGCGCGCGGTCTGCGCCAGCGCCTCGCAGACTTCCTGCTGGCGCGCGGCGGCGTGCGTGCTGGACTGCTCCCATTGCTCGCGCAGCGTGGCGGCGATGCTGTGGAGGGTCTCGGTCCAGCCGGCGAAGCGCGCTGCATCGCGCTCGGCCAGTTCCGCCTGCAGCGCGACCGCGGCCTTCGGCGCTTCCGAGGCGGCCTGCACCAGGCGGTCGATTTCGGCGAGGGTGCGGCTGGCATGTGCCTGCGTCTGCGCGGAGATCTCTTGCACGTTCTGCGCAAGCGTCGCGCTGATTTCATCTTGGCGCGAAACCGTCTGCGCGTTCAGCTGCTGCCATTCCTGGCGCAGCGTTGCGGTGATGGTGCCAAGCGTATCGGTCCACGCGGCAAAGCGCGCTTCATCGCGCGACGCCAGTTCGGCCTGCAGCGCAACGGCGGTCTTCGGTGCTTCGGCGGCGGCCTGCACCAGGCGGTCGATCTCGGCCAGCGTGCTGCTGGCATGCGCCTGCGTCTGCGCCGAGACCTCGCGCACGTTCTGCGCCAGCGTGGCGCTGATTTCGTCGTGGCGGCTGACGGTGTGCGCGTTCAGCTGTTCCAGCTGCTGGCGTAGCGTGGCCGTCATGCCGCCGAGCGTGTCGGCCCAGGCCGACAGGCGCTGCGCGTCCTGCGCGGCCAGCTGGGCCTGCAGGCCGGCGTGCGAGGCGTCAACGCTGCGCACCAGCGCCGCGGCGTGCTCGCCAAACGTTGCCGCGGCGGCCGCCAGCGCCTGCTGGTTGTCGCCGGCCAGCTTTTCGCCGGCCTGCTGCTGTTGCGACAGCGCCTCGCGCCAGGCTTCGGCGGTGCTGGCCGCGACGGAGTCGAAGCGGCTGGCGACGCCGTCCAGCAAGCTGGCCGAACGTTGTTCGAAAGTTTGGCTGAAGCCATCGAGCGATGTGCGCAGGTCCGCCGCCAGCGCCTCGCTGGTGCGCTGATGGCCGGCTAGGGCCTGGTTCCAGGTATCGGCGACACCGGCGGTGGCGCGCTCGAACCGGCTCGAAACACCGTCCAGATGCTGTTGCACCGCCTGCGTGACGGTGTCGCGCAGCGCCGTGGTCTCGCGCGCCAGGCCGGCCATGGTCGCGTCCACCGCGGGCTGGATCGCGGCACCGGCGGCGCGGGCGCTGTCGGCAATGCTGTCCTTCAGCGATTGCTCCACCGATGACGCCAGGCGCGCATAGACCGCCTCGGTCTTGCCGTGGAAGGCGTCCTGACTGGCCACCAGCCGCTCGGCCAGGGTCTCGTGCTGTTGCGCCATGGCGCGCATCATGGCCTGCATCTGCTCGGCCAGCGCCGGCATCACTTCGGCCTGGCGCTGCAGCAGCTGCAAGGCCTGGTCGCGCTGATGGCCGCGCGAATAGCTGCGCAGCGTGGTGGCGATGCGGGCGTCGAGCGCCTGCGCGGCCTGGATGCGCTCGCGCCGGCACAGCGCGGACAGCAGGCCCAGCATGGCCGAGGTGGCCACGCCCGCGACCGAGGTGCCGAAGGCAAAGCCCAGCCCCTTGACCGGCGCCGCCAGCGAAGCGCGGATCGCCTGCAGGTCGGTGGCGCCTTCCAGCGCGATGCCGGTGCCGCGCAAGGTGGCCACCATGCCGAGGAACGTGCCGAGCATGCCCAGCAGCACCAGCAGCCCGACCAGGTACGGCGTCAGCGCAGGGCCGGGCAGGCCGACGCGTTCGCCTTCGACGCGCAGCCGCACGCTGTCGCGCAGGCTGGGGTGCAGGCGTTCCAGCCAGCCACCCAGGCTGGCCGGCGCTTCGGCCAGTCCGGCCAGCGCCTGCGCCAGCGTGGCGGTGGCCTGGCGGTAGCGCAGCAGTTCGAGCGCGCCGCCCACGTAGAAGCCGCCGATCAGCAGGGTGACGACCAGCGCCAGGAAATTGGTGCCGGCATAGCCCGCGCCAATCCAGCAGACGACCGCCAGGCCCGCCAGGAACGCAACAATATGAGATAGGTATCGGGTCATGATGTCCGGGTTAGCTGTCTTGCAGCGCCGCCAGCAGGCCTTCGACGGGCTGCCAGCGGATCTCGAGTTCGGCGAGCAGCACGCTCTGCATATCCTTGCGGAACACGCCCAGCCATGCGCCGGCGCGGACCGCCGCGGGTTGTCCTTGTGCCTGGGCCTGCGCCTCCAGTGCCGCGGCTTCGGCCTGGCGCAGGCGCTGGAAGTGCGCCTCCAGCAGGCTCGGCACCGCGCCCAGCAGGCTTTGCTCGCGCGCGCCGAGCACGCGCTCCATCACCGCGTCGACCATGGCCAGCTTGGCCATGGCCGGCGTACCGGCCGACAGCGCCGCCCGCAGGCCGCCGCGCAGGCTGCCGATGCTGGTCTCCATGGTCTGCTGCAACGTCAGGTAGCGCTGACGATGCACCGCGTAGTCGACCTGCGCATCGACCGGGTCCGGCAGCGCCGACGGTCTCGCCGGACCGCGGCGCCGGCCGGCCGGCGCGGCGTCTTCGGCGATGGCGTCGGCCAGCCGGGCGCGCACACGCGCGCATTGCTGCGCTTCGGTGCCGCCGCCGCCACTTGCCGGGGGCGGCATCGCCGGCACTTGGGCCTTCAGCGCCGACGACAGCGCGATCGCATCCGCCCAGCCGAGCCATTGGCTCAGCTGGCTGGAAAGCGAGCTAGCAGGGGCGGGGGCGTCGGCGTCAGCCAGGCGGGCCAGCAGGCGGACCAGCGTGGGTCCGCTCAAGCCTGTGCGCCGGGGCACTTGTAACATTCCGCTGGATTCGAAAAATGCAGCAGTTTACACGCCCCGGGCAGAGGCGCGGCCGGCGGGGGCGGTGGAGGATGGCGGGAAGTCCGCTCCGGACCCGCGCTGATCCGCCAGCATGGGAAGTCGTGGCCTAATCCTCGGCCACCTGGCAGAACCGCAGCCGGTTCCCGAACGGATCGGCCACCTGCAGCATCCGCCCCCAGCCCACATCCTCCACACCGGGCTTCGCGTACGGATAGTCCTTGGCGTGCAGCTCCCGGTGCAGCGCATCGATATCCTCCACCGGCACGAACACGGTCGACCCCGGCGTGGCATCGCCATGGTGCTCGCTCAGATGCAGCGTCAGGCCGCTGCGCCTGACCTGCGCGTAAAGCGGCAACCCGTCTTCGAAGCGATGCTCCCAGTCGAGCGTGAAGCCGAGGAAATCGAGGTAGAACTCCATGGCCTTGTCGACCGAGAAGATGCGGAGGATGGGAATGCCGGCCGACAGGTTCATGGTGTCTGGGTGCGGGAGTGGCGCGGAATCCTGGATGATAGCCGCCGCATAAGCATTGGCAACAATCTTCGTTGGCTCGGCCCGGTTCCGCGACTAAGCTGGCGCTCCGATTTGCCTCCTGGAGCACCGCCATGACCCCGACCCACAATTCCCGTCGCCGCCGGCTTCTGGCCGCGGCGGCTGCAGCCGCTGCGCTGCCTGGGGTCAGCCTGGGGCAGGGCCTGACGACATTGCGCATCGGCTATCAGAAGTCATCCACGCTGATGATCCTGCTGAAATCGCGGCAGACGCTGGAAAAGGCGCTGGCGCAAAAAGGCGTGGCGGTGCAGTGGTATGAGTTCACCTCCGGCCTGCCGCTGCTGGAGGCGCTCAACCTCGGCAACATCGACCTCAGCGCCGACGTGGCCGATGCGGTGCCGCCGTTCGCGCTGGCCGCGGGTGCGTCGCTCACGTATTACGCGACCGAGACCCCTTCGCCGCAGGCGCAGGCGATCGTGGTGCGCGCCGATTCGCCGATCCGCGAGGTGGCCCAGCTCAAGGGCCAGCGCGTGGCGTTTGCCAAGGGCGCCGGCGCGCACTACCTGGTGCTCGAGGCGCTGGCGCGCGCCGGGCTGTCGATCCGCGACATCGAGCCGGCCTACCTCAGCCCGGCCGATGCGCGCGCGGCGTTCGAGCGCGGCAGCGTGGCGGCGTGGGTGATCTGGGACCCGTTCCTGGCCGCGGTGCAGCGCCAGTCCAATGCGCGCGTGCTGCGCGACGGCGAAGGGCTGTCGAGCTATCGCCGCTTCTACCTGGCGGCGACGCCGTTCGCGCGCACGCATGCCGAAGTGCTGGAGGTGGTGTTCGACGCGCTGCGCGACGCGGGCGACTGGGTCAAGCGCAATCCCGCCGAGGCCGCGCGCTGGCACGCGCCGCTGATCGGCCTGGATGCCGCCACGGTGGAGGCCGCCAACGCGCGCCGCAGCTATGCCGTGCGCACCGTCGACGCGGCCGCGCTGGCCGAGCAGCAGCGCATTGCCGACGCCTTTGCCGCGCAAGGCATCCTGCCGCGCAAGGTGGCGGTGTCGGCCTCGCCGGTCTGGCGCAAGGCGTAGGCCGCGGCGCGCCAGCGCAGGCCGGGCATCCGCTGTCCAGCAGGGCGCAGCCAGCGCCCTGTAGGTCCTGAACCGCATCTCATCGTCCGGCTGCAGGCCGAGCCTGCACGCGTGCCCGGCACGCCGACTTTCGCGCCCCACCTCCACCACCGCACGCTATTGCGGGCGCCAGCGCCAAGCCAGCCGCCATGGCCAACCCGCGCACTGAACCTGCGACCGATTCGTAGGGAATAACCCTTGCCGGCCGAAAAATATATCACAACATGATGTATTGTTCGGGACTCCCGAAGCCGACGCCGCCTGTTGGTGTCGTCGCGTCGTCCCCCGCTTCAAGGAGCCTGCATGCGCATACGCAAGCAAACCGACTTTTGTTCCGGCCTGATGTTCATCATCCTTGGCCTCAGCTTTTCCTTCGTTGCCCGCGGCTATTCGATGGGCACCGCCGCCAGGATGGGGCCGGGCTATTTCCCGTTCTGGCTTGGCATCGTGCTGGCGCTGCTGGGCGCCGTGGTCGCGGCCGGATCGTTGTCGCACAAGAGCGATGAAGATCGCATGGCACGCTGGGACATCAAGACGCTGCTGTGGATCCTGGGCTCGGTGGTGCTGTTCGGGCTGGTGCTCAAGCCACTCGGGATGGTGCTGTCGGTGCTGGCGCTGGTGCTGGTGTCGTCGATGGCCAGCCATGAGTTCACCTGGAAGGGCGCCATCCTCAACGCCGCGGTCCTGTTGCTGATCAGCACCGTGGCCTTTGTCTACGGCATCAACCTGCAGATGCCGGTGTGGCCGGCCGCTTTCGTCAACTAGGGGATATCGGATGGAGTTGCTGAGTCATCTTGCGCTGGGGTTTTCCACCGCGCTGTCGCTGCAGAACCTGGCCTATGCCTTCCTGGGCTGCGTGCTCGGCACGCTGATCGGGGTGCTGCCGGGCCTGGGGCCGCTGGCCACCATCGCCATGCTGCTGCCGATCACCTACACGCTGCCGCCGGTGGCCGCGCTGATCATGCTGGCCGGCATCTATTACGGTGCCCAGTACGGCGGCTCGACCACCGCCATCCTGGTGAACCTGCCCGGTGAATCGTCGGCGGTAGTGACCACGCTGGACGGCTACCAGATGGCGCGGCGCGGGCGCGCCGGGGTGGCGCTGGCCACCGCGGGACTGGGCTCGTTCTTCGCCGGCAGCGTGGCCACGCTGATCCTGGCCGCGTTTGCCACGCCGCTGTCGGAACTGGCGTTCAAGTTCGGCCCCGCCGAGTATTTCTCGCTGATGGTGCTGGGCCTGATCGGCGCGGTGGTGCTGGCCTCGGGTTCGCTGGTCAAGGCAGTGGCGATGATCGTGCTGGGACTGTTGCTGGGGCTGGTTGGCACCGATGTGAACTCGGGCGCCGCGCGCTTCTCGTTCGACGTGCCGGAGCTGACCGACGGCATCAGCATTACCGCGCTGGCAATGGGGCTGTTCGGCTTTGCCGAGATCATCGCCAACCTGGAGCAGAAGGAACATCGCGAGACCTTCACCGACCGCGTCACCAACCTGTTCCCGACGCGGGAAGATTTCAGGCGCATGATCCCGGCGGTGCTGCGCGGCACCGCGCTGGGTTCGTCGCTGGGCATCCTGCCGGGCGGCGGCGCCTCGCTGGCTTCGTTCGCGGCGTACTCGCTGGAGAAGAAGGCGTCGAAATACCCGGAAGAATTCGGCAAGGGCGCGATCGAAGGCGTGGCCGGTCCGGAATCGGCCAACAACGCCGCGGCGCAGACCTCGTTCATCCCGCTGCTGACGCTGGGCATTCCACCCAACGCGGTGATGGCGCTGATGGTGGGGGCGATGACGATCCACAACATCCAGCCCGGCCCGCAGGTCATGAGCAGCAATCCCGCGCTGTTCTGGGGCCTGATCGCGTCGATGTGGATCGGCAACCTGATGCTGGTGGTGCTGAACCTGCCGCTGATCGGCGTGTGGGTGAAGCTGCTGACGGTGCCCTACCGCTTCCTGTACCCGGCCATCCTGGTGTTCTGCAGCATCGGCGTCTACTCGGTCAACAACACGGTGTTCGACGTCTTTGCCGCGGCCAGCTGCGGCCTGATCGGCTATGTCTTCCACAAGCTGCGCTGCGAGCCGGCGCCGCTGCTGCTGGGCTTCGTGCTGGGGCCGATGATGGAAGAGAACTTCCGCCGCACCTTGCTGCTGTCGCGCGGCGATTTCTCGGTCTTTACCACGCGTCCGCTGTCGCTGGGCCTGCTGGTGGCCGCGGCGGCGCTGGTGGCGGTGGTGGCGCTGCCATCGATCAAGGCCAAGCGCGAAGAGGCGTTCCAGGAGGAATAACGGGGGAGCGGGGCAAGGCATTCTCGAGCATCGAGAACGACGGGCTGTTTCGTTCCTTGCGGACGAAACAGCCCTGGCCTTGCGCATGCAGGGCGTCTGCGCGCCGCGCCTCTTGCCGCAGGCGATCAGATCACGCCCATGGCCGGATCGCTGACCGTATCCTCGCCGGTCTCCATGCGTCCGGCAAAGCGGCGCGCAAACGCCGGGCTGGCCTCGCAAGTCACGACGAAGTCGTACCAGTTGCCGCTTTCGGCCACCGGCCATTCCAGCGTTTCGACCTTGCCCCGCCTGACCCGCTGCGTCCACGGGCCGTCGTCGCGATAGGCCAGCGCCTTGATGGTGAAGGTCACGTCGGCATCGCCGTCGTTATGCAGCTTGACCTGGATCGTCGGCTTCCTGCACGGGTTGTAGCAGACCTGGATTTCGGCGGAGCTGGTAGCCGCCTCGCCGACATCGCCGGTGAAGGCGCGGTGATAGCCGTTGGGGCCCAGCACCCACAGGTCGTACTTGCCGCCGTCGGCATTGACGTCCCACACGTCGTCCAGCGCCTTGCCGGCCTCGACCACGTAGCGGCGCGGAATGCGGTCCAGGTGCAGCTTGTCGTAGACATGGAACACCGCGCCCGCCTGGTGCGCGCTGTCGTTGGCGAACAGCAGGCGCACGGTGCGGGCGGCGGCATCGACGCGCGCGCTGGTGTGCAGCTCATACGGCAGCTTGCGCGACGGGCGCACGCCGTTGGCCTGCGCCGGCAGCGCCGGCGTGACGGGCACCGGGATGGCGGGCTGCGTCTGCTGCCAGGCGGTCAGGCTGGTGGCGTCGGCGCGCGTGGTGCGCCCCGCCAGCACGGGCAGCGTCTCGGTGTTGGGCGTGGCGAAGTTGAAGGCGCTGGTCAGGTCGCCGCAGACCGCGCGGCGGTAGGCGCTGATCTGCGGCTCCATCACGCCGAAGCGCGCTTCCAGGAAGCGCAGCACCGAGGTATGGTCGAACACCTCGGAGTTGACCCAGCCGCCGCGGCTCCACGGCGACACCACCCACAGCGGCACGCGCGGCCCTGGCCCGAAGGGCTTGCCGTCCTGCGGCGGCTGCCTGGGCGTGGCGGGCGGGAAGTTGAAGTACTCGAAGGCCATCTGCGCATCGTCGAGGGTCGACTTGCCGGCCAGCGTGCCGTCCGGGTTGCGCGACGGCGCGCTCGGCGGCGGGCTGTGGTCGAAGAAGCCGTCGTTCTCGTCGAAGTTGATCAGCAGCACGGTCTTGCTCCAGACCTCGGGCGATGCCGTCAGCGCATCGAGGATGGACTGCACGTACCAGCCGCCCTTGGCCGGGCTGGACGGGCCGGGGTGCTCGCTGAACTCTGCCGGCGGGATAATCCACGATACCTCCGGCAGCCGGCCGTTGACCACGTCGTCGCGCAGCGACTGCAGGAAGCCGCCGTCGGGCATGGTGTTGCAGAAGCCCTTGGCCAGCTCGCTGTACTGGTCGTCGATATCCGGGTTGTAGGGCGGATTGACGCCCGCGCCCGCGGTGTTGGACAACCTGCGCCCTTCCGGCATCTTCTCCATCTCGGCGCGCCAGTGCCGGAAGCTCATCATCTGGTTGCAGCCATAGTTGTCCGGCACGTTCTGGTAGACCTTCCAGCTCACGCCCGCGTCCTGCAGGCGGTCGGCGTAGGTCTTCCAGGTCCAGCCTTCGGTGGACGGGCCCACGTCGGCGCCGGCGTTGAACTCATTGATCATCACCGCGACGTTGTCGCCGGTGGGGCCGTTGCTGCCGGTCCAGTAGAACAGGCGGTTGGGGATGGTGCCGGTGTGCATCGCGCAGTGGTAAGCGTCGCACAGCGTGAAGGCGTCGGCCAGCGCGCGCTGGAACGGGATCTCGGCGTAGTCGTAGTAGCCCATCGACAGCGCCTTCTTGGCCACCGGCCAGCGGTCCATGCGGCCGTGGTCCCAGGCGGCCTGCGCATCGGGCCAGGTGTGCGGCGTGCCGCCGGCGCGCTGCGCGTTGCCCTGGGTTTCGTCGAGGTGGTAGGGCGTCAGCGTATTGCCGTTGGCATCGGTCTGGTAGAACGCGGTCTTGCCGTTCGGCAGCGGGATGGCAAAGCGGTCGCCGTAGCCGCGCACGCCCTTGAACGTGCCGAAGTAATTGTCGAACGAGCGGTTTTCCAGCATCACCATCACGACGTGCTTGACGTCCTGGATGGTGCCGGTGGCGTTGTTGGCCTCGATCGCGAGGGCGCGGCGGATGCTGGGCGGAAAGCTGGCCAGCATCGCGGCGGCGGCGCCGGTGCCGAGGCTGGTCTTGAGGAACTGTCGCTTGGACGGATTGAAGGTCATGGCGTGGGTGGGGTCGTTCTGTCGCTGGATCGGAATGCGGCCCGCGTCAGGGGCAAATCAGAGGGCAAATCAGGGGCCACATCGGGTCAGGGCGCGCAACGCGTGCTGCAACTGCCAGGCTTGCCGGTGTGGCCGGGCTTGCCGGCCGTGTCCGGCGCGTTGCCGTTGGCGGCGGGCTGGTGGGTGCCGCCTCCCGCGCCGGGAGCGTCATCGCCGCCGCAGGCGGCAAGCATCAATGCCAGGGTCAGGGTGCCGGCCGCCAGCCATGGCCGGGCGGAATGCGACAGCAGGGTGGGTCTCATTGGTGCAGGGCCTTTTCTTCTGGTTGAGGAAGAGAACGATGGCCGCGCCCGCTGCGCCGACAGACGGCTGCACGCATCGGACTTCCGCCGGGGCGGATGACAAGCGCGGATCTGGCCGGTTGCTGCCGGGATGGCCGTGGCTTGTCGCGACAGCGGGCGATTGTTGACCGATCAAATGTCAGATGTTTGACAGGGTGCACTTTCGGCAATTTTGCTTTGTAACCAAAAGTGTCAGCAAGCAGGCGTGGCAATTGCAGGCACTGCCGGGTTGCTGCCGTTCATCCGTTCAACCCGACACAGGAGACCGTTATGCCCGACACGTCCGACGCCAAGGCCAAGCCCACGTCAAACTCCACACCCGCCACCACTGCCCAGGGCGCTCCGGCCGGTTACGGCGATGCCCAGCGCGGCACCGGCGGAGAGCTGCACCAGGTTGCCGGCGGCACGCATGTCCCGCTGACCACCAACCAGGGCGCGCCCATCGCGGACAACCAGAACTCGCTCAAGGCCAATCCGCGCGGCCCGACGCTGCTCGAAGATTTCATCCTCCGTGAAAAAATTACACACTTCGACCATGAGCGCATTCCTGAGCGGATCGTCCATGCGCGCGGCACCGCGGCACACGGCTATTTCGAGCTCACCGATTCGCTGGCGCAATTCACCACCGCCAGCATCCTGACCGAGGTCGGCGTGAAGACTCCGGTGTTTGCGCGCTTTTCCACCGTGGCGGGTGGCGCGGGCTCGATCGACACGCCGCGCGACGTGCGCGGCTTCGCGGTCAAGTTCTATACGAAGGAAGGCAACTGGGACCTGGTCGGCAACAACATCCCGGTGTTCTTCATCCAGGACGCGATCAAGTTCCCCGACGTGGTCCACGCGGTCAAGATGGAGCCCGATCGCGCGTTCCCGCAGGCGGCCACCGCGCACGACACCTTCTGGGATTTCATCTCGCTCACGCCGGAGTCGATGCACATGGTCATGTGGATCATGTCGGACCGCACCATCCCGCGCTCGCTGCGCATGATCGAAGGCTTCGGCGTACACAGCTTCCGCCTGCTCGACGACCAGGGCCGGTCCACCTTCGTCAAGTTCCACTGGCGCCCCAAGCTGGGACTGCAGTCCACGGTGTGGGACGAGGCCGTCAAGATCGCCGGCGCCGATCCGGATTTCCACCGCCGCGACATGTTCAATGCGATCCAGTCCGGCAACTTCCCGGAATGGGAACTGGGGGTGCAGTTGTTCACGGAGGACGATGCGGCCAAGTTCCCGTTCGACCATCTCGATGCGACCAAGATCATCCCGGAAGAGACCGTGCCGCTGAAGATCATCGGCCGCATGGTGCTGGACCGCTGGCCCGACAACTTCTTTGCCGAGACCGAGCAGGTAGCGTTCTGCCCCGCCAACATCGTGCGCGGCATCGATTTTTCCAACGATCCCTTGCTGCTGGGCCGGCTGTTCTCCTACCTCGACACGCAACTGCTGCGCCTGGGCGGCCCCAACTTCAACCAGATTCCGGTGAACGCGCCCAAGTGCCCGTTCGCCAACCACCAGCGCGACGGCCATATGCAGATGCAACGGCCCAAGGGACGCGTCGCCTACGAGCCCAACTCGCTGTCCGACGACTCGCCGCGCGAGACGCCGGACCTGGGCTTCCGCCATGCGCTGGTGCCCGAGCAGGGCGACAAGGGCCGCATCCGCGCCGAGACCTTTGCCGACCACTACAGCCAGGCGCGCCAGTTCTATCGCAGCCAGACCCGCGCCGAACAGGCGCATATCGCCTCGGCGCTGGTGTTCGAGCTGTCGAAGGTCGAGCACGTGCATGTGCGCGAGCGCATGGTGGCCCACCTGCTCAATATCGACCCGGACCTGGGCCGGCGCGTGGCCGACGGCCTGGCGCTGGACCAGGTGCCCGAGCCGCTGCCCACCGCCGCGCCGGTGCAGGACCTGCCGCCGTCGCCGGCGCTGCAGATCATCGGCAAGATGAAGGACACGCTGCAGGGGCGCGAGATCGGCATCCTGGTCGCTGACGGCTCCGACGGCGCCACCGTCGAGGCGATCCGGCAGGCGGCCAGCGCCGCCGGCGCGACGGTGAAGATCGTCGCGCCCAAGGTGGGCGGCGCGCTGCTGGCCGATGGGTCGAAGCTGCCGGCGGACGGGCAGCTGGCAGGCACGCCCTCGGTAATGTTCGATGCCGTGGCCGTGGTGCTGTCGGCCGACGGCGCCGCCATGCTGGTAAAGGAAAGCGCGGCGCTGGATTTTGTCTGCTTTGCCTACGCCCATTTGAAGGCGATCGCAGCCGATGCCGGCGGGGACATGCTGCTTGCCCACGCCAAATTGCAGCCGGACGCTGGCATCGTGCCCGCCGGCGACACCGCGCGCTTTATCGCGGCGGCAAAGACCCGCCAGTGGGATCGTGAGCCGCAGGTGCGGATGCTGGCGTAGACAAGCCGTGCCGGGCAGGCACATCACAACGGCAAAACCGGGGCGCCGCCTGGCCCCGAGCCAGTGGCACTGCGCAAGCCTGCGGTGCAGAAGCGGCCGGCGCTGTTCGGACCGGCTGACTTGCCCATGCGGCTGCAGGCGGCCTGCTTGTCGATGCCCCCCACTCCAGTAGGGAACAGTTCCCCGCATCCCTACCGTTAGCCCCCGCAACAAGGAGCACGGATGCGAGACCGCCGCCGGGGCCATGCGCCCCGGCGATCCCGCGTACCGTGCCGACCGGCAGGAACGGGCGCGCAGTGGCATGCCGCAGTCGGGCATGCAACAGGGTTGGAACCATAACAACGGAAGCGCATACGTCTTCTTGGACGGTAAGGGGAGTGATCATGAGTGTTTTCAGGAGTCTGTCTATCCGCACGCGGCTGCTGGCCGGGTTCGGCACGCTGGCGGGCGTGGTGCTGGTGGTGTCGGCGTACTCGCTGCATGCGCTTGGCGATGCGACGGCGGGTTTCAATGACTACCTGAACGGGTTGAATGCCCGGGCGGAAATGGCTGCGCAGGTGCGCAACGCGGTCGACCGGCGTGCCATCGCGGCGCGCAACCTGGTGCTGGTGACGGACGCTGCCGAGCTGGAGCGCGAGAAGGCTGATGCCCTGCGAGCGCACGCAGACGTGCAGGCCCGGCTCGCGCGGCTCAGCGAGATGGTGCGCCAGCCTGGCGTCAGCGATGAGGCGCGCAAGCTGGTGGAGGAGGTCGCCAAGGTCGAGGCGCAGTATGGTCCGGTCGCCACCGGCATTGTCGGGCTGGCGGTCGAGCGCAAGATCGAGGAAGCCATCGGTCGGATCGACAAGCAATGCCGTCCGTTGCTGGCGGCGCTGATCAAGTCGACCGATGCCTACGCCGAGTTCACCAAGACCCGGCAGAAGGAAATGGAGCGCAGGCTGGAGGCGGACTACGAGCGCCAGCGCAACCTGCTGGTGCTGATCTCGCTGGTGTCCGCGGTCATTGCGCTGGCCGGCGGCGTGCTGATCACACGTGCCATCACGCGCCCGATCCAGCGAGCCGTGGAGGTGGCCGGCACCGTTGCCGGCGGCGACCTGGGCGCGCGCATCGAAGTGGACCGCCATGACGAGACCGGCCGGTTGCTGGCGGCATTGCGCGACATGAACGAGCGCCTGACCGCCACCGTCACCCGCGTGCGCGCCAGCAGCGGCAATATCGCCATCAGCACCAGCGAGATCGCAAGCGGCAATGCCGACCTGAGCAGCCGCACCGAGGAGCAGGCGGCCTCGCTGGAGCAGACCGCGGCCAGCATGGAGGAGTTGACCGAGACCGTGCGCCAGAACACCGAGAATGCGCGCCAGGCCAGCGAACTCGCGCGCAGCGCCGCCGATGTGGCGCAACGCGGCAGCCACACGGTGCAGCGCGTGGTCGGCACGATGCAGGACATCAGCGCCAGCTCGGACAAGATCGCCGAGATCACCGGCATCATCGAGGGCATTGCGTTCCAGACCAATATCCTGGCGCTGAACGCCGCGGTGGAAGCGGCGCGCGCCGGCGAGCAGGGACGCGGCTTTGCCGTGGTGGCGAGCGAGGTGCGCGGGCTGGCCCAGCGCTCCTCCAGCGCGGCCAAGGAGATCAAGGAGCTGATCGAGGCATCGGGGCGGCAAGTGCAGGATGGTTCGTCGCTGGCGAGCGAGGCCGGCCAGACCATGGCCGAGGTGACCCAGGCGGTGGCGCGCGTGACCGGCATCGTCGAGGAGATCGCGACGGCGTCGGCCGAGCAGACCCGCGGAATCGAGCAGGTCAACCAGGCCATCGTGCAGATCGACCAGGTCACGCAGCAGAACGCGTCGCTGGTGAGCGAGGCGGCCAATGCCTCGCGCGCGCTGGAAGAGCAGGGCCGCGAACTGAGCGAGGTGGTGGCGTTCTTCCGCCTGCCGGGTGAGGGTGGTGGACGTATCGGGGCGCCCGGTTTGGCGCCGCGTGCGGTGGGTGCGATGGCGACGGCGTAGCGCCGCCGTACTCCCTCTCCCGAAGCGGGAGAGGGGAGTAAACCGGCAGGTGCATGGGCGGCGCGGGGCGGGTAGACTTGCCTGTCCCGCTACACTTCTTCCCCGCCATCGCCATGCCGAACCTGCCGATCTCCTTCGAAGACGTCGTCGCCGCCCACGACCGCATCCGCGCCGCCGCCCACCGCACCCCGGTGCTGACCTCCGCCACCGCCGACGCGGCCACCGGGGCGCAGCTGTTCTTCAAGTGCGAAAATTTCCAGCGCATCGGCGCCTTCAAGTTCCGCGGCGCCTATAACGCCATCGCCCAGTTCACGCCGCAGCAGAAGGCCGGCGGGGTGCTGGCGTTCTCCTCCGGCAACCATGCACAGGCGATCGCGCTGTCGGCGCGCCTGCTGGGCGTGCAGGCGGTGATCGTGATGCCGCAGGACGCCCCCGCGATCAAGATCGAAGCCACGCGCGGCTATGGCGCCGAGGTGGTGCTGTACGACCGCTACCGCGACGACCGCGAGGCCCTGGGCCGGCGCATCGCCGCAGAGCGCGGCATGACCCTGATCCCGCCCTACGACCACCCACACGTGATGGCCGGGCAAGGCACGGCGGCCAAGGAACTGTTCGAGGAAACCGGCCCGCTGGACATGCTGGTGGTGTGCCTGGGCGGCGGCGGGTTGCTGTCCGGCTGCGCGGTCGCGGCACAGGCGATGTCGCCGGGCTGCGCGGTGTACGGCGTCGAGCCCGAGGCCGGCAACGACGGCCAGCGCAGCCTGCGCAGCGGCGAGATCGTCCGCATCGACACCCCGCGCACCATTGCCGACGGGGCGCAGACGCCTTACCTGGGCAGCCACACCTTTGCCGTGATCCGCGAACTGGTCACGGACATCGCTACCGTGTCGGACGCCGAACTGGTCGAGACCATGAAGTTCTTCGCCGGCCGCATGAAGATCGTCGCCGAGCCCACCGGCTGCCTGGCCGCGGCCGCGGTGCTGCATGGCAAGCTCGATGTGAAGGGCAAGCGCGTGGGCATCATCGTGTCGGGCGGGAATGTGGATCTTGGGGCGTTTGCGGGGTTTATCGGCTAAGGCGGCCGGCGCTCAGCGTTTTGCCGCCATGCTCGCGTCCACGGTTTGCTTCACGAAGGCCCTGACCGCGGGCGACATCTCGCGCTGGCGATAGGCCAGTGCGAGATGGACTGCCAGGCGGAAATCCGTAACCGGTTTGTAAAAGACGCCAGGCTGCGAGAAGTTCTGCATTGACTCTGGCACGATCGCGACCCCGTATCCCGCGGAGGCGAGACTGGCGGCCGAAATGAAGTCCTGCACGCGATACTCGAGACGTGGTGTAAAGCCTCCCGCCTTTCCCAGTGCGGTCAATGCGAAGCCGAACCCTTCCTCGTCGGCAAACTGCGGAATGATGAACGGCTGATCGGCAAGCTCCCGGGCCGCAACCGGTCCGCGCCTGGCCAGCGGGTGGTGGCTTGCCATCGCAGTCAGCAAGTGCTCGGTTTGCACGATCTTCGTCACGATTCCTGTCGGGCATAGTCTGCGTGGCCTGACAATCCCCACATCGATCCGGCCATCGTTCAGCGCTTCGAGCTGGCGTGGCGTTTCCATGGGTACGACTTCGACGCGGACCAGTTCATGGTGCTTGCGGAAGTCCGCCAACATCCTTGACAGCAGACCGGTGCTGACGCCGGAGGCGACGTAGCCAATGCGGATAACCCCGGCAAGCCCTCTGGCAGCCAGCCGGCCGACCTGGTCGGCGCGCGCTATGTGGCGCAATGCCGCTTCCGCTTCCGAGTAGAACAGCCGCCCGGCATCGGTCAGCGTGACCGGCTTGCGCTTGTTGCGGTTCAGCAGCGTGACGCCCAGGTCTTGCTCCAGCCGTTGGATCTGGGTGCTCAGGCCTGACTGCGCAACCCCCAGGCGATCCGCCGCCTTCGCAAAGTGAAGTTCCTCTGCCACCGCAAGGAAGCACTGCAGCTGACGGACATCGAGCATCGTTTAATCACAAAAACAGAACAAAGATTACTCCATGCTAGCTGGAACGTATCAAAGATTCCAGATGAAATGACGCCATCGACTAGCGAGAGGCATTACTGGAGACCGCAAATGAATGAGCTTTGGCACCCGCAATTGGGCGAGTCCGAATCGAGGTGGCAACAAAAGGCGCACGCCTTGGCGACGCAAGCGTTTGCGCCGCTGGCCGAGGAAATCGACCGCGACCAACGCTATCCGGTCGAGCATCTGCCCAGGCTGCTTGAGGCGAAGATCTCCGGCATGTTCGTGCCGAAGGCATACGGCGGCGAAGGTGCGTCACTGGCGGCTGTGGCCGCCGTGGTCGAAGCCGTGGCACAGGGTTGCGCATCGACGTCGGCAATTCTGGCGGCGCTGGCGCTGGGCGCGTTTCCGATTCTGCTGGCCGGCAGCGAAGCCCAGAAGCAGGCGCTGCTCGGCGGGCTGGCCCGGCGCGGTGAGGCGGTGAACTTTGCCCTGAGCGAACGCGAAGCGGGTTCGGACCCGTCCGCCATCCAGGCGACGGCGGTGCGCGAGGGCGACGGCTGGCGTATTCGTGGCGAGAAGTGCTGGCTGGGCAACGGTGGCCACTCGAAGCACTTCATTGTCTTTGCCCGCACCGGCGAGGTGGCCGCGCGCAAGGCGATTTCGGCATTCGTGGTGCCGCGGGATACCGAGGGTCTTGTCGTCGATTTCTATGAAGACAAGATGGGCATCCGTGGCACGACGACTACCAACCTGAAGCTCGATGCCTGGGTGCCCGCAGACAGCATTGTGGGCGCCGAAGGCGATGGCCTCAAGCTGGCTCTGGCAACGCTCACCGTCGGGCGGGTGGTGGTGGCGGCCCAGGCCAACGGCATCGCCCTGTGTGCGTACGACGCGGCGCGGCGCTACGCGGTAACGCGCAAGACCTTTGGCCACACCCTGATCGACCATCAGGGCGTCGGCTTCAAGCTGGCCGATGCGGCCATGCGCCTGTCGGCGGCGCGAATGCTCACGTATGAAGCGGCTCGACGTTATGACGAGGGCAAGGACATCGGAACGCTCGGCGCCATGGCCAAGCTCTATGCCAGCGAGGCGTCCCACGATGTCGTGGACGACGCGGTGCAGATCCTTGGTGGCCGGGGCTATGTGAAACCGAATGTCGTGGAGCGATGCTATCGCGACCAGCGCATTGTCGAGATCTACGAAGGTACGTCCGAAATCCAGCGCATCGTCCTTGCACGGGCCGTCAAGAAGGGTGCGCTCGCCGATATCGAGGCCGCGCAATGACGCATACGAAGCCAACGGATGCCAACATGCCGAACCCGGAACCATGCCAGCCGCAGGCAGGCTGGCGCGCCGTCGCCGGCCTCTACCACGCATTTTTCACCGGTATCGTCCTGTCGACCGTAACCCGCAAGGGAACGCCGGCGGCGGCGGAACTGGTCTACGAGATCTTCTGCCGCCAGCGCCGCGAGCGTTTCCTGGCCGGACTGAGCAAGCTGGGCATCGACGGACTGCCGCCAGCCGTGGCGGCGGCCCAGTATCACTACCTCTCCAACCATATCGGTGGCGTCGCCGTGCAGTACATGCATGAGAGTGACCGGAAGGCGTGGATCCGCTACAACGCCCCGCGCTGGATCTGGTCCGGCACGGCGCTTTGCGGCATTCCTTCCGAAGTCTCGCGCGCGATGCTGGCAGGCTGGCATGCCCAGAATGGCGTGACCCTTGGCAAGCCGCGCCTGGGCTTTGTCTGCACCAAGCAGGCAGCAGACGGGCAATCCGGTCTGGAAGGCTACTACTACGAGTACGACCATGATCTCGAGCCTCATGAGCGGCTGCGCTTTGCGCGCAATGAAGAGGCGCCGGACTTCGATGCTGCCGCGGCACCGACCCTGCCTACCGACACCTGGCCGCAAGCACGGCTCGACAAGGCCAAGCGCAACTACGCGATGGAATACGTGCGCACCGCGCTTCCCGTCGCCGCAAACCTCTGGGGTCCGCACGAAGCGGAGCGGCTGCTGCGCCTGACCGCGAGGATGATCGGCATGCAGTTCTATCACGAGACCGCTGCGCAGCTCGGCACGCCGGTCGACAAATCCGCTGCCAGCTTCGCCAGGTTCATGGAGACGCTGGCTCGGGCCCAGGATGATGCGTGCGAGATCGGTGGCTTCGGCAGCCAGGTCTACCAACGCGGCTGGACGCTGATGGATTCGGTGCCCGATGCACATCCCTGTGTGGCCGACGCATGGTGCGGCCTGTTCGAAGGGGCCCTGGCAGCGCATAACCATCGGCTGACCCTGAAAACCAGCTGGCACAAGGGCAAGCAAGGCTATGCCTTTGAGTGGGCGATCGAAGGAGATTGAGATGGCCGATGCAAGCAATGCTGAAGTCCGCCAAGGGGCGCTCTCCGGGCTGCGCGTCGTCGATGCATCGCGCGTGCTGGCGGGCCCGTTCTGCGGGCAGATCCTCGGCGACCACGGCGCTGACGTGATCAAGATCGAGGCGCCCGAGGGCGATGAGTGCCGGGGCTTCGGCCCGCCTTTCGTGGATGGGGCATCGGCCTACTTCCGCGCCGTCAACCGCAACAAGCGCGGCATGATCCTCGACATGAATCGCGAGACCGACAGGGAGACCTTCTGGCAACTGCTGGAGACCGCGGACGTCCTGATCGAGAACTTCAAGGCGAGCACGCTGAGGGCATGGGGCATCGACAATCCGTCCCGCATGACCGAGCGTTTCCCGCGGCTCATCCACTGCCGCATCACGGGCTTTGGCGATGACGGCCCACTGGGGCAACTGCCTGGCTACGATGCGGCAGTGCAAGCCATGGCCGGCCTGATTAGCATCAACGGCGAGCCGGGAGGCAGTCCCATTCGCCTTGGCGTGCCGGTTGTGGATCTGACCACGGGCATGAATGCCGCAATGGCGGTGCTGCTGGCTTTGAATGCGCGCCACCAGACCGGTCGCGGTCAGCTTGCCGACGTGAGCCTGTACGACTCCGCGGTATCGGTCGCCCATCCGTTCCTGGCCAATTTCCTGGCCTCCGGGGTGACGCCGAAGCCGACCGGGAACAGTCATCCGAATATCGTTCCGTACGACGTTTTTCAGACCGCGACTTGCCCATTGTTTGTGGCGGTCGCCAATGACCGCCTGTTCGGGAAGCTGTGTCAGGCATTGGACGCCGGGCACCTGGCGGATGACGAGCGTTTTGCCACCAATCGCCAGAGGGTGATCCATCGCGAAGCGTTGACGACCGAGTTGTGCCGGGCCTTTGCCGTGGTGGATGGCGAATCCTTTGGCAAGGCGCTGCTGGCCCGGAACGTTCCTGCCGCGCCCATCCTGAGCATTGCAGACGTTGCCGGGGCGCCCCATACCCTGCACCGGCAGATGGTGGTCAGGCAAGGCGACTACGTTGGTCCCGGTGTTCCCATCAAGCTGAGCGGGACGCCGGCGTCGGTTCGGAGCGGTCCGCCCGCCTTGGGTAGCTTGAAATGCGTAGCGGGCGCAGCGACCGCCGTGTGGAAGAAGTGAGTCGTCAGCAAGCAGAGAACAACCAGAGGAGACCGAAATGAAGCGCATCGTTCAAGCCGTTCTTTTTTCTGCCGCGTTGTTGGCCAATGCAGCGGTCGTCGCGGCGAACACGTATCCAGGCAACAAGACCATCAAGATTGTCGCGGCGTTCTCGGCCGGCAGCGCCACCGACACCAGCGCGCGGATCCTCGCGGAAGAACTGCGCAAGGACCTGGGGACAACGGTCGTCGTCGAGAACCGCCCCGGTGCCCAGGGCGTGATCGGTACCGAATACGCAGTCAAGTCACCGAAGGATGGCTATACCCTGACCATATCGAGCAGTTCCATCAATTCGATCAATCCCGGGCTGGTGAAGAATCTTCCGTACGATGCGACGCAAGATTTCACCCACATCGCGCGCCTGACCACCATGCCGGCATTGCTGCTGGTTCGGCATGACAGCGATATCAAGACGGTGGCGCAGCTTGTGGAACGGGGCAAGAGCGGCAAGCTGAACTTTGGCTATGGCTCGCCGGGTGGCCAGGTTGCGGCGGAAGCGTTCAACCGGATTGCCGGTATCCAGGCCGTTGGCGTTTCCTACAAGAGCCAGCCTCCGGCGCTGACAGACCTGGCCGGCGGACAGATCGACTATGTCGTCGGCGACCTGTCGGTCGCGACGGCGCTGATGAGGGGAGGAAAGATCCGCGCGCTGGCGGTCAGCACGGAGCATCGCCTGCCCGAGTGGAAGAACGTCCCCACGTTTGCGGAATCGGGCTTCAAGGCCTACGACCTGGTCTTCTGGGTCGGCCTTGCCGGGCCGGCAGGGATGCCGCCGGAAGTCGTGCAGCGCCTGAATGCGTCGGTCAACAAGGCACTGGCCAGGCCTGAGGTGCGCGAGCGCTTCATGGGCATGGGCATGGAGGTCGCGCCCAATGGGGTCGAGGCGCAGCAACAATTTGTGCGCGCGCAGCTGCAAAGCTGGGCCACCCGGATGAAAGAGGCGAACATCAAGCCCGAGTGAACTGGCAATGCGCTCGATCGGGGCCTGGCCCGCCAAGGCTACACGGAGGCCCCGCATTGGCTGCGAGGCGGCGCCGGCCGCGGTCAGTGGACGGTGATGCCAGGCACTCGCCCTTGGAAGTGCTGCAGCAGGCTCTGGATGAGGAAGATGGTGACTAGCCGGACGATACCCTTGGTAGAATGCGGTATGGCTCGCCTGACTCCTCCCTCCTCGCCGAAGTTCCTGCTGCCGCGCGCTGCCGATGCCGTTGGTCCGCAGAACGAGGCGGAACGTCGTCTGTATGAACGCATCGTGGATGGGCTCAACAGCGGCGAAGGGACCGAATACGCGCGGGTTGAAGATTTCGCTGCCGAGTTCCGCGCCCGCCTGCGAAACCGCAAACGCTAAGCCGTGGCGCTGCGCCTGAGGCTGCGTCCCGCCGCGCGCGGTGACGCCGATGCGGCCCAAGACTGGTATGACGATGCCGCGTCAGGCCTTGGCGAGGCCTTTACCGACGAACTGCTAAGCGTGCTGGCCTTCCTGGTCGAGCATCCGACCGTTGGCTCGCGCCGCTATGCCCATCTGCTTCCGGACGCATCGCTGCGCGTCTGGTCCCTCGATCGCTTTCCCTTCCTGGTGTTCTACCGCGTGAGCGGTGAGGTGCTGGACGTCGTGCGCGTTCTGCATGAGCGCCGGGACATCGTGGCGAGTCTGATTGCCCATTGACCCGGCGCACTGAGCACCGTCGACATCCGCGGCAAAGGGTTAGTTGAGCGGGTAACTGCCAGGGAATCCTCGCCGGGCCGGGCTCTCTAAGCTCCAGACCGTGACGATAAAGGCCAAGGCAACCATGTCAGGCAAGACCCAATACGACGTACTCGACACCGGCACCGGCAAGCCAGTCAAGCTGTGGACGCGCGGCGTGCCGGTGGAGGGGGCCGCGCGCGAGCAACTGGTGAACACGGCCCGGATGCCGTTTATCTTCCGCCATCTGGCGGTGATGCCGGACGTACATCTGGGCAAGGGCTCGACCATCGGCTCGGTGATCCCCACGGTTGGCGCCGTTATTCCCGCGGCGGTGGGCGTGGATATCGGTTGCGGCATGATGGCGGTGAAGACTTCGCTGACCGCTTCCGACCTGCCCGACAACCTGGGCCAGCTGCGCAGCGCGATCGAGCATGCCGTGCCGCATGGCCGCAGTGCGCAGGGCGGGCGGCGCGACCAGGGTGCCTGGGGCAATGCGCCGGCGCATGTCGATGCCGCCTGGGCCGAGATGGCGCCGGGCTTTCGCCGCATCACCGACAAATACCCGCACCTGGCGCGCGCCAACCACCGCAATCACCTGGGCACGCTGGGCACCGGCAATCACTTCATCGAGGTGTGCCTGGACGAGGCGCAGTCGGTCTGGTTCATGCTGCACAGCGGCTCGCGCGGCATCGGCAATGCGATCGGCACGACCTTTATCACGCTGGCGCAGCAGGACATGCGCCAGCACCTGGCCAACCTGCCGGACCGCGACCTGGCTTACCTGGTGGAAGGCTCCTCGCACTACGAGGACTACATCTACGCGGTGTCATGGGCCCAGGCCTACGCGCGCCGCAACCGCGAACTGATGATGGAGGCGGTGCTGGCCGCGGCGCAGCGGGTGCTGCGCAAGCCGTTCCAGGCGCAGCTGGAAGCGGTGAACTGCCATCACAACTACGTGCAGAAGGAACATCACTTCGGCGCCGACGTGCTGGTCACGCGCAAGGGCGCGGTCAGCGCGCGCGCCGGCGAGCTGGGCATCATCCCGGGCTCGATGGGCGCGCGCTCGTTCATCGTGCGCGGCAAGGGCAATCCGGAGTCATATTGTTCCTGCAGCCACGGCGCGGGCCGCACCATGAGCCGCAGCGAGGCCAAGCGCCGCTTCACCGTGGCCGACCAGCAGCAGGCCACGCAAGGCGTGGAGTGCCGCAAGGACGCCGCCGTGATCGACGAGATCCCGATGGCGTACAAGGATATCGACGCGGTGATGGCGGCGCAGTCCGACCTGGTCGAGGTGGTGCATACGCTGCGGCAGGTGGTGTGCGTGAAGGGATAGGGCGGGCGTGGTCGGTCGCCCGATGTTCAATCGACGACCAGGCTCATCTTGGCGGTGAATTTCTGCCAGCGATCGATGTCGGCGTTCACCAGCTTCTGGAATTCAGCGGGTGTGCTGGTGGTCGTCGCAAAGCCGAGTTGCGTCAGCGACGCCTTGATCTCCGGCTTGGCGATGGCCTTGGCGATTTCCGCGTTCAGCTTCTGTACGATCTCGGGGGGCGTATTGGCCGGGGCGAGGATGCCGAACCACTGGTCGACGTCGTAGCCGGCCACGCCAAGCTCGCTGACCGTGGGGACGTCGGGCAGGAACGGCGAGCGAGCCTTCGACGTGACGGCCAGCGCGCGCAGCTTGTTGCTCTTCAGGTAAGGAATGGTGTTGGTCAGCGTATTGACGCTGACCTCGGCCTGGTTGCCCAGCACGTCGGCGATGGCCGGAGCGCAGCCCTTGTACGGCACGTGCAGCATGTCGATCTTCGCCGAGAGTTTCAGCAACTCGCCGGCGAGGTGCTGCGGCGTGCCGTTGCCGCATGACGCGTAGCTGGGCGGCGTGTTGCTCTTGCCGGCCGTGAGCAGGTCGTTGAGCGTGCGCAGCTTCGAGTGCGCGGGCACGGCGATCACCGAGGGCACCGAAGCCAAGGTGATGACCGCGCTGAAATCCGACTTCGGATTGAACTGCAGCTTCTTGAAGACGCTCGGGTTGATGGCGAAGCTGCTGTTGACGATCAGCAGTGTGTAGCCGTCACCCGGGCTCTTGGCGACAAACTCCGCACCGATATTGCCGCTGGCGCCAGGACGGTTGTCGACCACCACCGGCTGCCCCAGCGACTTGCTGAGGTCTGCTCCGATCAGGCGCGCCAGCGAATCGGTCCCTCCTCCGGCCGGGAACGTCACCACCATGCGGATGGGCTTCTGCGGGAAGGTACTCGCCAGGTTCGCTTCGGCGCGGCCCGACACGGTTGCCAGGCTGCTTGCGACAAGGAGCAGGGATGCCAGACTGCGGACGACGGATAGGGGTCTCATTGATATGCCTCGTCGGTTAGGGTGAAGGGAAGGGGGAAGCCGGTCAATCGGGATCTATACGCACCGCCTCGCTGCACTCGCCGCCCGCGCGTGCCAGCGCCGCGGCCGCCGCAAGTGCCGCATCGTTGCCCGCATGGATGCGGTAGAGGGGTTGCCCTGGCGCTACCTTTGCCCCGATCGTGCACAGCAGGTCGACGCCCGCACCCAGCTCGCGCGGCGCCCCGGCGGCGCGCGCGACCCCAGAGATGCGCAGTCCATCGATGGCGGCCACGCGGCCTTGCATGGCCGCGCTTACCACGCAGGTATGCGCGCCGGGCGCCACGGGCTCGGTGCGCGCGCCCTGCGCGGCGGCAATGCGGTCGAATGCGGCCTTGGCCTTGCCTTCGCTGAGCAACGCGGTGGCAATGCGCAGGCCCTCCGCGGGCGAGCCCACGCGTGCATCGAAGGCGATGATTTCGCCGGCGAAGCGCAAGGCTTTATCGCGCAGGTCCGCGGGGGCACCGGGATCGTTGGCGAGCACCTGGCGCACATCGCGCACTTCCAGTGCGGGCCCGATGCCGCGGCCGATCGGCCGGCTGCCGTCGGTCACCAGCGCGCGCACGTGCAGGCCGAGCCCCTTGCCGACATGCTCGAACATCGCGCCCAATGCCTCGGCGTCGGCGCGCGTGGCCAGCTTGGTCTGCGCGCCATAGGGCAGGTCGACGATGATGTGAGTGGCGCCGGCGGTGTATTTCTTCGACAGGATCGACGCCACCGACCAGCGCCGCGAGTCCAGGCGCAGCGGGCGCGTGATCGCGTTCATCACGTCGTCGACCACCGAATGGTTGAGGCGACCGTTCCAGGCGATGCAGGCGCGTGCCTGGGCCACGCAACGGCGCACGTCGTCGTGCGCCAGGTCGACGCGCGCCACGGTCTCCATGGCGTCGGCCGTGCCGGCAGCGGAGGTGATCGCGCGCGACGAAGTCTTGGGCATGGCCAGCCCATATGCCGCAACGATCGGCACCACGATCAGCGTGATGCGGCTGCCGGGCACGCCGCCGATGGAGTGCTTGTCGACCACGATGGGCTCGTCCCATTCGATGCGGGGCGTGAATGCCGTACGCGCACGTGCCAGTGCCACCACCTCCTCGTCGCCCAGCGAGCGGGTCGCGGCAACCAGGAACTCGGTCAGCTCGGACTCGGTGTACCGGCCCGCCATGGCGTCCTGCAGCACCGCGACGTAGGCGGCTTCGTCGAGCGGCTCGCCGCGCAGCTTGGCCATCAGGTTGGTGCGGCTGGTCGGTGCTCCGTCACTGAATGCGCGCGTGCCTTGGCGCAGCGCCTGGACGAAGCGGGCCTTGCCCACCTCCAGCGTGCTGTCGTTCGACACCGTCATGCACCGGACTTCCGGAGGCAGCGCCGCACCCGTCCGTGCCACCCGCCTGGCAACCTCCTCGCCCGATTCACGCCCGCGTGCGGCAATGCGGCGTGCCAGCACGTCATGCGGCGCCGTCACCAGGACCACCACGAAGCGCGGCAGGCGGGCGGCAAGTTCCGCGATGACGGCGCGCGAGCCGTTGGCGACGACGTTGCGCCCACGCTCCAGCTCCGACACCAGCGAGCGCGGCAGGCCATAGCGCAGCTCGTGCGCATCCCAGGTCACCAGAAACTCGCCGTTGGCCTGGCGCCGCGCGAACTCCGCCTCCGAGACTCCCTCATGCGCCTCGCCGGCCGCACCCTCGGGCCGCGTGATGACGCGCCGGGCGAATACATAGTTGTCATCGAGCGCCGCCCGCGCCCCGTCCATCAGCGAATCCTTGCCCGCGCCACTGGGGCCCACCACAAAGAAGAACGTGCCGCTCGCGTCCATGGCCAATACCTTAGATGTCGAAGTTGTTTGGCAATGCTAGCACCGGTCCCACGGCTGTCAAGAAAAGTTCGATGTCTAAGGTTATGCAAGCAGCGGGCCAGCGCCCGAAGATCCAGCAGGCACGCGGGATGCGAGCGTTCGTAGGGGAAAACACGGGGGCGCGGCGTGCGCGTTTGCGGTGCCTGGTGCCGCCAATGCGCGCATGGCGCACCGATGGAGTGAACGCTACATTGGAGGGCGCGGCGGCGCGGTCCGCCAACGCCGCTCGCACGGTGGAGGCGCTATCATGTGCGCTGTTGCGGGCACCGTCGATCCGGTGCCGCATGGATGCGTTTCACTTTCCGCTTACCACTATGGCCACAAGAAAGCCGGATGCCCCGGTCACGATCACGCCACCGGAAGAAGCCGATGAAGAGCGGCTTGCCCACCTGGTGAAGGACGCCGCGCGCGCCTATATCCGGGCGCTGCAACTGCGCCTGGCGGAACATTCGGTGTCGTACGGCCACTGGACCATCCTGCGCATCCTGTGGCGCCATGACGGCCTGTCGCAGCGCGAACTGAGCGAGCGCGCCGGCGTGACCGAGCCCACTACCTTTGCGGCGGTCAAGGCGCTGGAGGCGCTTGGCTACGTCGAACGCACGCACCTGCCCGGCAACAAGAAGAAGGTGCATGTGTTTCTCAGCAAGACCGGGCGCGCGCTGCGCCGCAAGCTCGAGCCGCTGGCGACCGAGGTCAATGCGCTGAGTGTGGAGGGCGTGAGCGAACAGGACGTGGCGACCACGCGCCGGGTCCTGATCACCATCGCCAAGCGCCTGGTTGCCGACGAGATCGCCTCGGCGGAAAACGGACGGCGCGTGCCGTCGACGCAGGAAGTCGGGCGGCTGCTGTCGGACCTGTAGCCCGAGGCTGCCATCGCCAATGAAAAGGCCCCCGCCGGCGCGGCCGGCGAGGGCGAATGCCTCGGGTAGAAGGCGTGAAACGGTGTGCGGGCGCCGTCGCGGGCAGGCTCCCGGGCTCGGGGGCTCAGGGGCTCAGGCTTCGTCCAGCCCGATATCCACGGCCGGCGCGGACTGCGTGATCCGGCTGGTCGAGATGTAGTCGACGCCGGTTTCCGCCACCGCCCGGATGGTCTCCAGCCGGATGCCGCCCGACGCCTCGACCTTGGTGCGGCCATTGACGATCTGCACCGCCTCCTTCATGTCGGGCACCGACATGTTGTCCAGCATGATCACGTCGACGCCGGCGGCCAGTGCCTCGCGCACCTGCTCGAGCCGGTCGCATTCCACTTCCAGCTTGGTCAGCACCGGCAGCTTGCGGCGCACGCGTTCCACCGCCGCGGCGATGCTGCCGCAAACGGCGATGTGGTTGTCCTTGATCATCACGCCGTTGTCCAGGCTCAGCCGGTGGTTCAGGCCGCCGCCGCAGGTGACCGCGTGCTTTTCCAGTGCGCGCAGGCCGGGGGTGGTCTTGCGGCTGTCGATCAGGCGCGCCCTGGTATGCGCAATGGCCTGCGCATAGGTGGCGGTCTGGTTGGCGATGCCGCACAGCCGCTGCATGATGTTCAGCGCGGTACGCTCGGCCGTCAGCACGCTGCGCGCATTGCCGCTCACGTTGAGCAGCACTGCGCCCTTGCCGACCTTGTCGCCGTCGGCCACGCGCACGTCGATCGACAAGGCCGGATCGTAGCGGGCGAAGATGCGTGCCGCCACGTCGATGCCGGCGACGATCATCGGCTCGCGGGCGTTCATGCAGAAGGTGCCGGTCTCGCCCGGTTCGATCATGGTCTGGACGGTCAGGTCGCAGAGTCCGATGTCTTCGGTCAGCCAGAGGTCGATCAGCTTGTCGGTGGCATAGAGGTCGTACATGTGAAGGCTCCTGAACGGTGGGTGTCGTACCTCAATAATCTTAGAGATCGAAGTACATGGCGTAATACTAGCGCCTTGCCGCGCCCTGTCAAGGAATATTCGACGTCTAAGTTTATGCGCGCCGGAAGCGGCACGCGGGCGCGCTAGCGCCCGAACTGCCCCAGCACCGTCCCCACTGCCTCCAGCCCGGCCTCGATCATGTGCTGCATGTAGCTGCCCATCTGCGGCATCACCAGCATCAGCACCAGCAGCCCGCCCGACAGCGTCACCGGGAAGCCCACCGCGAAGATCGACAGTTGCGGCGAGGCGCGGTTGAGGATGCCCATGGCGAGGTTCAGGATCAGCAAGGCGGCGATCATCGGCAGCGCCAGCAGCAGTCCCGAGGCGAACACCATGCCGCCGGCCCGCGCCACGGCCAGGGCGCCGCCCGCGGACAGCGGGGTGCCGCCGGGGTTGCCACCAATAGGCAGGCTGTTGAAGCTGTCCA
Organism: Cupriavidus sp. SS-3; assembly: GCF_035818815.1. Classification (NCBI taxonomy): domain Bacteria; kingdom Pseudomonadati; phylum Pseudomonadota; class Betaproteobacteria; order Burkholderiales; family Burkholderiaceae; genus Cupriavidus; species Cupriavidus sp. SS-3. The sequence goes on from NZ_JAYLVT010000013.1 coordinate 84,683, forward strand.
CCAGCGCGCCCAGCATCAGCAGGTGGCCGTCCAGCGCGAGGAACAGCAGCACCGCGACCAGGTTCAGGAAGCGCGACAGCACCATGGTCTGGCCGCCGGCGGCGCGGTCGAAGAAGGAGGCGAACGACAGGCCCATCTGCAGCCCGATGATCTCACCGGCCTGCTGCACCGTGGCAAACACCAGGCGCATGACGAAGCCCGTGGCCAGGCCGATGCCGACTTCATTGAGGATGATCATCAGCCCGCCGAAGGAGTACACCGGCACCACCGGCAGCTGGGCGATGGTGGGCGAGACCACCATCGCGATCATTGCCGACAGCGCGATCTTGGCGCGCCGCGGGATGGTCGACTCACCGAACAGCGGCGCGGTGCCGACCAGCGCGAGGATGCGGAAAAACGGCCACAGGAAAGCCGCAAGCCAGCCGTAGAGCTGGGCTGAGGTGAACTCGATCACGGCGGCGGGTCAGCGGGCAGGCAGGGGGAGGGACGGCAACGGGGGCAGTGGCGGATGGCGGCCGCCGTCAGTGCGCCAGCGCGGGAATGCTCTGGAACACCTCGCGCATGTAGTCGACCATCGCGTTGATCATCCACGGGCCGGCCAGCACCATGGTGGCGAACAGCGCGATCAGCTTGGGGATGAAGCTCAGCGTCATCTCGTTGATCTGGGTCGCGGCCTGGAACAGGCTGACCACCAGGCCGGCGGCCAGTGCCACCAGCAGCAGCGGGGCGGCCAGCAGCAGGGTCATCTTCATCGCCTGGGTGGCGATGGTCATTACGGTCTCTGGGGTCATGGCTCTTGCGAAGAAAAGGCTGGCGCTGGCGGCCGGCGTCAGCCCATGAAGCTCTGCGCCAGCGAACCCAGCAGCAGCTGCCAGCCATCCACCAGCACGAACAGCATCAGCTTGAACGGCAGCGAGATGGTCGCCGGCGGCACCATCATCATGCCCATCGCCATCAGCACGCTGGCGACTACCAGGTCGATGATCAGGAACGGGATAAAGATGGTGAAGCCGATCTGGAACGCGGTCTTGAGCTCGCTGGTAACGAAGGCCGGCACCAAAATGCTGAGCGGCACTTCCTCCGGCCCCTGCATCTCGGGCGCCTTGGCCATCTGCGCGAACATGGCCAGGTCTTTCTCGCGGGTCTGGCGCAGCATGAAGGCCTTGAGCGGCTCGGCGGCCTTGGCCGCGGCGGCTTCGAGGCTGAGCTTGTTTTCGGACAGCGGCTTGTAGGCGTCGTTGTAGACACGGTCGAACACCGGCGCCATCACGAAGAAGGTCAGGAACAGCGACAGCCCCACCAGCACCTGGTTGGGCGGCGAGGTGGCCGTGCCCAGCGCGTTGCGCAGCAGCCCCAGCACGATGATGACGCGGGTGAAGCCGGTCATCATCAGCATCGCCGCGGGCAGGAACGACAGCGAGGTCAGCAGCACCAGCGTCTGCACCGGCAGCGACCAGATCTGGCCGCCGCCCGGGGCGGGCTTGCTGATCACGCCGGGCAGCGCCTGGGCCCAGGCTGGCGCGGGCGCCAGCGCGGCAATGGCCAGCGTCAGCGCCAGCAGGCACAGCAGCGGCAAGGACAATAACGAGGCCGGGCGCGCGGCGCGGGCAGGGCGCGGCAGCGGTCGCCACAGCGTGGCACGCGGGGAAGTCATGATTTGAAGTGGGCCTGCATCGAGCGCAGCAGCTTTTCAGCAAAAGTGCCGCCGGTGGGCGGTTGCGACGGTCCGGCGACGACGTGCGCGCCGGTCTGGCCGGCGGCCGGCGAGCCGGCCGCCATGGTGTGCAGCGGCCGGATCTCGCCGGGGCTGACGCCCAGCACCAGCCAGGTATCGCCGACCTCGACCAGCACCAGGCGCTGGCGTGCGCCCAGCATGGTGCTGCCGACCACCTTCATCGCGCCGCCGGTGGCGTGGCGCACCAGGCCGGCACGCCGTGCCATCCAGGCCAGGCCCAGGATCAGCGCGATGATGGCGAACAGCCCCAGCCCGGCCTGCGCCAGGCTGGCCGCGCCGCTGATGGCTGGCGCCGGCGTGCCTTCGGCCGCCATTGCGGCGCCGGGAAGCGCGGCAAGCGCAGCCAGCGGGGCGCGGGTTGCGGCTGTCATTTGTTCAGCTTCCGGATGCGTTCGGACGGCGTGATGATGTCGGTCAGGCGGATGCCGAACTTGTCGTTGACCACCACCACTTCGCCCTGGGCGATCAGGTAGCCGTTGACCAGCACGTCCATCGGCTCGCCGGCCAGGCCGTCCAGCTCCACCACCGAGCCCTGCGCCAGCTGTAGCAGGTTCTTGATCGGCACCTTGGTGCGGCCCAGTTCCACGGTCAGCTGCACCGGGATATCGAGGATCATCTCGATATCGTTGCGGAAGCCGCTCGGCGCTTCCTTGGCCAGCGGCGGGAAGACCGTGGCGGCGGCGGGCGTGGCGGCTGCCGATGCCGGCGCGGCAGCGGCGGGGATCTCGGCGGAAGTGGCGCTGGTCTGCTCGGCCAGCGCGCTGGCCCAGTCGTCCATCGGGTCGACCGGCTTGTCCTCGATGCCGTCAGTCATAATCGGTGTCCTCGGTATCCAGGTGGGAATCGCCGTCCTGGTGATTGATCATTCGTTCTACCCGCAGCGCGTACTGGCCGTTCATGGTGCCGAAGCCGCATTGCATCACGGGCACGCCGTCGACCTTGCCGAACACTTTCTCGGGCAGCTCGATCGGCAGCACGTCGCCGGCGCGCATCGCCAGCACCTCGGCCACGGTGCTCTGCAGGTGCGCGAACTCGGCCACCAGCTCGACCTCGGCCGCGCGCAGCTGCGTCGACAGTTGCGTGACCCAGCCCTTGTCGACCTCTTTCTCGTCCTGCAGCGGATTCATCAGCAGGTCCTTGAGGGGCTCGATCATCGCGTACGGCAGGCATACGTGCAGCTGGCCGCCGACGGCGCCCAGCTCGATGTGGAAGGCGGTGGTGACCACGGCCTCGTTGTGCGTGGCGACGTTGGCAAACTTGGGGTGCATCTCCGAGCGGATGTACTCGGTCTCGATCGGGTGCACGGTGCGCCAGGCATTGCCGTAGCTGGTCAGGGTCAGCTCCAGCATGCGCTGGATGATGCGTTGCTCGGTCTGGGTAAAGTCGCGGCCTTCCACGCGGGTGTGGAAGCGGCCGTCGCCGCCGAACAGGTTGTCGACCACCAGGAAGACCAGGTTGGGATCGTAGACGAACAGCGCGGTGCCGCGCAGCGGCTTCAGGTGGACCAGGTTGAGGTTGGTCGGCATCGGCAGGTTGCGCGCGAAGTCGCCGAACTTCTCGATCCTGACGCTGCCCACGGAGATGTCCGCGCCGCGGCGGATGAAGTTGAACAGCGCCGTGCGCAGCGAACGCGCAAAGCGCTCGTTGATGATTTCCAGCGTATGCAGGCGGCCGCGGATGATGCGTTCCTGCGTCGCCAGGTTGTAGGGGCGGACCCCGCCCTCGTCGGGCGCAGTCTCGCTGGCCTTGGGCGTATCGGCCTCGCCGGATACGCCCTTGAGCAGCTCGTCTACCTCGTCTTGCGAGAGGAACTTGTCGTAGGCCATCTAGTGTCCTGCCCCTTGTGCGGCGTTATGGATGAAACGTGCTGCCCTGGCTTGCGCTTACTGCACCACGAACGAGGTGAACAGCACGTCCAGCACGTGTTGCGCCGGCAGGCCGCCGGCAAACGGCTTGCTGATGGTGTCGCGGATGTCGTCGGCCAGCTTGCGCTTGCCGTCGACGGTGGCCAGTTCGGCCGGCTGCCGCGCGGACAGCAACAGCAGGATGCGGCTGCGCGCCTCGGGCAGGTACTGGGCCAGGCGCGCCTGGGTGGCGGCGTCAGCCACCTTCAGCGACAGCCCGGTATGCAGGAAGCGGTCGCCGTCCTCGCTGCGCAGGTTGACGGTGAACGCGTCCAGCGGCACGAAGATCGGCGGCGGGACAACCGGAGCGGCGGGCGCAGCGGGCGCCGCCGGCTGGCGGTTGCTCAGCACGCTGCCCAGCACGAAGCCTCCGGCACCCAGTGCCACCACCAGCACGCCGGCGCCGATCAGCAGCAGCCGGCCGCGCTTGCCTGTGTTGCCAGTCCGGGGAGGGGAAGCCGTGTTCGCCATGAGAAGCCTGTATCGGAATGCCTGCCATTCTTCCGGAATCGCAGGCCAGCAAAGGGCCGAAAAAAAGGGGGAAACCCTTTCAGCTTGGCCATTTGAGCGGAAAGGGAGCAGGCACGGCTACGCGAGCGGGCGCCTTTGTGTTGCGCGCCTGCAGGCTGGTTAACGCAGCTTGGTCGGGGAACTTGAGGGCGCCGGGGCAGGGGATGGCGGGACGGCGCACCACAGAGCGGGATGGGATGGACATTATGGCCGGCCCTGCCGCGCTGGACAGTGCCCTGTTTCCCCATTCCCTACTACGCTACTCGGGTAGCAGACCATGCAAAACAACAACTCTTCCATTTGCCAAGCCGTTGTTTGGTATGAGTTTTTTCTCAAATAGTCTTATATAAGATATAAGACATTTGACCCACGAGCCGCTTCGGACTACAATCGCGACGTACCGAGTCTTTCTAAACCTAATTACTCAGCAGGTTCCCATGCTTGAAAACTATCGCGCACATGTGGCCGAGCGCGCCGCGCTTGGCATCCCCCCTCTGCCCCTGACTGCCAAGCAGACGGCCGAGCTGATCGAACTGCTGAAGAACCCGCCCACCGGCGAAGAACAGACCCTGGTGGACCTGATCTCCAACCGCGTGCCGGCCGGCGTCGATGACGCCGCCAAGGTCAAGGCCTCGTACCTGGCCGCCGTGGCGCTGGGCAAGGAGAAGTGCGCGCTGATCTCCCGCGCCAAGGCCACCGAGCTGCTCGGCACCATGCTGGGCGGCTACAACATCTCGCCGCTGATCGAGCTGCTGGACGACGCCGAAGTCGGCACCGTCGCCGCCGATGCGCTGAAGAAGACCCTGCTGATGTTCGACGCCTTCCACGACGTGAAGGAGAAGGCGGACAAGGGCAACGCCAATGCCAAGGCCGTGCTGCAAAGCTGGGCCGACGCCGAGTGGTTCACCAGCCGTCCGGAAGTCCCGCAAAGCCTGACCATCACCGTGTTCAAGGTGCCGGGCGAAACCAACACCGACGACCTGTCGCCGGCCCCGGACGCCACCACCCGCCCGGACATCCCGATGCACGCGCTGGCCATGCTGAAGAACAAGCGCGAAGGCGCTGCGTTCCAGCCTGAAGAAGACGGCAAGCGCGGCCCGATCAAGTTCATTGAATCGCTGAAGGACAAGGGCCACCTGGTCGCCTACGTGGGCGACGTGGTCGGTACCGGCTCCTCGCGCAAGTCCGCCACCAACTCGGTGCTGTGGTTCACCGGTGAAGACATCCCCTTCATCCCGAACAAGCGCTTCGGCGGCGTGTGCCTGGGCAACAAGATCGCCCCGATCTTCTACAACACCATGGAAGACGCCGGCGCGCTGCCGATCGAGCTGGACGTGTCCCAGATGGAAATGGGCGACGTGGTCGAACTGCGCCCGTACGAAGGCAAGGCCCTGAAGAACGGCGCAGTGATCGCCGAGTTCAAGGTCAAGTCCGACGTGCTGTTCGATGAAGTCCGCGCCGGCGGCCGCATTCCGCTGATCGTCGGCCGCGGCCTGACCGCCAAGGCGCGCGAGGCACTGGGCCTGGCCCCGTCGACGCTGTTCCGCCTGCCGCAGAACCCGGCCGACACCGGCCGCGGCTACACGCTGGCGCAGAAGATGGTCGGCCGCGCCTGCGGCCTGGCCGAAGGCAAGGGCATCCGCCCGGGCACGTACTGCGAACCGAAGATGACCTCGGTGGGCTCGCAGGACACCACCGGCCCGATGACCCGCGACGAGCTGAAGGACCTGGCCTGCCTGGGCTTCTCGGCCGACCTGGTGATGCAGTCGTTCTGCCACACCGCCGCCTATCCGAAGCCGGTCGATGTCAAGACCCACCACACCCTGCCCGAGTTCATCAGCACCCGCGGCGGCATCTCGCTGCGCCCCGGCGACGGCGTGATCCACTCGTGGCTGAACCGCATGCTGCTGCCGGATACCGTCGGCACCGGCGGCGACTCGCACACCCGCTTCCCGATCGGCATCAGCTTCCCGGCAGGTTCGGGCCTGGTGGCCTTTGCCGCCGCCACCGGCGTGATGCCGCTGGACATGCCGGAATCGGTGCTGGTCCGCTTCAAGGGCCAGATGCAGCCGGGCGTGACCCTGCGCGACCTGGTCAACGCGATCCCGCTGTACGCGATCAAGCAAGGCCTGCTGACCGTGGCCAAGCAAGGCAAGAAGAACATCTTCTCCGGCCGCATCCTGGAAATCGAAGGCCTGCCCGACCTGAAGGTCGAGCAAGCGTTTGAACTGTCGGACGCCTCGGCGGAACGTTCGGCCGCCGGTTGCACGGTGCGCCTGAACAAGGACCCGATCATCGAATACATCAACAGCAACATCACGCTGCTGAAGTGGATGATCGCCCAGGGCTACCAGGATCCGCGCAGCCTGCAGCGCCGCATCAAGGCCATGGAAGCATGGCTGGCCGATCCGAAGCTGCTTGAGCCGGACGCCGACGCCGAGTACGCCGCCGTGATCGAGATCGACCTGGCCGACGTGCACGAGCCGATCGTGGCCTGCCCGAACGACCCGGACGACGTCAAGACCCTGTCGGACGTGGCCGGCGCCAAGATCGACGAAGTCTTCATCGGTTCGTGCATGACCAACATCGGCCACTTCCGCGCGGCTTCCAAGCTGCTGGAAGGCAAGCGCGACATCCCGGTCAAGCTGTGGGTGGCCCCGCCGACCAAGATGGACCAGAAGCAGCTGACCGAGGAAGGCCACTACGGCGTGTTCGGCACTGCCGGTGCGCGCACCGAAATGCCGGGCTGCTCGCTGTGCATGGGCAACCAGGCACAGGTGCGCGAAGGCGCGACGGTGATGTCGACCAGCACCCGCAACTTCCCGAACCGCCTGGGCAAGAACACCAACGTGTACCTGGGTTCCGCCGAACTGGCGGCGATCTGCTCGCGCCTGGGCCGCATCCCGACCAAGGACGAGTACATGGCCGATATTGGCGTCATCAACCAGAATGGCGACAAGATCTACAAGTACATGAACTTCGACCAGATCGAGGACTTCAAGGAAGTGGCCGACGGCGTGACGGTGTAAGTTGCCGTAGCTTAGCTGGCGTAAGGAAGGGGCCCCACGGGGCCCCTTCCTTTTTGCAGGATGGCACGCATGGGCGGAGGCACCCGGCACTGCCGTGCAGCTGCCCTGCAAGCCTGCCAACACCGGTTTATGATCGGGCTCTTTCGTTGTCCGGCAGCTTCCCCACGATGCGGAAGCGCCTGAACCAGGAGCCCGTGTGCCCGATCTGTCCGCTTTTCCCATCACCCGCAAATGGCCGGCACGGCATCCCGACCGCATCCAGCTCTATTCGCTGCCCACGCCCAACGGCGTCAAGGTGTCGATCATGCTGGAGGAAACCGGGCTGCCGTACGAGCCGCACCTGGTGCGCTTCGACACCGATGACCAGTTGTCGCCGGAATTCCTGTCGCTGAACCCGAACAACAAGATCCCGGCCATCCTCGACCCCCACGGCCCTGGCGACAAGCCGCTGGCGCTGTTCGAGTCGGGCGCGATCCTGCTGTACCTGGCCGACAAGTCGGGCAAGTTGATCCCCGCCGATCCGGCGCGCCGCTACGAGACCATCCAGTGGGTGATGTTCCAGATGGGCGGCATCGGCCCGATGTTCGGCCAGCTGGGCTTCTTCCACAAGTTTGCCGGCAAGGACTACGAGGACAAGCGCCCGCGCGACCGCTACGTGGCGGAAAGCCGGCGCCTGCTCCAGGTGCTGGAGCAGCGCCTGGAAGGCCGCGCCTGGATCATGGGCGACGAGTACACCATCGCCGACATCGCCACCTTGCCGTGGGTGCGCAACCTGGTCGGCTTCTACGAGGCGGGCGACCTGGTCGGCTTCAAGGACTTCGTCAATGTGCGGCGCGTGCTGGATGCGTTCGTGCAGCGTGCGGCGGTGGTGAAGGGACTGGATACGCCGCATCGGGGCTGAGCGCGCCGGGGCAGGGCCGCGCCCGGGGTGGGGCATCGTCCTGCATGGTGGCTTCCGCGGCGCCTACAGAGCGCCGGTCGCGCTACGTCCTATAGTCCAGGCACAGGCGCGCGGCCTTGCGTGGCCTGAGGAGCCCGGACCATGCCGATGCCCACCCCCTTGCGCCTGTTGCGCACCGCCATGCTGGCGGGCGCCGTGCCCGTGATCGCCACGCTCGCCGCCTGCGGCGAATCCGCCAAGCTGCCGTCCGAAGCCGGCTTCGGACCCACGCCGCAGCTGCCGCCGCCGCACGAGACCGCCATTCCCACCGTCAAGATCGCTCCGGCCATCGGCTGGGCCTCGGGCCAGCGTCCGATGCCGGCCGAAGGCATGGCGGTGACGGCCTTTGCCGACCAGCTGGACCATCCGCGCTGGGTCTATGTGCTGCCCAACGGCGACGTGCTGGTGGCCGAGAGCAATGCCCCGCCCAAGCCCGACGACGGCAAGGGCATCAAGGGCTGGATCATGAAGATGGTGATGAAGCGCGCCGGCGCCGGCACGCCCAGCGCCAACCGCATCACGCTGCTGCGCGACAGCAACGGCGACGGCGTCGCCGACCAGCGCTCGGTGTTCCTGAAGGATGTGAATTCGCCCTTCGGCATGGCGCTGGTCGGCAATGACTTCTACGTGGCCGCCACCGATGCGCTGCTGCGCTTCCCCTACCAGCCCGGCCAGACCGAAATCAGCGCCGCGCCGCAGAAGGTGGTCGACCTGCCCGGCGGACCGCTCAACCATCACTGGACCAAGAGCCTGATCGCCAGCCGCGATGGCAGCAAGCTGTATGTGACGGTGGGCTCGAACAGCAACGTGGGCGAGAACGGCATGGACAAGGAAGTCGGCCGCGCCGCGATCTGGGAGGTCGACCGCAGGACCGGCACGCACCGCATCTTCGCCAGCGGCCTGCGCAATCCCAACGGCATGGCGTGGGAGCCGGTCACCGGCATGCTGTGGACCGCCGTCAACGAGCGCGACGAGATCGGCAGCGACCTGGTGCCGGACTACATCACCTCGGTGCGCGACGGCGGCTTCTACGGCTGGCCCTACAGCTACTACGGCCAGCACGTGGACCAGCGCGTGAAGCCGCCGGCACCGGACCTGGTGGCCAGGGCGATCGTGCCCGACTACGCCGTGGGCGCGCACACCGCCGCGCTCGGCCTGGCCGCGGCCAGCGGCAACAGCTTGCCGGCGCGCTTCAGCGAAGGCATGTTCGTCGGCCTGCATGGTTCGTGGAACCGGCGCCCGCTGGCGGGCTACAAGGTGATCTTCGTGCCGTTCAGCCAGGGCCGGCCGCAGGGCGCGCCGTTCGACGTGCTGACCGGGTTTGTCGACGACGACGGCAAGGCGCGCGGGCGCCCGGTGGGCGTGGCGATCGACCAGCGCGGCGGCCTGCTGGTGGCCGACGATGTCGGCAATACGGTCTGGCGGGTCAGCGGCGCCAGATAGTCGGGCCGCGGCGCGGCACGCCGGCGCGGCTAGAATGGCGCGATCCCGCGCTGCCTGCCGGCGCCGACTTCGCTGCCGCCCATGTCGCTCACCGTCTTCGCCGTCGTCCTGCTTGCCGCCTTCCTGCATGCCGCGTGGAATGCCGTGGTCAAGGGCGGCGGCGACAAGCTGCTGTCCACCGTGATGGTGGCGGTCACGGCTGGCCTGATGGCCGCGCTGGCGCTGCCGGCGCTGCCGCAGCCGGCGGCCGTCAGCTGGCCCTTCATCGCCGCGTCGGTGGGCGTGCACGTGGTGTACTTCGCGCTGGTGGCGCGGATCTACCGCAGCGCCGACATGAGCCTGACCTACCCGCTGATGCGCGGCTGCGCGCCCTTGCTGGTGGCGCTGGCCAGCGTGGGCTGGCTGGGCGAGCACCTGTCGTCGCTGGCATGGGGCGGCATCGCCGTGATCAGCCTGGGCATCCTGGCCATGGCCGGCGGCGCACGCGGCCACCGTGGCCTCCCGGGTAGCCGCGAGGGCGTGTGGCTGGCGCTGCTGAACGCGCTGGTGATCGCCACTTATACGCTGATCGATGGCACCGGCGTACGCCGCTCCGGCGCGCCGGTAGCCTATGCCTTCTGGATCTTCGTGCTTACCGCGGTGCCGCTGGCGGCGTGGGCACTGGCGACGCGCCGGCGGCAACTGGCCGGCTACGTGCGCCGCAACCTGGTGTTCGCGCTGGTGGGCGGGGGCGGCACGCTGGCGTCCTACGGGCTGTCGCTGTGGGCAATGACGCGCGCGCCGGTGGCGCCGGTGGCCGCCTTGCGCGAATCTTCGATCCTGTTTGGCGCGCTGATCTCCGCGCTGCTGCTCAAGGAGCACGTCGGCGCCGCGCGACTCGGCGCGGCCTGCCTGATCGCCGCCGGCGTGGCCACGCTGCGCTTCGCCTGAACGGGTGAAGCCCGGTTCCGGGTGCTCGCCTGAGCGCCTGGCTGCTGCCTGTGCGCGGCGCTGTCTATACTTGGCTTGACCGGGTTCTCAGGACGCATCAGTGCTGCGTCCGCACACCAACATCACCAACACACGCCCGCCCGTCTGGACATCGTCGCCGAGGAGTAGGCATGGACCACACCGCAGATTCGTTTCGCGCCTTTGAGCTGGCTGGCTGGGAAGACCCGGAAGTCGTCAGCCGGTACCAGGAGCACCTGTCGCACGTGACCCGGCAATCGGTCGAGGCCCTGCTGGACGCCGCGCATGTAGCCGGCGGGCAGCGCGTGCTCGATGTCGCGTCCGGCTCCGGCTACGTCGCGGCCGGGGCGGTGCAGCGCGGCGCCGAGTCGGTCGGCATCGATTTCGCGCAGGCGCAGGTGCAACTGGCGCGCAAGCTGCATCCCGAGGTCCAGTATCAGCAGGCCGACGCGCAGGCGCTGCCGTTCGACGATGCCAGCTTCGACGCCGTGGTCAACGGCTTTGGCCTGTGCCATATGTCCGACCCGGACGCGGCGCTGGCCGAGGCCTTCCGGGTCCTGCGCCCGGGCGGGCGCATCGCCTTCACGGTATGGGATACGCCCGAGCGCGCGGTCGGCTTCGGCGCGGTCTATGCCGCGATCCGCGCCTATGGCTCGATGGATGTCGATATCCCGGTCGGGCCGAACTTCTTCCTGTTCAGCGATCCTGGCCATTGCCGCAGCGCGTTGCAGCAGGCCGGCTTTGTCATGCCGACCTGCCGCAGCGTGCCGCAGGTCTGGCGCTTCTCCACGCCCGACCAGCTGTTCGACGCGCTCGCCCAGGGCACCGTGCGGGCAGCCGCCACGCTGCGCGCGCAGACCCCCAAGGCGCGCGACGAAATCCGCGCCGTGCTGCGCGGCACCGTTGCCGGGTACATGCGCGGGAGCGGCTTCGAGGTGCCGATGCCGGCGGTGCTGGCGGCGGCGGTCAAGCCCTGAGGCGGCACGGGATTGTCGGGTCTCCGCCGACACCGGCGCCGCTAGCGTCGGCCAGACCCCACCACTCCATCCCGGGAAAGTGCAGCAATCCCCGCTGTAGCCGGCATTAGTCCGGTGGCACGGTCGTTGCGGAATGGACCGCGAGCGCGGCGCCGCGGCTCGTTGTGCCACCCGCCAGCAATGGCTTCCCGGAGAGTCCCGATGAATACCCGATCCCCATGCCAGAACGGGCAGGCCGCGTCGCGCCCGTCCGCCATCCGACACCGTTCGCGCCAGGCCATGGCGCTGCTGCGTGTGCTGGGCCTATGCCTCAACAGCGTCGCCTGCGCGCAGTCCGAGGCGCCGCAGGCCGCCACGGCGCCCGCCGTGCAGGCAGTGACACCGGAGCGCAAGTTTGCGCCCGGCTACCTGGAGGCCGTTGCCACCGGCTATGACAATGGCCTGGCGTGGCAGGAGCCGGAAGGCATCGCCCCGTTGCGGCCGCCGCGCGAGGCGCGCGGTGTGCTGGCGGCGCAGACCGGCGCGGTGCCGGTTGCCATGCCGGCGGGAGTCCGGCCGCAGCCGGTGCGCTGAAGCTGGACCGGGGGCCGTCAGCGATCAGGAAGTGGTGTGGGATATTGGTGCTGCGCCAGCGTCGCCGGTTTTCCCGTCAGGCGCCCTGGCCCTCGGTCCAGTCTTCGACGCGCAACCCCGGGTATGCCGTAAAGTCGCGGACGTTGCGCGTGACCACGGTCAGCCCTTCGGCAATGGCATGGGCCGCAATCAGCTTGTCCAGCGCGTCGGCCTTGCGTTCGCGCGTGGCGGCACGGACCGGACCATAAGCGCGCGCCGCCGCGGCATTCAGCGGCAGCACCGGCACGCGCCCGATCAGCGCCTGCAAGGCGCGCCGGGCTCGCTGCGGATCCCGCGACACGGTAACGCCGAACTCCAGTTCGGCCAGGCTGATGGCGGACAACACCACGTCACCCTCGAAGCACCGGGCAAGGCGTTCGGCAACCCGGGGCGGCTGGTTCTTCATCAGGTAGATGCACATATTGGTGTCGAACATATACCTGGCCATCAGAACCCCTCCCGCTCGGACTGGGCCTGGTCTTCGCGCCCTGGCGCCATGAAGTCGTCCGGGAAGTCGGCGAACACATCGAGCAGTCCGGTCAGGCGCCGTCGCGCGGGCCGGATGCGCAGCTCGTCGCCGATCCGCTCAATTTCAAATTGCATGTCGGTGTCGGGATAGGCCAGTTCCGCGGGTATGCGCACCGCCTGGGAATTACCGTTGCGGAAGATACGGGTGAAAGGCATTGAGAGTTCCATGTACATCCCTGTATGTACAAAGCATAGCACCATGACAGCAGAAGTACATCCTTGTGTGTATGGGCTGATTCTCAATCGGCTACTGTCTACAATGCGCCACGTCGTCCCGGATCCCTTGCCACCATGGATATCGAACTCGCCCGCACCTTCCTGCAAGTCGTGCGCGACGGCAGCCTGCTGGCCGCCGCCGACAAGCTGCATGTCACCCAGACTGCCGTCACCGCGCGCATCAAGAGCCTGGAGGCGCAGCTGAACTGCCGCCTGTTCGAGCGCAACAAGGCCGGGGCGCGGCTGACGCCGGACGGGCAGCGTTTCCTCGGCTATGCCAGCCAGCTGGTGCAGACCTGGGAGGCGGCGTGCCGCGAGCTGCCGTTGCCGGCGGGGCTGGCCAGCCTGTTCCGCTATGGCACCGAGATCAGCCTGGGGAATCCGCTGGTGCTGCTGTGGGCGACGCGCCTGCGCCAGCGCATGCCGGCGCAGGCGGTGCGGGCGGAAGTGGGCGAGGGGGCTGAGCTGCAGCGCAGGCTGCAGTCGGGCGCGCTCGATGCCGCGCTGGTGTACCAGCCGGAATACGCGCCCGGCATGCACGTTGAAGCGCTGATGGAAGAGAAGCTGGTGCTGATCCGCTCGACGCAGCGCGACGGCGGCTATGTCTATGTCGACTGGGGCCCCGAGTTCCGCCGCCAGCATGACAGCGCGCTGCCGGAGCATGCGCGCGCGTCGCTGTACTTCAACCTGGGGCCGCTGGCGTTGCAGTACATCCTGCAGTACGGCGGCAGCGGTTATTTCCGCACGCGCGTGGTGCAGAGCTACCTGGACAGCGGGGCCTTGGCGCGCGTCGCCGGCGCGCCGGAGTTTTCGTATCCCGTGTTCCTGGTTTGCGCCGAAGCGCCCGCGGGCCCGGCGCGCGAAGCCGTGGATATCCTGCGCGAGATCGTGCGGGAAGAATCCGATTGGTCGCAGCGCTGGGACTTCCCGCAATAGGGCTCAGGGGTTGCCGCCCGGCAATCAGATTCGCACCGGCACCAGCTGACCCGAAGGTGCGGGCACGGCCACCAGGCGCCACTGGCGCACGCGCCGCGTCCGGCCGCCGCCACCCCGGCGTGGCGGGCGCGGTTCCAGGCCGGCAAAGCGTCCGTGCAACTGCGCGCGCGCAAACACGGGTTCCGGCACCCGCGTGCCGATCAGCCACGTGACGCTCCCCCCCAACGCCACCAGCCCCAGCGCAAGCCCTATCCAGAGGATGGCTTCCATGTTCCCGCTCCGTCGAATCGTTGTCTGTGGTTCCAGTATTGGCACAAAGCGTGCCGACGGGTAAATGAAAGTTATTTGCGCTTCATATCAATAAAATTGCACTCAACGGGCTTTTCGCTGCGGGCGGGGCGGTCCGCCGACGGTAAGAAAAATCATCTGTTCCGACGAATCTCCCGGGCGTGGCTCGGCCGACACTGGCCCGGTCAATGTCAAAACCCCCTGGAGACCCCCGATGCAACGCCTGATCTTCGAAGCCGAACACGACGCCTTCCGCGAATCCGCCCGCCGCTTCTACCAGCGCGAGGTCGGCCCGCACGGCGAGCGCTGGCGCGAACAGGGTTGCGTGGACCGCGAGGTGTTCCGCAAGGCCGGCGAGCAGGGCTACCTGCTGATGTGGGCCGACGAGCAATACGGCGGCGCCGGTGTGCAGGACTTCCGCTACGAGCAGATCCTGATCGAGGAAAATGCGCGCCACGGCGACTCCGGCTTCTTCGGCACGCTGCACTCGCGCCTGGTGGCGCCCTACATCGGCCGCATCGGCAATGAAGAGCAGCGCCAGCGCCTGCTGCCCGCGGCCGCGCGCGGCGAGTCGATCTTCGCCGTGGCCATGACCGAGCCCCAGACCGGCTCCGACCTGGCCGGCATCCGCACCCGCGCCGAGGACCATGGCGACCACTGGGTGCTGAACGGCGCCAAGACCTATATCTCGAACGGCCAGCTGGCCGACGTGGTGGTCGTGGTGGCCCGCACCGACCCGGAGCGCAGCCATGGCCTGACGCTGTTCATCGTCGAACGCGGCATGCCCGGCTTCGAGCGCGGGCGCAAGCTGCGCAAGCTGGGCCTGCACTCGCAGGACACCTCGGAGCTGTTCTTCGACAACGTCAAGGTGCCCAAGGCCAACGTGCTGGGCGAGCCGGGCCAGGCCTTCCGCTACCTGACGCGCCACCTGGCCGAGGAGCGCCTGATCGGCGCCTGCGGCTACATGGCGTCGGCGCAGGTGGCCTTCGACATCACGCTGGACTACGTGCGCGAGCGCAAGGCCTTCGGGCGCGCCATCGGCACGTTCCAGAACTCGCGCTTCAAGCTGGCCGAATTGCGCGCGCAGCTGGATGCGCTGCAGACCTTTGTCGACCAGTGCGTGCTGCAACACAATGCCGGCACGCTGACGGTGGAGACGGCTGCATCGGCCAAGCTGCTGACCTCGGAGCTGCAGGGACGCATGGTCGACGAGGGCGTGCAGCTGCACGGCGGCGCCGGCTATATGGAGGAGTACCGCATCTGCCGCATGTATGCCGATGCGCGTATCTCGCGCATCTATGCCGGCAGCAGCGAGATCATGAAGGAGATCATCGGCCGCGGCCTGGGGCTGGATGACCGGGTGAAGGCATAAACGCATTCAGGACAGATCCGACGGCACGGCCGGCAACGGCCGTGCCGTTTGTCGTTTTTGGCGAATGGTCAGGGTTTTCGCGTACCTAAAGGCTTTTGTCAGGCGAATGAAAGCCGTTTGTAAAGCGGTTCGGTTTGAATGCGGGCGGGAGATCGTGTCCGGGTGGCGTAGACAGCATCAGGACAGCGGGCGAGGGCGCACCAAGACAGCCACGCCGCGCAACCGCATCGCGGACGGTGGCGCAGGATGATTTTTTGCGCTGGCGGTGAACCGTTGGGCGGGCACGGTCGTTTAACCGCAGACCGTTTTCGAACCGAGCCTGACTGACCGTGCCTTTTGCCTTATCCCGTATTGCCGCAGGTTCCCTGCTGGTATTGGCGGCCGTAGCGAGCCTGGCTGCCGAACGTCCCACCGATCCGCAAGCTTCCGCAAACTCCGCGGATTCCACCCAAGCCGCACCGGCCGATGGCCCGTGCGCGCCGCCACCCGCTGGTGCTGCGCTGACCCTGGCCCAGGTGCGCCTTGACGCGTTGCGCTGCAACCGCACCATCATCGCCGCGCGCCGTGGCGTGGAAGCCAGCCAGGCCGATGTCCAGATCGCGTCGCAGCGCCCCAATCCCGTGCTGAGCCTGGGCGTGGAGAACATCAACCCGCATGCCGGCGTCGGCGCGGGCAACCTGCGCAGCAAGACGGTGGATTCCACGGTGCGCGTGGACCAGCTGATCGAGACGGCCAACAAGGGCAACCTGCGCGTCGACGCCGCGCGCAAGGCCAGCGCCGCCGCCGGCGAAGTGGTGCAGGCCGTGGTGGCGCAACAGGCCGGCATGGTGGAGCAGGCCTACTTCGATGCCCTGGCCAGCCAGGAACGCGTCGCCGTGCTGCGCGAAACGCTGGCGCTGTACGAGCGCACCCGCCAGGCCAGCGAGACGCGCCTCCGGGCCGGCGACGTGGCGCGCGCCGACGTGACCAAGCTGCAGCTGGACGCGCTGCGCGCGCAGAGCGATATGCGCCAGGCCATCACCGACCATTACCGCGACAAGGCCCTGCTGGCGCAGGCGATGGGCGTGCCCGGCACGCTTGCCGACAACCGGCTGGTGGCTGACTGGCCGGCGCTCGATGCCGCCGTGCCGCCGCCGGACGCCGATACGCTGCAGCGCCGCCCCGACGTGACTGCCGCCGAGGCGCGCCTGGCCGCCGCCGCGGCGTCGCGCGACCTGGCGCGAGCCGGTCGCGTGCCCGACGTGACCATCGGCGCGCAGGCCGAGCACTATCCGACCTCGCCAAGCAACAACTATGGCTCCGGCAACAGCTTCGGCGTGTTCCTGTCGATCCCGCTGCCGGTGCGCCACAGCAACGGCGGCGAGGCGCGCCGCGCCGAGGTCGATTACTACGCCGCGCTCGACGACCGCAACCGCGTGATGCTGGAAGCCGGCAACGAGATCGACCGGCTGCGCAGCCAGTTGGAAACCGCGCGCCAGTCGCTGCGGCAGATGCGTGATGAAGTGCTGCCCGCCGCGGAAAGCGTTGCTGGCAGCGCGGAGTTCGCCTACAGCAAGGGCGCCACCGGTGTGCTCGATTTGCTCGATGCGCGCCGCGCGCTGCGCCAGACCCGGCTCGATGCGGTGGCGGCGCAGGGCGAATACGCCAAGGCACTGTCGGCGTACCGCGCTGCGCTGCAGACTTCGACCACCGCGGCGCCGGCCCGCACTGCCGCCACGCCCGCGCGTCCCTGAACCGCCGTTCCCGCGATCCCCTTCATGTCTTTCCTGTCACGCATGTCCCGTCGCATGTCATTCCCCAGCGCCGCCTTGCCGGCCCGCATTTCCGCCCTGTTGGCGATGTCGTTGTGCGCGCTCGCGCTGGCCGCTTGCGGCAAATCCGAAGCCCCCAAGGCCGATGATGATCCCAAGGTCAGCGGCAACACCATCCAGTTCCCCGCCAGCGTGAAGACGCTACCCGGCATCGCCGGCGAGGCCGCCACCACCGGCGGCGAGCGCATGCTGAGCCTGCCCGGCCGGCTAGTGTGGAACGAAGACAAGACCGTGCGTGTGGCGACGCCGTTTGCAGGGCGCGTGACCGAGGTGCTGGTGCAGCCCGGCGCCACCGTCAAGGCCGGCCAGCCGCTGGCGATGCTGACCTCGCCGGATTTCGGCGTGGCCCAGGCCGATGCGCGCAAGGCTGCCGCCGACAGCGCGGTCGCGGCCAAGGCGCTGGCGCGCCAGCGCGAGCTGTATGGCGCCGGCATCATCGCGCAGAAAGAACTGGAGCAGGCCCAGGCCGATGCCGCGCGTGCCGCGGCGGACCTGCAGCGCACCCGGGCGGCGCTGAGCCAGTACGGCGCGGCCGCGGCAGGCCCGGATGGCGTCAACCAGCGCTTCGCGCTGCGCAGCCCGATCGACGGCCTGGTGGTCGAGCGCAACATCAACCTCGGCATGGAGCTGCGCCCCGACCAGCCTCCCGCCGCGCCGCTGTTCCTGGTGACCGACCCGACCACGCTGTGGGCGCAGGTCGATGCGGGCGAGGCCGACCTGAAGCTGTTCAGGCCCGGCGTCGACGTGCAGCTGACCACCGCCGCCTGGCCCGGCGAGACCTTTGCCGGCACCGTGGTCAAGATTGCCGACTATGTCGATCCGACCGCGCGCAGCATCAAGGTGCGGCTGAACGTGCCCAATCCCGAACGCCGCCTGAAGGCGGAGATGTTCGTTACCGCCAGGCTGCCGGCGGCATCGTTCAAAGGCATCGCGGTGCCGTCCAAGGCGGTGTTCCTGGCCGACAACCGCAACTATGTGTTCGTGCGTACCGCGCCCAATACCTTCGAGCGTCGCCAGGTGCGCGTGGGCGTGACGCTGCCCGGCACCACCGAACTGCTCGAGGGCGTGAAGGACGGCGAGACCGTGGTCAGCGAAGGCAACCTCTACCTGCAGGACATCCTGCGCGATGCCACCGCGGTCAACGCGGCGCGCGCGGCGGAAAAACGTTGAGGACGATCGCCACATGATTTCGCGTATCGTCAGCTTTGCCCTGCACCAGAAGCTCTTTGTCTGGCTGGGCCTGATCCTCTTCGTCGGTGGCGGCATCGCCGCGTTCAAGAACCTGCCGATCGAAGCCTTCCCGGATGTCTCCGACATCCAGGTCAACGTCATCACGCTGTACCCGGGCCGCGCCGCCGAAGAGGTGGAGCGCCAGGTCACGATCCCGATCGAGACCGCGCTGGCCGGCACGCCCAACGCGGTGCGGGTGTTCTCGCACACGCAGTTCGGCCTGTCGTTCATGATGGTGACCTTCAACGACAAGGCGACCGACGTGGCCGCGCGCCAGCAGATCCTGGAGCGCCTGCGCAGCGTTGACCTGCCCGACGGCGTGCATCCGGACCTGGCGCCGCTGTCCACTGCGATCGGCGAGATCTACCGCTTCCGCCTGACCGGCAAGGGCTATACGCCGCAGGAGCTGCGCACGCTGCAGGACTGGGTGGTCGAGAAAAACCTGCGCCAGGTGCCGGGCGTGGCCGACCTGGTGACCATCGGCGGCACCATCAAGCAGTATGAGGTCAACCCCAACCTCGCGCGCATGCGCGACGCCAAGATCTCGCTGTCGCAGCTGTTCACCGCGCTGCAGCGCGCCAACTCGAATGCCGGCGGCGGCGCGGTCGCGCACGGGCGGCAGCAGTTCCTGCTGCGCTCGCTGGGCAGCTTCCGCACCTCGGCCGATATCGCCAACGTGGTGGTGGCCGAGAACAACGGCACCCCGATCCTGGTCAAGGACATCGCCGAGGTGCGCGTCGGCAGCGCGCCGCCGCAGGGCCTGATGGGGCAGGACGACGAAGAGGATATCGTCTCGGGCATCGTGGTGATGCGCAAGGGCGAGAACCCGTCGCTGGTGCTGGAGGCGCTGAAGCAGAAGATCGATCTGCTGGACGACCAGATCCTGCCCAAGGGCGTGAAGATCGTGCCGTACTACGACCGCTCCACGCTGATCGACAAGACCCTGCATACGGTGTTCGGCAACCTGGTCGAGGGCGCGCTGCTGGTGATGGCGGTGCTGTACCTGTTCCTGGCCAACGTGCGCGCCGCGGCGATCGTGGCGCTGATCATTCCGCTGGCGCTGCTGTCCACCTTCATCGGCCTGACCTGGGTCGGGATTCCGGCCAACCTGCTGTCGCTGGGCGCGATGGACTTCGGCATCATCGTCGACGGCGCGGTGATCGTGGTCGAGAACATCTTCAAGCGCCTGGGCGAGCTCAAGGCGCAGCAGATCCAGGACAGCCGCGCGCGGCTGCATGCGATCCTGCAGGCCACCACCGAGGTGGGCCGCCCGACCGTGTTCTCGATGGTCATCATCATCGCGGCGCACATCCCGATCTTTACGCTGCAGCGGCACGAGGGCAAGATCTTCGCGCCGATGGCGTACACGGTGACGGGCGCGCTGATCGGTTCGCTGATCCTGTCGCTGACGCTGGTGCCGCTGCTGTGCCACCTGCTGCTCAGGAAGAACATCGCGCACGACGACAACTTCCTGGTGCGCCACTGCAAGCGGCTCTACGAACCGATGCTGGCCTGGGCGCTGGACCACAAGAAGCTGGTGGTGGGCGCGGCGCTGGGCTTGCTGGTGGTGACCGTGGGGGCGGGCAAGTTCCTCGGCAGCGAGTTCCTGCCCGAGCTGGACGAGGGCTCGATGTGGGTCAGCTTCGACCTGCCGGCCTCGGTCTCGATCGACGAGGCGCGCGACCAGGCGCGGCGGCTGCGCAGCGTGATCCGCCGGACGCCGGAGGTCAATACCACCATCTCCAAGGTGGGCCGCCCCGACGACGGCACCGATCCCAAGCTGATCAACACCGTCGAGATCCTGGTCGACCTCAAGCCCGAGAAGCAGTGGCGCCCCGGCCTGGACAAGCGCGCCATCATCGGCGAGATCGACCGCAACCTGCGCCGGCTGCCCGGCATCGAGCCCAATTTCTCGCAGCCGGTGCGCGACAACATCCTCGAGAGCATCTCGCAGATCAAGGGCCAGATCGTGATCAAGGTGCAGAGCGACAGCCTCGAGCAGAACAAGAAGGTGGCCGACCAGATCCTGGCCAACGTGCAGTCGGTCAAGGGCGTGATGCGCGCCTTTATCGACCGCGACGGCGAGCTGCCGCAGTACGTGCTGGAATTCGACCGCGCCCAGGCCGCGCGCTACGGCATCAACGTGGCCGACGTGCAGGACCTGATGGAAACCGCGCTGGCCGGCAAGGCCGCGACCGAGCTGTGGGAGGGCGAGAAGCACTTCAGCGTGGCGGTGCGCCTGAAGCCGTCGGAACGCGCGCTGCCCAACCTGCCCAATATCTTCATGCAGACCGCCGACGGCGCGCAGGTGCCGCTGTCGCAGCTGGTGAGCTTCCGCGCGGCCTCCGGCGCCATGAACATCAGCCGCGAGAACGGCCAGCGCACCACCTCGATCGGCATCTTCATCCATGACCGCGACATGGGCAGCGTGGTCAAGGACATGCAGAAGCTGGTGGCAAAGAATGTCAGGGCCGACGACGTCAAGATCAGCTGGTCGGGCGAGTTCGAGAACCAGGAGCGCGCCATGGCGCGGCTGTCGATCGTGGTGCCGCTGTCGGTGCTGGTGATCTTCCTGCTGCTGTTCAATGCGTTCAAGTCGTTCAAGAGCGCCACGCTGATCATCTCGAATATCCCGTTCGCGCTGATCGGCGGCGTGTTTGCGCTGCTGCTGACCGGCATCCCGCTGTCGGTGTCGGCGGCGATCGGCTTTATCGCGCTGTTCGGCCAGGCGGTGCTCAACGGTGTGGTGATGGTGACCTACTTCAACCAGCTGCGCGAAGAGGGCATGCCGGTGCGCCAGGCCGTGCTGACCGGGTCGATGGACCGGTTGCGCACGGTGCTGATGACGGCGCTGCTGGCTATGCTGGGCCTGTTCCCGATGGCGGTCTCGCGCGCCATCGGCTCGGAGACGCAGCGTCCGCTGGCCATCGTGATCATCGGCGGGCTGATCACCGCGACCGTGCTGACGCTGATCGTGCTGCCGACGCTCTATGAATGGATGGTGGGCCGGAACTGGCCGGACGAGGAGGGCGCGGCGCCCGACGAGAACCGGATCACGCCTTCGATTTCAGGCTGATGACAGCGCCGCGCGAGAGCCCTTGCCTCGCGCAGCCTGTCTGGCATCGCAGACATGGCGATGCGCGGCGCCGCCCCGCAGTGGGCGGCGTTTTTCATGGCGAGGCGCAATCCACAAGCCCGGCGCAAGCCGGTATCGCCAGGCATGTGCAGCGCGCGAATCTATGTCGGAATAGTCTGACGTTCCTTTCGGAGCCGAACGCCTGCTGACCCCATCCCCCCGGGCCTACTCTGTACATACGGCATGGCCAGCAGCATAGCCGCCGGCCTCTCATGCGTACCCTTACGCAATCACCCGGAAAGGAGCTCGACATGATGAAGAAATGGCTGACCGCAGCAGTGTGTTCGATGATGGTTGCCGCCCCGGCAGGCTTTGCCCTGGCGCAGACGACGGCACCGGCAACGACGGCCGGAACGGCTGCAACCGGCGCAAGGGCCGACTATGACGCCGCGGTGAAGCAGGCCGACGCGGACTACAAGGCTGCCTCCGCCAAGTGCGACGGCATGAAGGACAACGCCAAGGACGTCTGCAAGGCCGAGGCCAAGCGCGACCGCGATGTTGCCAAGGCCCAGGCCGAGGCCCGCCGCGACGGCACGCAAAAGTCCATGGCCAAGGCCGAGAAGACCAAGGCCGACCGCGACTATGACGTCGCCAAGGAAATGTGCGACGACAAGAAGGGCAACGACAAGGACGTCTGCAAGAAGGACGCCAAGGCCGCACATGAAAAAGCCCTGACCGCCGCCAAGGTCGACAAGGCCGCCGCGACCGGTTCGCGCGCCGACGTGGCGGAAGCCCGCGCCGATGCGAAGAAGGACACCACCGACGCCGCCTACAAGGCCGACAAGGAACGCTGCGACGCACTGTCCGGCGAGTCCAAGGACAAGTGCCAGGCCGACGTGAAGGCCAAGTACGGCAAGTAAGCCGCTTCAGCACGGCCTGCCCCGCGGGGGCGGGTCGTACACCGCACCACTCGCAAGGGGACGCTGCCGCGCCCCCTTGCCATGACATCAAGGAGCAAGCGATGAACTGGGATCAGATCGAAGGCAAGTGGGAACAAGCCAAGGGCAAGGTCAAGGAGAAGTGGGGCAAGCTGACCGACGACGACATCACGCAGATCAACGGCAAGCGCGACCAGCTCGCCGGCCGCATCCAGGAGCGCTATGGCTACACCAAGGAGCAGGCCGAGGAAGAGATGAAGGCATGGGAACGGGATGTGCGGTGGTAAGACGCCGTACAACGGTCTTGCAAAGCGCCTGCGGGCGCTTTTTTTTGGGGCCAGACGGCTCAAAAGCCAAAGGAGCCAAGGTAAACCCTAGTAGTCTACATATATAGACTTTTTATACTGTCCCCCCACCACCCGCCGGCATCCGCCGGCGCCGCAATCTGCCCGGCACCGGGCTCCCGTCCATGCCGGAACCTCTTTCCAGCGAACTGCTGTCCCGCAGCCGCCAGCCGGTCTACCTGCAGCTGGCCACCATCTTTCGCCGCCAGATCGAAAGCGGCGCGTGGCGCCAGGGGGCGCGCATACCGTCGCTGGAGCAGCTGTGCCGCCAGTACGGCGTGGCGCGCATGACCATGCACCATGCGCTGTCGATGCTCGACGAAGAAGGGCTGCTGGAGCGCTCGCGCGGGCGCGGCACCTTCGTCAAGGCGCCGTGCCAGGCGCGGCGTCAGGTGTCGCTGTCGACCAGCTGGGACGAGGCCGTCGCCGTCGGCGCGCAGCTCGATACCGAAGCCATGGTCGAGTCGGCCGGCAAGGTGCCGCTGCCCGAGGATCTGGGCATGCCCTGCAGCGGCGCACGCGCACCGGCCTACCACTTCCTGCGCCGGCTGCACCGCCTCGACGGAAGCCCCTTCGCCGTGGGCGAGGTCTATATCGACGCGGATGTGTTCGCGCGCGACCCCGAGGCCTTCCGCCACGGCGCGTCGGTGCCGGTGCTCGACCGCTTTCCCGGCCTGTCGGTCAGCACGGCGCGGCAGCGGCTGTCGATCGTCGCGGCCGGCGCCGAATCGGCGGCCGCGCTGGCACTGGCGGTGGGTGCGCCGGTGGCCGAGCTGCGCCGCTTTGCCTGCGTGCCGTCGGCCACCGCGGCGGGCGCCGAGCGCATCGTCTATTTCGCCCGCATTGAATTCCCGACCGAGTTCGTCTGCCTGGATTTCGACCTGCTGGCCGCGCGCCCGCATCCGGCATGACTGACCGGCCCCAAGCCAACCCTCCAACCACCGGACCCCTGATGGACAACGCACAACCGATGAACGGCGCCGAGAGCCTGGTCAAGACCCTGCTGGCCAATGGCGTGGACACCTGCTTTGCCAACCCCGGCACCAGCGAGATGCATTTCGTCGCGGCGCTGGACCGCATTCCCGGCATGCGCTGCGTGCTGGGGCTGTTCGAGGGCGTGGTCACCGGCGCGGCCGACGGCTACGCGCGCATGGCCGGCAAGCCCGCCGCCACGCTGCTGCATTGCGGCCCCGGGCTGGCCAACGGGCTGGCCAACCTGCACAACGCGCGCCGCGCGCAGACGCCGGTGGTCAACCTCATCGGCGACCAGGCCACCTATCACCGGCCGCTGGACGCGCCGCTCACCGCCGATACCGAAGGCTGGGCCCGGCCGGTCTCGGTGTGGACGCGCACCGCCACGCGGGCGGCTTCGGTGGGGGCCGATGCCTCGGCCGCGGTGCAGGCTGCCTGCACCGCGCCGGGCGGCGTCGCCAGCCTGATCCTGCCGTCCGACGTGTGCTGGGATGCGGGCGGCGTGGTGGCGGCACCGTTGCCTCCGCTGCCGGTTCCCAGGGTCTCGCCGGACGCCGTGCAGCAGGCTGCGCGCGTGCTGCGCTCGGGCCAGCCGACGCTGATCGTGCTGGCCGGCAGCGCGCTGCGCGAGGCGCCGCTTGCCGACGCGCACCGCATTGCCGCAGCCACCGGCGCGCGGCTGATTTCGCCCATGTCCAATGCGCGCGTGGCGCGCGGGCGCGGGCGCCTGGCGCTGGACCGCGTGCCGTATTCCGGCGATGCCGCGCGCGACAAGCTGGCCGGCATCCGCAACGTGATCCTGGTCGGCGCGCCGGCACCGGTGACCTTCTTCGCCTACCCGGGCAAGTCGCCGCGCCCGTATCCGGAGGACGCCGCGGTGCATGTGCTGGCCCGCCCGGAAGAAGACCTGGCCGAAGCGCTGGCGCGGCTGGCCGATGCACTCGGCGCGCGCCAGGCGCAACTGCCCGCCGCCGCCGCGCCCGCGCCGGTGGAGCCCGCGCGCGGCGCGGTCACCTCCGAGGCGGTGGCGCGCACGCTCACCGCGCTGCTGCCCGAGCAGGCCATCGTGGTGGAAGAGAGCGTCAGCTTCGGCCGTGCGTTCTATCCCGGCACGGTGCACGCGGCACCGCACGACTGGCTGCAGCTGACCGGCGGCGCCATCGGCGCTGGCCTGCCGCTGGCGCTCGGCGCGGCCGTCGCGGCGCCCGGCCGGCGCGTGGTGGCGCTGCAGGCCGACGGCTCGGCCATGTACACCCTGCAATCGCTGTGGACCATGGCGCGCGAACAGCTCGACGTGACCGTGGTGGTGCTGGCCAACCGCAAGTACGCCATCCTGCTGGGCGAACTGGCCGGCGTCGGCGCCAACCCGGGCAAGACCGCGCTGGACATGCTCGACATCGGCAACCCGGACCTGGACTGGGTCAAGCTGGCCGGCGGCATGGGCGTGGAAGGCGCGCAGGCCACCGACATGGAGCGCTTTGCCGACCTGTTCCGCATGGCCAATGCGCGCAAGGGGCCGTTCGTGATCGAGCTGGTGATCTAGTCAGTCGCGCGTTTCAGTCGGTCAGGTCCGGCCACCCCGGCGCCTCGTTGGCGCCGGGCAGTTGCTGCACCACGTATTCATGCAGGCGCGAAAGCTCCAGCGCGATGCCCTCCGGAAAACCCTGCCGCCCGCCGCGCTTGTCGATCAGCAGCTCGACCAGGAAGGCATGCAGCGCGGCCGGATTGGCGGACAGCGCCGCCAGCTGGTTGCCGATGCGCGGATAGCGGCGGCACAGCACCAGCGGGCGCGCCCCGGCCGGCAGCGACACCAGCCAGCGCATGGCCACGTCCGAGAGCGCCGCATCCTCTGGCGACGGCGCACGCCGCAGCTCGCTCCAGTCCGGCGCGGCCTGCACCGGCGGCTCGCCGTCCAGGATCTTCTTGGCTTCCTCGACGGTGACGAATTCAAAAGAGAGGGGTTCCATGCCGGCTCCGGGGGGCAGACCAACGCGCGACGCGGGTCTCTTGCTGCATTCTAGCGGGGTACGTGATCGAGTCTGGCGTTTTGCGGCGACCTGCGGGCAGGCCGATCGGGATCGATGTGCCGGCGCGGGTCGAGTAAAGTATGGCCCCGTCCGCTCTCATCGATAGCTAAAACAAATGGCAGGCATGCAAAGAAAACAGGCAACGCTGGTCGGGCTCGTCGCGGTGCTCCTGTGGAGCTCGATTGTCGGCCTGATCCGCGGCGTCAGCGAGAGCTTCGGCGCGACGGGCGGTGCCGCGCTGATGTACACGGTTGCCTCCGTGCTGCTGTGGGTCTCGGTGGGCCACGTCCGGCTGCGGGCATTGCCCCGCGCCTACCTGGTCTGGGGCAGCGTGCTGTTCGTGTCGTACGAGCTGTGCCTGTCGCTATCGATCGGCTACGCCAACAGCGGCAGGCAGGCGATCGAAGTAGCCATGGTCAACTACCTGTGGCCCAGCTTCACCTTGCTGGCCGCCATCCTGTTCAACCGGCAGCGGGCCGGCTGGCTGATCGTGCCGGGATTGCTGGTGGCTATCCTGGGGATCTGCCAGGTACTGGGCGGCGATCAGGGACTGGATGTGGCGGGCATGGCGGCCAACGTGCGCGACAACCCGCTCAGCTACGGACTGGCCTTCGCGGGCGCGGTCATCTGGGCCGGCTATTGCACCGTCACGGCCCGCATCGCCCAGGGCAAGAACGCCGTCACGCTGTTCTTCATGCTGACCGCGCTCGCGTTGTGGGCCAAGTACCTGTTCACCGGCGGCGAAGCGATGGCGTTCAGCGTTGCGGGCGTGGTCTACCTGGCCCTGGCGGCCTGCGCGATGGGCTTCGGTTATGCGGCGTGGAACGTCGGCATCCTGCACGGCAACGTGACCGTGCTCGCCGGTGCATCGTATTTCATTCCGGTGCTGTCGGCCGCCCTGGCCGCGGCGCTGCTGCATGCGCCGCTGTCCTTCGCGTTCTGGAAGGGGGCGGCGATGGTGGTCGCGGGGTCCATCCTTTGCTGGCTCGCCACGCACGGCAGGGGCGAGCGCGCCGCGACAGCCGCTGGATCCAGCCAGGCGACATAGCGTAGCGGGGCACCGGCACCACCAGGATGGCTGCCGGAGCAGCGATGGCGCATCGAGATGCGTGAGCGGCCTACCGCGTGTGGCCCGGCAGCCCCAGCGCGTGCTCGATACACCGGATGATCTCGGTATCCTCGAACGGCTTGCCGATAAAGCACGCCGCCCCTGCCGCCTGCGCGCGCGCTTCATAGCCCTGCTTGTCGAAGGCCGTCATGAAGATCACCGGCATGCGCAGGCCGCGCGCGCGCAGCGCGGCGCAGAGCGCGAAGCCGTTCATGCCCGGCATCTGCACGTCCGCGATCACGCAGTCGATGCCGTCGAGCGACGGCGACGCCAGCAGCTCCGCCGCGCCGGGGTAGAGCTCCACGGCCAGGTCGAAGGCGCGCAGCAGCCGCCCCATGGCCTGCCGCACGGCGGCGTCGTCGTCGACGATGGCAATCACGGGCGTGGCATTCACGCGAACTCCTCGAACAGGCGTGCGCGGTGGCAGGGGTCACGCACGCCCCCTTGCTGCGTGGGCGGCACTAGAAGGTGTGCCGCAGCCCCAGCGCAAACGTCTGCGGATCGGCGCCGGCGCGGACGCCGAGATCGTTGATGGCGAAGTCGTAGATCGCGTTGTCGGCATTGTCGATGCGGCTGTAGTAGGCATACAGCGCGGTGCGCCGCGACAGCGGATAGTCGTAGCCGACCGTGAACTGCGTGGCGTGGGTTTGCGCGCCGCTGCGGAAGAAGCCGATGGTATCCGTCGACGATCCGGTGCCGTTCGCCGCATAGGCCACGCCGATGCGCACGCTGCCGGTCCCGATCTGCTGCACCAGCGAGGCGTAGTACGCATTGCGCTGCAGGTCGCCGGTATCGGTGCGGTAGTGCAGGTGTTCGACCACCGCGGCCAGGCGCGTGCCGGGCAGCAGCTGCCACGCCACGCCGGCCTTGAGTGCGTCGTCGTTGCGGCCGGCGGCCTGGTAGTGCTGGTGGCGTTCCCAGGCCAGGGTCGCGTTGAGCGGGCCGCGCTCATAGACCGCCGCCACCGAGTACAGCGCGGGATTGCGCGCGACGGTGGTCTTCTCCTCCGGCAAGCCCCAGCCCAGCCACAGGCTGACGCCGGCCCAGGGCGGCGTGCGGTACTGCACGATGTTCTTCTGGCGCCGGTCGAACGAGCTGGTGTTCTCGACATTGTCGGTGCTCGAGGCCGAGCCGTTGCCGATCAGCGCCATATAGCCGGCGGTGGTCGGATAGTACGGGTCGTAGCCCATGGTCGCCTCGGTGTAAGGCGTGTGCCAGTGGCCCAGGAACAGCAGGCCATGGCTGCCCTGCAGGCCGATGCGCGAATTGCGGCTGGCGATCTGGCCCTGGCCGGAATCGAGCGACAGTGCGCTTTCGATCTGCCACACGGCCTTGAGCGCGCCGCCCAGGTCTTCTTCGCCGCGCAGGCCGAATACCGAGCGGTTGTTGTTCAGGCGCACGACACTGCCGAGGGCGGTGCCGTCGGTCGCGGTGCTGGCACGGCTGTACTCGAGGGACGTGTTCAGGCGGCCGTAGACGGTGACGCTGCCGGCCGCCAGCGCAGGCGCGCACAGCACGGCGCAGCACGTGCCCAGCAGCGCGCAACGGGCCGGGCTAGTTCGCGGCATCGTCGGCGGGCGGCTTGCTGGCGGCGTTCAGGGTCGGACCCGGGGTTCCGGTGATCTTGGGCATGCACTCGGCGTGGAACCACGCGGCCGTCACCGGTTCGCCGGCAAGCATGCGCTTGATCGGCGGCACCACCTGTTCGCCGATCAGCATGCCAAGCAGGCCGACCAGCGCCACCACCGGCGGCGCCGGCGAGCGGACCTGCATCAGTGCGTAAATGATGCCGACGAGGATGCCGGCGGCCAGGGAGACAAGGTAGAGCTTCATGGAATCGGATTCCTGACGAGGTTGGCGAATCAGCGCGTCGCCGACGGCGCGGGCGGCAGGCCCACGCCCAGCAGGTGCCGCACGCGCGGCGGCGTCTCGCGCGCATGGAAGCGCGTGATCTCGCGCTGCAGGTCGGCATCGGCATGCGGCACGCGGCGGTGCTGGCGCAGGTGCTCGGCCCAGGATTCGACCAGGAACCATTCGGTCAGCAGTTCCGGATCGGCCGGGTCTTCCATCACGCCCCAGTTGAAGGCACCGTCGCGCAGCCGTTCTTCCGAGAGCTTGTGCACCGCGCGCAGGAAGGCATCGCGGTCTTCCGCGCGGACGCAATATTCGATCAGGATCATCACCGGTCCGCGGTCATGCGCGATCTCGTCGGCGCCCTCCGGCTCCGGCCAGTGCTGGGCCGGTGCGAGGTCTTCCTCGCCACGCGGCAGGCGCAGCCGATGCAGCAGCAGCGCCGCGGCCAGCAGCCCGCCGGCGGCGACCAGCAGCCCGCCGGAGATGCCCAGCGCCTGGGCCACGAAGCCCCACACCAGGCTGCCCGCCGCCATCGCGCCGTTGAACACCATCTGGTAGACCGCCAGCGCGCGGCCGCGCACCCAGTTGGGCAGGATCGCCTGCGCCACGCCGCCCAGCGTCGTCAGTGCGGTGATCCAGGCGGCGCCAAGGAACAGCAGCAGCGGCAGCGCCACCCACACCGGCGGCGCGATGCACAGCGCCGCCATCACCACGGCGGTGACGATGGCCGACAGCAGCACCAGGCCGTCGGCGTCGAGGCGCCGCTGCAGCCGCGGCATCACCAGCGCGCCGAGGATCGCGCCGAGGCCGACCGCGCCCAGCAGCACGCCATAGAGGCTGGCGCCGCCCTGCAGCAGCTGCTTCGCCACCAGCGGCAACAAGGCCCAGATGCTGCTGCCGAAGGCGAAGTGCACGGCCGCGCGCGCCAGCACGATATGCAGCTTGCTGTGCGCGCGGGTAAAGCGCAGCCCCGCGCGGAACGCGCCCAGGAAATGCTCGCGCAACGGGTCGGCGGCGCGCTGCGGGCGCTTCCACCACAGCAGCGCGGCGATCACGAAGACATAGCTGACCAGGTCCACGCCATAGGTCGTGGCCGCGCCGAACGCCGCCAGCAGCAGGCCGCCGGCGGCCGGGCCGATCGCGCGCGCGATATTGACGCCCAGCGCATTGAGCGCGACCGCGCGCTTGAGCTCCTGCTGCGGCACCAGTTCCGGCACGATCGATTGCCAGGTCGGGCCCATCATTGCCGCGCCGATGCCGCCGAGGAAGGCCATGCCGATCAGGATCTCGATCGTCAGCGCCTGGCGCCAGGCCAGCACCATCAGCGTGCCGCTGACCATGGCCAGCCCCACCTGCACCGCGATCAGGAAGCGCCGGCGGTCGAGGATGTCGGACAGCACGCCGGCCGGGATCGCCAGCAGGAACACCGGCAGCGTGGCCGCGGCCTGGATCGTGGCGACCGCGGCGGGCGAGGTGGAGAGGTCGGTGGCCAGCCACGCGCTGGCCACGTCGCGCATGAAGCTGCCGATGTTGCCGAGGATGGTCGCGGCCCACAGCACCGCGAAGGTGGCCTGCGCCAGCGGCGCGAAGGTGCCGCCACCGGCGGGCGTGGGCGGGGGGCGGAGTGCTTGTTCTGCCATGCGGGTCACCGGTTCGCCTGCGCAGCAAGCGTGCGCCGCGCGCGTTCGCGCAGGTCGTGCCAGGCCACCAGCAGGAAGCCGCCCACCAGTCCCAGGTGTTCGAAGAAGGCGTTGGCCATCATGAACCTGGCCTCGGGCGGTGCCTGCCAGAAGCGGTTGGCGACGAAGGTCGCGGCCAGCGTGAACGCCGCCAGCGCCAGGGCTCCCAGCCAGCGGCGCCAGCCGAGCAGGATCATGGCGCACGCGCCCAGCTCCAGCACGATGGTCGCGATCGCCATCGGCGCCGCCGGCGCCAGGCCGAAGTGCTGCATCTCGGCGATCGCGCCGCGGAAGTCGGCCAGCTTGACCAGGCCGCCCTGCAGGTAGGCCGCGCACAGCAGCAGCAGCGCGAGCCAGTGCAGCCAGCGCGGCATGGGGAGTGTGGCTGCGCCGGAGGAAGCCGGCGTCAGCGTGGTAGTCGGTTCAGGCATGGCCGGTCTCCGGGTGGGGCGTTGGGGAAGTGGCTGGGATCAGAACGCCCAGCACGAACAGCCGAGTGCGCCCCAGAAGGTGCTTTCGTCCGCGGTCGGCACGCTCGCGGTCCAGGCCCTGGCATGCGCGTGTCCGTGCACGCCGCAGCTGCTGGCGCATCCGCACGCGGTGTTCATGGCCAGCTTGCGTGCCTGCGGCCGCGGCTGGTAGCCGCCCACATGCCGCACCGGCGACCAGTCCGGCATCGCCGGCGGAATCTGCGGCGACAGCTTGCCGAAGTCGCCGTCGCCATAGACCACCTTGCCGCCGAGGATGGTCAGCACCGAGGCGATGTCCTGGATCTCGTCGCCCGGCACGCTGAAGTAATCGGCCGACAGCACCGCCAGGTCGGCAAGCTGGCCTACCTTGATCTGGCCCTTCTTGCCTACTTCGGACGAGAACCAGGTATTGGCCTCGGTCCACAGCCGCAGCGCGGTCTCGCGGTCGAGCAGGTTGGCCTGCGGGTACATCGGCATGCCGCCCACGGTCTTGCCGGTGGTCAGCCAGTACAGCGACACCCACGGGTTGTACGAGGCCACGCGCGTGGCGTCGGTGCCGGCGCCGACCTTGACGCCTTTCTCCAGCATCTTCTTCACCGGCGGCGTCGCTTCGGCCGCGCGCGCGCCGTAGCGCTCGACGAAATACTCGCCCTGGTACGCCATGCGGTGCTGCACGGCGATGCCGCCGCCCAGCGCGGCAATGCGGTCGATATTGCGGTCGGAAATGGTCTCGGCGTGGTCGAAGAACCAGTTCAGGCCATCGAACGGGACCTCTTTGGCGACCTTCTCGTAGACGTCGAGCGCGCGCGAGATGGTCTGGTCATAGGTGGCATGCATCCGCCACGGCCAGCGCTTTTCCGCCAGCAGGCGGATCACCGGCTCGAGGTCGGCTTCCATCGACGGCGCCATCTCGGGGCGCTCGACGCGGAAATCCTCGAAGTCGGCGGCGGTGTAGACCAGCATCTCGCCGGCGCCGTTGTGGCGGTAGAGGTCGTCGCCCTGGCCGGGCCTGACCTGGGAGCTCCAGGACTTGAAGTCGTTGAGCTCTTCCTTGGGCTTCTGCGTAAACAGGTTGTAGGCGAGCCGCACCGTCAGCTGGCCTTCCTTGTGCAGTTCCTCGATGATGCTGTAGTCCTCGGGGTAGTTCTGGTAGCCGCCGCCCGCATCGATCACGCCGGTGACGCCAAGCCGGTTCACCTCGCGCATGAAATGGCGGGTCGAGTTCTTCTGGTACTCCGGCGGCAGCTTCGGGCCCTTTGCCAGCGTCGCGTACAGGATAGTCGCGTTGGGCTTGGCCAGCAGCAGGCCGGTGGGGTTGCCGCGCGCATCGCGCATGATCTCGCCGCCCGGCGGATTGGGCGTGTCCTTGTTGTAGCCCACCGCGCGCAGCGCGGCGCCGTTCAGGATGGCGCGGTCGTACAGGTGCAGGATGAACACCGGCGTATCGGGCGCCACGGCGTTCAGTTCCTCGATGGTGGGCAGGCGCTTCTCGGCGAACTGGTGCTCGGTGAAGCCGCCCACCACGCGCACCCATTGCGGCGCGGGGGTGCGCGCCACCTGGTCCTTCAGCATCCGCATCGCATCGGCCAGCGAGCGCACGCCGTCCCAGCGCAGCTCCATGTTGTAGTTCAGGCCGCCGCGGATGATATGCATGTGGCTGTCGATCAGCCCGGGAATGGCCCGCCGGCCATTCAGGTCGATGACCTTCGTCTGCGCCCCGGCCAGCTTCATGATGTCCTGGCGCGTGCCGACGCCGACAAAGCGTCCGTCGCGCACGGCCACGGCATCGGCCTGCGGGTTGGACTTGTCGAGCGTGGCGAACTTGCCGTTGACGAGGATGAGGTCGGGGGTGCCTGGTGACATGGCGAAGATCTCCGAGGAGGCGGCCGCGCCGAGCGCGGCGGCGGAGGCGATGAATTGCCGGCGGGTGACTGACATAAGCTCAGGCGTTCAGGAAGGCCAGCAGGTCGGCATTGACCTGGTCGGCGTTGATCACGCACATGCCGTGCGAAGCACCCGGGTAGACCTTCAGGGTGGCGTCCTTCACGATCTCGGCCGACAGCCGCGCCGAATTGCCGATGGGCACGATCTGGTCGTCGTCGCCATGCAGGATCAGCGTCGGCACATCGATTTTCTTCAGGTCCTCGGTGTAGTCCACCTCCGAGAATTCCCGGATGCAGGCGTACTGGCCGACGATGCCGCCGGCCATGCCCTGCGCCCAGAACGCGTCGATGGTGCCCTGCGAAACCTTGGCGCCGTCGCGGTTAAAGCCGAAGAACGGCACCGCCAGGTCCTGGTAGAACTGCGAGCGGTTGTCGGCGACGCCCTTGCGGATGCCGTCGAACACCGCCATCGGCAGGCCGTTGGGGTAGGCCGTGGTCTTCAGCATCACCGGCGGCACCGCGCCGATCAGCACCGCCTTGGCCACGCGTTTGGTGCCATGGCGGCCGATGTAGTGCGCCACCTCGCCGCCGCCGGTGGAGTGGCCCACCAGCGTCGCATCCTGCAGGTCCAGTGCATCCAGCAACGCCGCCAGGTCGTCGGCATAGGTGTCCATGTCGTTGCCCCGCGCGGGCTGGTCCGAGCGGCCATGGCCGCGGCGGTCATGGGCGATCACGCGAAAGCCCTGCTGCACCAGGAACAGCAGTTGCGCGTCCCAGGCGTCGGCATTGAGCGGCCAGCCGTGCGAGAACACGACCGGGCGGCCCGAGCCCCAGTCCTTGTAGAAGATCCGGGTACCGTCTTGGGTAGTAATAAAGCTCATGATTCACCTTTGCGATGGAGGAGGACGACAGGGGGCGACGAGATCGCCAGGCTTAGCGGGCCGGCACCGGCGCGATCGACTCGTGCGGCGTGGCGGTGCGTTGCGGGGCCTTGTGGACCATGGTGTAGGCATAGTCGACGCCCATGCCGTAGGCCCCCGAATGCTCCTTGACCAGCTTCATCACGGCGTCATACGTGTCGCGCTGGGCCCAGTCGCGCTGCCATTCCAGCAGCACCTGCTGCCACGTCACCGGCACGGCGCCGGCCTGCACCATGCGCTGCATGGCGTAGTCGTGCGCTTCCTTGCTGGTGCCGCCCGAAGCGTCGGCCACCATGTAGATCTCGTAGTTGCCTTCCAGCATGGCACACAGCGCGAAGGTGGTGTTGCAGACCTCGGTCCACAGGCCGGCGACGATGACCTTGTTGCGGCCGTTGGCCTTGAGCGCGTCGCGCACCTTCTGGTCGTCCCACGAATTCATCGAGGTGCGCTCCAGGGTCTTCTGCTCCGGGAACACGTCCAGCAGTTCCGGATAGGTGAAGCCCGAGAACGACTCGCTCTCGACGGTGGTGATGGTCGTCGGGATATTGAAGATCTTGGCCGCCTTGGCCAGGCCGACCACGTTGTTCTTCATGGCCTGCCGGTCCATCGACTGCACGCCGAAGGCCATCTGCGGCTGGTGGTCGATGATGATCAGCTGGCTGTTCTGCGGGGTGAGGACTTCGAGCTTCGGGTTGGACATGATGTCAGTTCCTTGGGAACAGGGTTGGGCCCGGGTGCGGTCCTTGCTTCAAGGCAAGGCCGCCACCCGGTAGGGGGGCGAAGCAGGGCGGCGTGGTCGCGTGACCGCAGCGCTGCCGGAGGGAAGACTAGTCGGTGCCGGCGCCAACGCAAATCGTATGTTCGTATTACCGGCCGCGGCGCCCGTGCCCGGGCATGGTGCGCCGTGCGCGGCGTACACGCTGTCGCCGCGCGTGCCCGCGACTAACACCATGGTATGGGTGACCGGTGCATCACTGCGGTGACCCCGTACCCTTCCTTGCGATGACATGCCCGCTGGTTATAATCCGCAACACCTTTTCGAGCGCACTGGAGATCTGACCGTGACATCACCGAGCCTGGAGCCAGCCGACACCAGTGCGAACGATGACGCGACGGTGCTGGTGGTCGACGACGATGCCGCGCTGCGCCGGGCGCTGGGCAACCTGTTCCGCTCGGTCGGCCTGAACGTGGCATTGTTCGCCTCGGCCGCCGAACTGCTGGCAACGCCCTTGCCCGATACGCCATGCTGCCTGCTGCTCGATGTCAGGCTGCGCGGTCAGAGCGGACTCGACCTGCAGGCGCGGCTGGGGCAGCTGGGTGTCCACATCCCCATCATCTTCATGACCGGCTATGGCGACATCGCCATGACGGTCGCCGCCATGAAGGCCGGCGCCGAAGACTTCATGCCCAAGCCGTTCCGCGACCAGGACCTGCTTGATGCGGTCGCCGCCGCGCTGGAGAAAGACCGGCTGCGGCGCCACGGACTGCGCCAGCTCGAGTCGTTGCGCGCGTGCTACCAGTCGCTGACGCCGCGCGAAGGCGAGGTCATGGGCCTGGCGGTGGCGGGCCTGCTCAACAAGCAGATCGCCGCGCAGATCGGCATCAGCGAGGTGACGGTGAAGATCCACCGCGGCCAGGCCATGCGCAAGATGAAGGCGCGCACCTTTGCCGAGCTGGTGCTGATGGCGCAGCAGCTGGGCCTGTGCAAGGTCGGCGGCTGAGTGCGCCGTGGCGCCAAGCCTGCCATCATTCCCGCCCCCATGACGCCTGGCATTCCCGCGCAGCGAAGCCCCGCACCGGCCTTTGACGACGCCTGGCTGGCGCGGGCCGCGCAGACCGTGCTGCACGTGTCGGACGGCATCGGTTACCTGCAACTGTCCGACCCCGACACCGGGCTGCGCTGCTTTGCCAGGAGTGCGCCGCCGGCCCACAGCGGGCCACTGCAGGACGAAGCCCGGCTGGCGGCCCGCTTGCAGGCGGACTGGGCCGCGGTGCCGGTGGCCACGCTGCGCAACGCGGAACGGATGGTGGTGGTGTATGGCGGCGCGCCCGCATCGACCCTTGCCGCGACACTGGGGGACGCCCCGGTTCCCGTCGCACGCTTCCTGGAGCTTGCCATCGGCAGCGCGCGCGCGCTGGCGGGCGCGCATGGGCACGGCCTGCTGCATGGCGATATCCGGCCGCACAACCTGCTCGTCGACGACAGTGACGACAACAGCGCCAACGACAGCGCCAACGACAGCGCCAACGACAGCGCCGGCGTGCGCCTGACCGGCTTCGACCATGCCACCGCGCTGGACGCCATGCCGCCCGTGGTGCCGCGCCCCGGCCCCGCATCGTGGGCATACCAGTCGCCCGAAGTGGCCCGCGCCGACCAGGCGCGCACCAGTGCCCGCTCCGACCTGTATTCGCTCGGCGTCACCTTCTACCGGATGCTGACCGGCACGCTGCCGTTCACGGCGGATTCGCCCGCGGCGTGGCAGCACGCCCATCTCGCCGTCGAGCCCGTGCCGCCGCATGTGCGTGCGTCCGGCCTGGCGCCGTTGCTGGGCGCGATCGTGCTCCGGCTGCTGGCCAAGGACCCGGCTGACCGCTATGCCGGCGCCATGTCGCTGCTTGCCGACCTGCTGCGCTGCCAGGCGGACTGGCGCGAACGCGGCGAGATCGCGCCGTTCAGGCTCGATGCCGCAGGCGCGACCTCGACGCTGAACGTGTCCGGCGAACTCTTTGGCCGCGCGCGTGAAACCGCGCAGCTCGCCGATGCGCTGGCGCGCGTGCGCCACGGCGGCCAGTCCGAGCTGGTGCTGATCGCCGGCGCCGCGGGCACCGGCAAGTCGGCGCTGGCGGCGTGGCTGTCGTGCCAGGCGGGGCAGCACGGCATGCGCTTTGCCAGCGGCAAGAGCGACCAGTTGCAGCTCGACATTCCGTATGCGCCGGTCGCGCAGATGATCCGTGCGCTGACGCTGCCGCTGCTGGGCGAGCCCGAAGCCGTGCTGGCGCCGGTGCGCGAGCGCTGGCTGCGCGCGCTCGCGGGGCAGGGCCGGGCCATTGCCGTACTGGTGCCCGAGGCCGAGCAGGTGCTGGGACGCACCGCGCCGCTGGCGGAGGTGCCCGCCCAGCAGGCGCAGGCGCGCGCGCAGCAGGCCATCCTTGCCACCTTCGCCACCTTTGCCGACCAGGGCGCGCCACTGGTGCTGTGCTTCGATGACCTGCAATGGGCCGATGCGTCGACCATTGCGCTGCTCGAAGCCATCACCACGCAGCGCCCGGGCAACCTGCTGCTGATCGCCGCCTATCGCGACCATGGCAACGATGTCGAGCAGCGCTTCTCGTGGCTGCTGCACGCCAGCCGCGCCGGCGCGCTGCCGGTCACGCGCATCGCCGTGCGGCCGCTGGCCGTATGGGAACTGACCGAACTGGTGGCGGCCGCCCTCAACGAGCCGGCGCCGCGCGTGGAAGCGCTGGCGCAGCTGGTGCATGCGAAGACCGGCGGCAATCCCTTCTTCTCATACCAGTTGCTGCGCGCGCTGGTCGACGACGGCGTGCTGGCCTACCGCAACGAGCGCGCCGGCTGGCACTGGGACGAGGCCGACGCCGCGCAGCATCGCTACACCGACAGCGTGACCGACCTGATGACACGCCGCTTCGCGCGGCTCCCGCAGGAGGGTACGGAGCTGCTCAGGCAGCTGGCCTGCGTGGGCATACGCTGCGAGCAAAGCCTGCTCGCGTGCGTGGCGCAAGTCGGCGCGGCGCAGCTCGGCGAGCGGCTGCGCCCCTTCGTCGATGCCGGCCTGCTGGTACGGACCGGCGACGGCTACGCATTCCAGCATGACCGCGTGCTGGAAGCCGCCTACGCCATGATCGCGCCACGCGAGCGAGCCGCCGCGCATGCGCGCATCGCGGACATCATGATCCAGCACTGGCAGGGCGAGCTGGCCGCGCATGCCTTCGAGATCGGCAACCAGATCGAGCGCGCCGCCGGCCAGCCGCTGCCGGAGCCGCAGCGCGTGGCGTTCGTGCAGGTGCTGCTGGTCGCGGCCAGGCGCGCCCGGCGCAGCGCGGCGATGGCGCAGGCGACGCGCTACACCGACGCCGCGTTCGCGCTGATGCAGCCGTCATGGTGGACCACGCACTGCGCGCTGGCCTACGCCGCCAGCGTGCTGCACTGCGAATGCCTGCTGGCGCAGGCACGGCTGGAGCCGGCCTCGCAGGAGATCGACGCGCTGCTCGCGCGCGACCTGCCGCCGGTGGACAAGGCCGCCGTGCATCGGCTCAAGGCCAGCCTGCAGACCGTGCGCTCCGACTATGAGGGCGCGATCGACGCCGCGCTGTCGGGATTGGCGCTGCTCGATATCCACCTGGAGCGCGGGCCCAGCCCGGCGCGCATGCGCGCAGCCTATGACGCGGTAAAGCACGCGCTGGGCCGGCGGGCGATCGACAGCCTGGGCCGGTTGCCCGCGACCGAAGACAGCCGCATCCAGACCATCATGGGGCTGCTGTCGACGCTGATCTCGTCGCTGTTCGTGCGCGATGGCATCAGCTTCCTGCACCTGGCCAAGATGGTGGAGCTGACGCTGGAACACGGCGCCACCGCGGAATCGCCATATGGGCTGTCGTGGTTCGGGGTGTTTATCGCCAGCCTGTACGAGGAATACGAGGACGGCCTGGCCTACGGGCTGGCGGCGATGGACCTGGCCGACCGCCATGGCTACGAGGCCGAGCGTATCGCCACGCTGGTGGCGGTCGACCAGGTCAGCGCCTGGACCCGGCCACTGTCTTACGCGCTGGCGCATGCGCAGCGCGCGGTCACGCTGGGCCTGGCTTCCGGCGATCTCGGCATGGCCTGCTATGCCTGCAACCATATCGCGTCCGACCTGCTCGCCATGGGCGAGCACCTGTGCCTGGTGGAGGAGGAGATCGGCCGCGGGCTGGCGCTGACGCGGCTGGTGCAGTACCGGGATATCGAGCTGATCCTGTATTCGCAGCACCATTTCCTGCACCGGCTGCGCAGCGGCGACGAAGCCGCACCGCAGGGCGAGGCCGCGCACCGGATGAGCGCCGCGCAGCGGCTGGCGCGCGCCAACTCGCTGCCGACCCGGTTCTGGATCTGGCTCTACGACGGCATGGCGGCGGTGTTCCGGCAGGAGTGGCAGCACGCCGTGCGCAGCCTGCGCGAGGCGCAGGCGCTGATCTGGTCGGCGCCGGCCCATATCAACATCGCGGATTGCCGGCTGTATCTGGCCCTTGCGCTGTCGCACGCAACTACCGGCGCGGCGTCGGACGACGTGATGGCCGAAGTCATGGCCGAAGTCATGGCCGAGCTGGCCGCGCATCGCGACTGCTTTGCCCGCTGGTCGGCGCTGAACCCGCTGACCTTCCGCGGCAAGCTGGCGCTGGTCGACGCGGAGCTGGCGCGCTTGCGCGGCGATCCGCTGCAGGCACTGACCGGCTACGAGCAGGCGGCGGGGGCTGCCGCCGCGGCCGGCTTCGTACATGAGGCGGCGCTCGCGCACGAGCTGGCCGGCATGCTGTGCGAAGCGCGCGGCCTGCCGACCGCGGCCGCGCAGCACTGGCGCCTGGCCCATGCCGGCTACCGGCGCTGGGGCGCCGACCACAAGGCGATGCTGCTGGAGGCGCGCGATCCGCAACGCGACGTGGCGGGGCACGAGCACGGCGGCGCCGACGGCCAGCTCAGCGCGCAGCGCTGGGAGCTGGGCATGAAGGCGGCCAGGGCATTGTCCAGCGAGATCGTGATGGACCGGCTGATCGAAACGCTGATGACCCATGTGGTGGTCCATGCCGGCGCGCAGTACGGCTTGCTGCTGCTGATGCGCGGCGGGCAGCCCATGATCGAGGCCTCGGCACGCGTGGCAGATGGCAAGGTGGCGGTGACGCTCGGCAGCGCGGTGCCGACCGAGCAGGCCCTGCCGCTGGCGGTGCTCAACAGCGTGCTGCGCACCCGGCAGACGCTGGCGCTGGACGACGCCATGGTCGATGCGCCGTCGATCCGCACCAAGGGCGCGATTGCCGGTGGCCCGCGCTCGGTGCTGTGCCTGCCGCTGCTGCGCGGCGGCAGCCTGTTCGGCGTGTTCTACCTGGAAAACAGCCTGGCGCCGGCGGTATTCGACGCGACCCGGATCGCCGAACTCGAGGTGCTGGCGCCGCAGGTGGCGATCTCGCTCGAGACCGCGCGCCTGTACCAGCAGCTGATCGAAGAAAGCAACCGCCGCGTCGCCGCCGAAATGCGGCTGCGCAGCGCCAGCTCGGCACTGGCGCGCACCTCGCACCTGACCGTGATGGGCGGCCTGGCCGCCTCGATCGCGCATGAAGTGAACCAGCCGCTCACCGCCATCGTCGCCACCGTCGACGCCAGCCTGCGCTGGCTGAACCGGCCCAGGCCGGAAGTGGCCGAGGCGCTCGACGGCTTCACCGACATCAAGCAGTACGCGCTGCGCGCCGCCGACATCATCCGTGCGCTGCGCGCGCTGGCCAGGCAGGTGCCGGCGGTGCTGGCGCCGCTGCATCCCGACGATGTCCTGCGCGAAGTGCTGGAGATGGCGCGCCTGGAGCTCGACGCGCACGAGGTGCGGGTCGTCGCACGGCTGGCGGCGGGAGCCGCCGTGGTCGAAGCCGATCGCGTCCAGCTGCAGCAGGTGGTGCTGAACCTGATCACCAAGGCGCTCGACGCCATGGCGCAGACCCCGCCCGCGCAGCGCGAGCTGATCGTGACCTCGTACCGCGAGCAGGACACCGTCGTCGTCAGCGTGCAGGACCACGGCGCGGGCATTCCCGACGACGTGCTGGGCCAGGTGTTCGAGCCGTTCTTCACCACCAAGGACGATGGCATGGGCATGGGTCTGGCCATCTGCCGCTCCATCATCGAGGCGCACGGCGGCACGCTGGAAGTGCGCAACCGGCGCAGCGGCGGCAGCGAGTTCATGTTCCGCCTGCCGGTATGCGAGATGTTGCCGGCGGCGGAGCCCTGAAAGAGCCACCGCCGCGGCGCTGCGGGACGGTGGTTCTCACGCGTCCCGCATCCCCTGCATCACCCGCAGTTCCCGTCGGCCACGCACAGCCCGTGCACCACCATCTCGCCCATGAAATCCATCGAGGCCTGGTCGGCGATGGCTTCGCGCAGCGCGTCCAGCGCGGCATCGTGGGCATCGCCGGTATTGCCGGCCTGCAGCGGGGTGTCATGCCAGCCCCGCGGGATGGCGGCAGGGTCGACATCGACCCCGGCCCCCGCGGCCAGCGCCGCCAGCACGGCGCTTTCCGCTTCGGCCAGCGCTTGCGCTGACAGGCCCTTGGCGCTTGCCGTGCCGAAGCCGTCGAAGGCCTGGGCCGGCGGGCCGCCGGTCAGCTTCCACAGCGCCAGCTCGGTCAGCGGCGTGCAGTTCACGGTGCGCCCGCCCAGCACCAGGCCGTGCAGCCGCTGGCGGTTCGGCT
The DNA here is from genome assembly GCF_035818815.1 of Cupriavidus sp. SS-3. NCBI lineage: Bacteria > Pseudomonadati > Pseudomonadota > Betaproteobacteria > Burkholderiales > Burkholderiaceae > Cupriavidus > Cupriavidus sp. SS-3. The sequence goes on from NZ_JAYLVT010000013.1 coordinate 125,879, forward strand.
CACCCTGCGCGAGCCCGCCCTCGCAGCGCACCATCAGCGCGCCGTCCGGCAAGCCGGACAGGCGGAAGGCGCCGCTGGCATCGGCCGTGGCGTGGCGCACCTGCCCTTGCGTGTCGCGCACCTGCACGGTGGCGCCGGCCAGCGCGGCGCCGACGGCCGCGGTGCCGCTCACATCCTGCGCCGGCTCATCCCCGCATGCCGCGACGGCCGCGACCCCGCATGCGAGCACGAGGTGGCGCCAGTGTCGAAGTTGCTTGTCCATGGTATCGGTGCTCACGGAGCCAGGTTGGCCAGCTCGCGGCGCGAGCGGTTGAACAGCCCGCGCGCCAGCGGCGTGGGGCGGAAGTCGACATCGAGCGGCGAGATGGTGATGTACTTCGCCAGGAAGGCGGGCGTCTCGGCCGTATTCGCCAGCGCGGCCGGTTCGGTCTCGGCCGCGCCCACGTCGATCGAGACGGTGTTGTCGGCATTGCGCTTGTAGGCCGTGGTAAAGGAATCCACGGTGCCGGGCACGGTCAGGCGCACGCCGGCCGGGGCGCCGCCGACCGGGTAGTTGATGCTGAGCGGGTGGGCTACAGGCAGCAGCGGCTGGCCGGCGGGGCGACTGGCCTCCAGGGTCGCGACCACGCGGGCCAGGAAGGCGCCGGCCTTCGGGAACGCGGCGATGGTGCCGGGGAAGCCCGAGCGTGCCTCGGCAAAGTCCACCCCCACGCTCAGCGCGATGCCGGGCACGCCGCGGCGCGCGGCGTACAGCACGTTCATTACCGTGCCCGAGTGCGGGATCGAATCCGACAGGTTCTCGCCGAAGTTGGCGCCCGACACCACCAGGTCCGGCGTCATGCCGCTTTCCGGCGCGACGATCTTCAGGCCGATGGCGGTGGCGTCCACCGGCGAGCCGCTGCCGATATAGTCCGGGTTGGTGCTGTTGAGCGCGCTGCCCGCGACAAAGGTGGGCTTGACCCGGTGCACGCAGAAGGTATCGGCGCTGCCGGCGAGCGGGTCCACCACCAGCCGGGTACGGCCATCGGGCACGGCATAGGCCGCGCCCGAGCCGCTCTGGTTGGTGGCGGGGCCGACCGTGACCACGCGGTGGCCGGCGTCCTGCAGGGCCTTGCGCACCGCGGCGATGCCGGGCGCGGCGCAGCCGTCGTCATTGGTCAGCAGGATATTGAGCGCATGGGCGGGGCTGGCCGCGGCCAGTGCCATGGCGGCGATGGCGAAGCCGGCAAGCCGCGGGCGGGCACGAAGTCTGAGCATGGGTACCTGTCTCCTCTTTCTTTGTGGGTGATGAAAGCAGTGCCCGGCGTGCCGGGCCGGATCGAAAGCGTCCTTACGCGACGGGCAGGCCGCGCGCGCGCGCCAGCGTGATCGCGGTGTCCTCGATCATGTCTTCCTGGCCGCCCACCAGCCGCTGCCGGCCCAGCTCCACCAGGATTTCGCGCGCGGGAATGCGGTACTTGGCCTCGGCGCGCTTGGCAAACAGCAGGAACGACGAATACACGCCGGCATAGCCCAGCGTGAGCGCGTCGCGGTCGATGCGGATGGGGTGGTCCATGATCGGCACCACCAGGTCCTCGGCTACGTCGGCAATGCGGAATACGTCGACGCCGGTCTCGATGCCCATGCGCTCGCACACGGCCACCAGCACTTCCATCGGCGTGTTGCCGGCGCCGGCGCCCAGGCCCGCGGCGGCGGCATCGATGCGGGTCGCGCCGCAGGCGATCGCGGCGAGCGAATTGGCCACGCCCATGGCCAGGTTGTGATGGCCGTGGAAGCCCAGTTCGGTCTCCGGGCGCAGCGCCTGCCGCACCGCGGTGAGCTTCTCGGTGACGTCGTGCGGCAGCATGTGGCCGGCGGAATCGGTGATGTACAGGCAGTTGGCGCCGTAGCTTTCCATCAGCAGCGCTTGCTGCACCAGCGTCTGCACCGGCGCCATGTGCGCCATCATCAGGAAGCCGACGGTATCCATGCCGAGCTTGCGCGCCATGCCGATATGCTGTTCCGAGACATCGGCCTCGGTGCAGTGCGTGGCCACGCGGATGGTCTGCACGCCGATCTCGTGCGCCATGCGCAGGTGGTCGACGGTGCCGATGCCGGGCAGCAGCAGCGCCGACACGCGTGCCTGCTTCAGTTCGCCCAGCACCGCGCGCAGGTATTCCTCGTCGCTGTGCGCGGGGAAGCCGTAATTGACCGAGGCGCCGCCCAGGCCATCGCCGTGGGTGACTTCGATCAGCGGCACGCCGGCGGCATCGAGGCCGCGCGCAATGCCTTTCATCTGCTCCAGCGAGATCTGGTGGCGCTTCGGGTGCATGCCGTCGCGCAGGGTCATGTCGTGCAGGGTGATGCGTTGGGCCATGGCCGGGCTCCTCAGGCAGTGGCGGTTTCAGGGCTGCCGGCGCGCATGGCGGCGGCGATGCATTCGGCGGTGCGGGCGGCCGAGGCGGTCATGATGTCGAGGTTGCCGGCGTATTTGGGCAGGTAGTCGCCCAGTCCTTCCACCTCGAGGAAGATCGAGACGCGCTTGCCGTCGAACACCGGGCCGTTCTTCAGCGTGTAGCCGGGCACGTACTTGCGCACCTCGGCAATCATGTCGTGTACCGACGCGGTGATGGCGGCAACGTCGGGCGCGTCTTCGGTCAGGCAGTGGATGGTGTCGCGCATGATCAGCGGCGGCTCGGCCGGGTTGATCACGATGATGGCCTTGCCCTGGCGCGCGCCGCCCACGGCCTCGATCGCGCCCGCGGTGGTGCGGGTGAACTCGTCGATATTGCGGCGCGTGCCGGGCCCGACCGAGCGCGACGACACCGTCGCCACGATCTCGCCGTACGCCACCGGCTGCACGCGCGATACCGCATACACCATCGGGATGGTGGCCTGCCCGCCGCAGGTGACCATGTTGACGTTCATCTCGTTGCTGCCGATATGGGCCTCGAGGTTGACCGGCGGCACGCAGAAGGGCCCGATCGCCGCCGGCGTCAGGTCGATCACGCGCACGCCGCGCGCGGTCAGCTTGGCCGAGTGCTCGGCGTGGACGTAGGCCGAGGTGGCATCGAAGGCGATGCGGATATCGTCGGCCTCAAGGTGCGGCAGCAGGCCGTCGATGCCGTCGCTGGTGGTCTTCAGCCCCAGTTCGCGCGCACGCGCCAGGCCTTCGGAGGTCGGCTCCACGCCGACCATCCAGACCGGTTCCAGGATATCGCTGCGGCGCAGCTTGTAGAGCAGGTCGGTGCCGATATTGCCGGGACCGATCAGGGCGCATCGGATCTTGTTCATGGTGTTTGGGATCGCAGGGTCAGACAGTCAGGAGAACACGGCGGCGCAGCCGCCGATGCCGGTGATATGCATGGACAGGCGGTCGCCCGCCTGCACGGGAATCAGCGCCGCCAGCGAGCCCGACAGAATGGTCTCGCCGGCCAGCAGGGGAATGCCGTAGCTGCCGAGGGTGTTGGCCAGCCACGCCACCGCGTCGGCGGGATGGCCCAGCGCGGCCCTGCCCAGGCCGCTGGCGACGCATTCGCCGTTCTTGTCGAGCGTCATCGCGCACGCGGCCAGGTCCACCGCATGCGGGCTCACGCGCTCGTCGCCGAGCACATAGACGCCGCACGAGGCGTTGTCGGCAACGGTGTCCTCGATGCGGATGCGCCAGTCGCGGATGCGCGAATCGACGATCTCGAAGCAGGCCGCCACCGCCTCGGTGGCATCGAGCACGTCGTCGCGCGTCACGCCCGGGCCGCGCAGGTCGCGCCGCAGGAAGAAGGCGATCTCGCCCTCGGCGCGCGGCTGTATCAGCGACGCGGCGGGAATAGGCTGGCCGGCGGCGTAGTGCATGCTCTGCAGCAGGATGCCGAAGTCGGGCTGGTGCACGTCCAGCATCTGCTGCACGGCGGCGCTGGTCACGCCGATCTTCTTGCCGGTGACGCGGTCGCCGGCCGCCAGCCGGTGGGCGACAAAGCCCTGCTGGATGCGGTAGGCGGCGCTGACATCCAGCGCCAGGCCGCGCCCGCTGAGCGGCGGCACCGGCGTGCGCGTGACCAGCGCCTGGTGGAGTTCGTTGCTGAGCGTGGTGATCAGGTCGGCATTCATGGCGGAAAAGAGGGCGGTCCGCGCGGCCATGCAGGCGGCGCGGACCGGGACGAGGGGTCAGAACGAGTACTTGGCGTTGAAGGCCACGTAGTCGCGATCGGCCAGCGGGCGGTTGACGATATTGGCGCCGCCGATGAACGCGGCGTAGGTCAGGTTGAGCTCCAGGTTGTTCAGGTACTTGAAGGTCAGCCCGACGCTGGCGCGCTTGTCGCCATAGCCCATCAGCGTGCCGAAGGCGCCGGCCACCGCCGACCTGCCGCTGAACTGCTGCGCATAGGTCAGCGGCACGGTGACGTCCCAGCCGTCGAACACATTGTTGTAGGTCAGCGACCAGCCCACCTGGAACGCCGCCGAGTTGCGCGTGTTCGACAGCTTGCTGAAGCCCATCACCGGGTCCACGTCCAGCACGTGCAGGTACGAGACTTCGCCCAGCAGCGACTGCGAATCGGCCAGGAAGGTCGGCCCCACCGAATAGATCGCGGACAGGTTGCCCTGCAGCGCCTTGCCGCGCGAGGCGGTGGGCGACCCCGCCACGTCCACCAGCATCGGTATGCCGTCCTTGTAGCTGACTTCACCGGCGACGTTGGCGCCGAGCAGCTGCGTCGAGAAGCTGGCGCCGGTCAGGTTGATGCCGCCGTAGAACTTCTGCTGGTACTGCAGCGTGGGGAACAGCGAGGTGACCACGCTCGGGTTCTTGTCGTGGTAGCGCAGCTGGTAGATCCCGATCTCGGTGTCCTCGAACACGCGGAAGCGGGCGCCGACACCCCACTGGCCCCAGTCGGACGGGCGGATATCCGGGCCGCGCGGGATGTTGAAGCCGGGCCCGATGATGAACTCTGCGCCGGGCCCGACCACGTCGGTGGTGCTGAAATAGCTGCCCGGGGCGAACATCTGGTTCGGCTTGTAGGTGAACTGGTAATAGCCCATCACGCTGAACGTCGGCGTCACCTGCAGCTGCAGCGAGGCCTGCGGCACCGGCAGCAGGATGTCCTTGACCTCGGCGCCGGGCACGAAGGCCTTGGTGGCATCTGCGGGCCCTTGCGCGCCGGCGATGTTGGCGAAGAACAGGCTCTCGCCCCACGCCACCACCTGGTTGCCCAGCTTGAAGCTCAGCTGCGTGCCGCCGATCGGCGTGGCGCCGTAGACATAGGCGTCGAGCAGCTGCGCGCGGTGCTCGTGGTAGTCCTTCGCCGACTCGGTGAACTGGTTGAACGGCCCGCTGTGGTTGACCGTGAAGGGCGCGTTGTTGGAGTTGGTGCCGCTGTAGGCCCAGTCGTAGAACACGCTGCCGCGCAGCAGCGCACCGAATTCGCCCCGCTTCAGGTGCGCCTCGCCCAGCAGCGAGACGCGGTTCGCGGTCATGTCGCCGCGCTTGAAGTTGCGATCGCCGTCGTCGCCGTTGATATTGGCCGGGCTCAGCAGCGCGTCGCTCTGGCGGCCGGTGCGCAGCGCCGCGCCGTAGGACGCGGTGACGCTGTAGTCGAGCGTGGTGTCGTTGCCGAAGTCGATGGTGTCGCCGGCTTGCGCGGGCTGCGCAAGCAGCGCGGCCAGCGCCGTCAGGGCCGCTGCCGCGGCGATGGGCCGCAGCCGGTTGCGGCGCTGCTGTGGCCCGCGTGGTGGTTGGTGCATGGTGGTCTCCCCGTGAAATCGGTGTTGGTTCATTGCCTGGCACTTCGATCGGCCCTCGCCTGGACGAGAAGCGTAGAGAGGGGGAGCCATGCACAAATCGGCAGAACGGACTAGGCTGTTTCCCTACGGGCAACGGCTCAGGTGGCGGCTCAGGTGCGATTGATCGAGGCTGCTTCGAGGAAGACCGGCCGCTCGCCGCCGCCATCGATGACGAGATTGGCGCCGCTCACGTACGAGGCCTGCGGCGACGCAAGGAACAGGCAGGCCGCGGCGATGTCGTCCGGCAGCGCCAGCCGGCCCAGCGGCACCGTCGCCGCCATGCTGCGCAACGCCGCCGGGTCGCCGTAATGCTGCTGCTGCGAGGTATCGGTCAGCACCATGCCCGGGCTGACCGCGGCCACGCGCACGCGCGGCGCCCATTCCACTGCGAGCGTGCGCACCGCATTGAGGATGCCCGCCTTGGCGGCGCCGTAGGCCGCGGTGCCGGGCGACGGGCGCAGTGCACTGACGCTGCCCACGAACAGCTGGGTGCCGCCGCCGGCCTGCTGCTGCATGCGCGCATTGCAGCGCTGGGCCAGCTGCAGCGGCGCCACCAGGTTGAGCCGGATCACTGACTCGAGCAGCCGCGGCGAGGCGTCGGCAACCAGGGCGAACGGCGCGCCGCCGGCGTTGTGGACCACCACGTCCAGCGTCGGGCTGGCCTGTGCGATCTGCGCCAGCATGGCCTCGGCCTGCTCCAGGTCGCGGATGTCCGCGGCAATGAAGCGGGCGCTGCGGCCATCCGCGGCCGGCAGCTCGCTGTCGTCGGCGGGCGCGGTACGGCCGCATACGAAGACCTGCGCGCCGGCCCGCAGGAAGGCCTCGCTGATGGCGCGGCCGATGCCGCGCATGCCGCCGGTGACCAGCACGGTCTGGCCGGTGTAATCGAATCCTGTCATGGGCTTGCCCCGTTTTGCATGGAGCGCCCATCGTAGGAGAAGTGGCGCGGCGGCTCGTAGTCCGAATGAACGATGCCCGCGGCGGTGGCGCTGCGCAAGATGCTGGCAAACCCAGGGAGACGCCCTCATGTCCGCTACCTCGCAGCACACGTCCTCGACACCCTCGTCCACGTCAACCAAGCCAGCTTCGCTCCACCCCAACCTGCCGGTGGGGCGCTTCATCACTACCGCCAAGGGGCTGCGCCTGCACTGCCTGGACGCCGGCGCCGGCGAGCCGGTGGTCTTTATCCACGGCAGCGGACCAGGCGCGAGCGGGCACAGCAACTTCCGCCACAACGTGCCGGCGTTCGCCGCGGCGGGCTTGCGCACCGTGGTGGTGGACCTGCCGGGCTACGGACTGTCGTCCAAGCCGGACGATGTCGAATACACGCTGGACTTCTTCGTCGCCGCGCTGCGCGAGCAGCTGCTGGCGCTGGAACTGCCGCGCTGCGTGCTGGTGGGCAATTCGCTGGGCGGCGCGATCGCGCTGCAGTACGCGCTCGATTACCCCGAGCATGTCAGCCGCCTGGTGATGATGGCGCCCGGCGGCGTGGAGGAGCGCGAGACTTATTTCGAGATGCCGGGCATCCAGCGCATGGTGTCGCTGTTTACCGGCGGCCACATGAACCCCGATACGATGCGCCAGCTGCTGCAACTGCTGGTGCACGACGCCAGCCTGGTCACCGACGCGCTGGTCGACGAGCGCATGGCGGTATGCCGCGAGCAGCCGCGCGAGGTGCTGGCCACCATGAAGGTGCCCAACCTGACCGCGCGGCTGGGCGAGATCCGCTGTCCGGTGCTGGGCTTCTGGGGCACCGAGGACCAGTTCAATCCCGCCTCGGGCGCGGCGAAGTTGCTGAGCGGCTGTGCCGATGCGCGCTTTGTCATGATCAATCGCTGCGGGCATTGGGTGATGGTCGAGCACGCGGCGTATTTCAACCGCGAATGCCTGGGCTTCCTGGCCGATACCGCCCCGGGCGGCGCGGCATAATTGCCTGCGCCCACACGATAAATACCAAGGAGACATCATGGATTACCCGTATGACCTGTTCGGCCTGCGTGGCAAGGTGGCGGCCATCACCGGGGCCGCGCGCGGCATCGGCGCCGAGACCGCGCGCATGCTTGCGGCCGCTGGTGCCAGGGTGGCCGTGCTCGACGTGCTGGAAGCAGACGGCAAGGCCACGGCCGAAGCGATCTGCGCGGCCGGCGGCGAGGCCGCGTTCTGGAAGCTCGACGTCACCCGCGAAGACGAGGTGGCGCGCGTATTCACCGAGATCGCCGAGCGCTTCGGCGGCCTTGGCATCCTGGTGAACAACGCCGGCATCGAGGGACCCAATGCGCCCACCCATGAACTGGCGCTGGAGCAATGGCAGCAGGTGATGGCGGTGAACGTGACCGGCACCTTCCTGTGCACCAAGCACGCCATCGGGCATATGGAGCGCGCCGGCGGCGGCGCCATCGTCAATGTGTCGTCGATGTACGGCATCGCCGGCGGGCCGGACGTGCCGCCGTATCACGCGTCGAAGGCGGCGGTGCGGATGATGGCCAAGACCGACGCGCTGCTGTACGCGGGCAAGAACATCCGCGCCAATTCGATTCATCCCGGCTTTATCCGCACGCCGATGCTGGAACACGTGGCGCAGGCCTCGGGGCAGGGCGAGGGGCTGTTCGACTACCTGGGCGGACTTACGCCCGCGGGCAAGGTGGGCCAGCCGCGCGACATCGCGGCGGGCATCCTGTACCTGGTGTCCGACGCGGGACGCTACGTCACCGGCGCCGAACTGGTGATCGACGGCGGCTACACCGCACGCTGACACCCACGACCCGGAGAATCCCATGCCCCAGTCTCCCGATAGCGCCGCGATGAAGGCGACGCTGCTCGCCTATGTCGAGCGCTTCAATGCCGGCGACGCCCAGGGCGTTGCCGCGCTTTACGCCGACGACGCCACCGTGGAAGATCCCGTCGGCGCGCAGCCCATCGTTGGCAAGCCCGCCATCCTCGCGTTCTACCAGCACGCCACCGCGCTGGGCGCGCGGCTGGAGGTGGTGGCGCCGCCGCGCGGCTCGCATGGCAATGCCGCCGCGCTGACCTTCGCCGTGCATGCGCGCCTGGAAGGGCGGCCGGCGCGCATCGACGTGACCGACATCATGAGCTTCGGCGACGACGGCCGCATCCGCAGCATGCGCGCCCACTGGGGCCCGGACGACGTCCATTTCGTGTAAGCGCGCCGCGCCGATGGCCCGCCACACCCGCGAGGATGCCGCCGTCACGCGCGCACGCATCCTCGCCAGCGCGCAGCAGCTGATCCGCCACCGCGGCCTGCACTGCGTCACCGTCGACGACGTGGCGCGTGCCATCGGCATGACGCGCGGCGCCGTCTACGGGCATTTCCGTTCCCGCGCCGAGCTGCTGGGCGCGCTGCTGTCCTGCGCCGAAGCCGACTTCGCCGCGCGGCTCGCGCCGCTGGCGCAGGGTGGTGCCGGCCCGGACGCATTGGCGCAGGCATTGCAGGCCTTGCTGCACGGCGACGAACTCGCGCGCCATGTCAGCCTGATTGCCGCGCTGCTGCAGCACAAGTGCGGCGAAGCGTGCGAACTGTGTCCGCTGCGCGAGCGCGTGCTGCGCGGCCTCGAGTCGCTGCGCGTCACGTTCGCGATGCTGTTGCCCACTCCGGACCTGGCCGGCCTGCTGGTGGCACACCTGTGGGGCCTGCTGGGCGCGCACGCCATGCATCTGGCGCCCGCAGGGCTATCCGGCAGCGCCGCCGCGCTGGCCCGGCTGTATCAAGGCGGGCCGGCGCTGTCCGGCGCGCGCGCTTCCTGTCGATCCCACGCCACTTCCGGCCCCGCGCTGATGCGGGATACCCCTTAGTCTGCTCGGACGAAGAGCTCCGGCGCGCCGCTGACTACGATGCTCTCAATAGCCCGGATAAAAGCAGGGCAAGCGGAGGAGACAGCGATGAAGCGGCTCGGGTTTCGTTGGGCGGCAGGCCTGGTCGGGGCTGGCGCTGCCATGGGCGTGGCCTGGGGGCTGGCGATGGATGCCGGCCAGGACGATCGGCCCACGGTGACACTGCACTCCGCCGAAGCCGTCCTGGAGCGCTGCGATGACGCCTGCGTGCGCAGCCGCGGCGCCGCGGCGCTGGTGGTGCTGAGCCAGCGCCCGCCGCAGTAACGCAGTGACGCTGTGAGTCCGACCCCGTGACCGGCCCGGGCTCCGGGCCGGCCACGCGCCGCCTGCTCAGTTGCGGCTGGCCTGCCGCTGGGCCTGCAGCGCTTCCGCGCGCGCCTTGACGTCGCGTGCCACCTGGTCGAAGCCCTGCTTCACCCAGGCACCGTGCTCGCGCATGATGGTCTCGGCATTCAGGCCCAGGAACAGGTCGGTGGTGAAGTAGCGGCTGCGTCCCGGGCCGATCGCTACCAGGTACTGGTCGCGCCGCGCGGCGTCCTTGTTGTCGTCGGTGGGGCGCTGCTCCCACGACAGCAGCCGCTCCGGTTCCCACGCTACCAGGTACTCGTTGACCGGGATCACCTGGTCGGTGCCGGGAATGCGCACCTGCATGTGCACCATGTCGCCGAGCCGCCCGGTGGTCTCCAGCCCGGGACAGAACGTGTTCCATTCGCCGTAGCGCGCAAAGTCGGTCAGTACCTCCCACACCAGCGCTGCCGGCGCCTCGATTTCTACCTGGATCGACGTCACCAGATTCTCGGCCTTGGCCATGTCTCCTCCTTCATCAAAGTCATTGGGAAGGGAAACACTAGAGCCACCCGCCGGCGCGCCGCATACCCCGAACGGACGAGTCCGGGTGGACGAAGGCGACGCCATCGCGCTGATGCAAATTGAGGCTGGCCCCGCGCTCGCGCTGTCCGGCGGCGGCGATGCGCGGCGGGGCCGCATTTCTCCATCTGCTGTGAGCTTGGGCCGGCCATCGGCGATGGCCGGCTTTTCTTTGGGGGCTCGCGGCGCACCGGTGGGCCCGCGCGCAGCGCCCGCAGCGTTTCATCCCGGACACATACCTCGGTCATCCTTCGAGCGGATTTTCCATTCCATTCCCGCCAACTAGATTGGGTTCATCGATGGCGCCTTCGCAGCCGTCGACCTTTACGACCGCAGAGTCCGAGGAAGGGGAGCCCATGAAAAACGCCCACATCAAGCTGGCCGCCGTGCCATTCGCCTGCCTTGTCATCACGCTCGCCGGCTGCGGCGGTGGCGGAGGGGGCGACTCCCCGTCTACCAGCGCCGCTGCGAGCCCGGGCACTTCAACGGGCACTTCAACGGGCACGTCGCCTGGCACTTCGACAGGCACGTCGCCAGGCACGACCACCGCGCCGACTACGCCCGCTCCGGCCGCGGCAACGACCAGTGCCATGCTGTCCGGCACCACCGACCCGGGACCCGAGATCGGCAAGGACGGGGACTACTACCTGAACACCGTGACGTGGATGATGTTCGGGCCCAAGGCCAATGGCGTGTGGCCCGCAGGGGTCTCGCTCGCGGGTCCGGGAGGCAATACCGGTGCGGCGGGGAGCACCATCCTGTCCGGCTCGGTCGATCCGACCGACAGCGTCGGCAACAACGGCGACTACTACATCAACACCTCGACCTCGACGCTGTTCGGCCCCAAGGCCAACGGCACGTGGCCGGCGGGCGTGCCGCTCGGCAGTGCCACCGGCACGCCGCCTCCCAGCGGCGGCACGGTGCTGTCGGGTACCGGCGCGCCGGCGAACAGCCTCGGCAACAATGGCGACTACTACCTCGACACCAGCACCTGGACGCTGTACGGGCCCAAGGCAGACGGTGTATGGCCGGCAGGGGTCTCGCTGGTCAGCCAGTCGGGCGGCAGCGGCGGCACCGGCGGCACCGGCGGCACCGGCGGCACCACGGTCGGCAATGGCGGCCATGTCCTCTACGGCAGCGGCGCACCGACCGACGACATCGGCGTGAACGGCGACTTCTACTTCGACACCACCACGTGGACGATGTACGGTCCCAAGCAGGACGGCAAGTGGCCGACGACGGGCGTGACCATGGCCAACGGCACCGTCTACAACGGCAACTTCAACGTGCCGGATACGCTCAGCCGCGGCCGCTATGCCATGACCGGCGCCGGCGGGGCGGTAGCGCTGCCGTCGGACTTCGGCGTCGTGATTCCCTACGATTGCACGCGCGTCACGCTTACGGCGAGCACGCTGGGCAAGGTGCAGGGCACGCTCGACATCTCGGTGCACAAGGTGAGCGGTTCCGGGGCTTCGGTGGTGCTCGCACAGGTCAGCGACCTGAGCTGCAAGATCACCAATGGCCTGCAGAACTGCAGCAAGGAGGCGCTGGCCGGGACGGTTACCCATGGCGACAAGCTGCAGGTGCAGGTCGACAACAACCAGGCTACCGATTGGGGTGGCCTTGCCGTGAACCTAGCCTGCATCAAGTAGGCGGGACCGGCGGCGGGGGCATGGACCCCTGCCGCCATCTTCTGCGCAGACAGCAGGCGGCGTGAAGCCGGTGAAGGCGTGGGCAGGTCACGCCGCGCCGGACGGGAGGGTCGCGCCGATCCTGCATTCCAGACTGCGCCCGGGCAGCGAAGCGCGCTTCGCCTGATCCCGCACCCCAGGCCGGCGCCGCGCGAAGCGCGGTTCGCCGCCGGCCGCCGGGGGCTTTCCCAATATCTTGCCTTTTCAGGGACTTAGACCTTCTGCGCGGGCTGGCACGGCGCGTGCACAAGGTGGTCACGCGAGTTCCGCTGCGGCTCGCCAACCTAACCTGAAAGGAGCTGCAAATGCACGATATCGGGACTTCCAGGCCGGGCGGTTGGGGCACCGGCTACAACGAGCTCGAACAGGAGCTGGCCTCGGAGCTGATGGAGGCAGGCGAGCTGGGCCAGGAACTCGGCGGCATGGCGACGGAGTTCGAAGGCGAATTCGAGGGCGAGGGGGAATTCGAGAACGAGTTCGAGCAAGAGGTCTCCGGCGAGATGCAGGAGATGGAACTGGCGGCCGAGCTGCTGGCCGTCAACAGCGAACAGGAAATGGAGCAGTTCCTGGGCGGCCTGGTGCGTTCGGTGGGGCGCGCCGCCAGCAGCTTTGCCAGGTCGTCGGCGGGCAAGGCGCTGGGCGGCATCCTGCGTTCGGCGGCCAAGGCGGCGTTGCCGGTGGTGGGCAGCGCGCTCGGCAACCTGGTGGTGCCCGGGGCGGGCGGCGCGATCGGCGGCAAGCTGGCCAGCATGGCCGGCAGCGCGCTCGGTCTGGAGCTCGAGGGCCTGAGCAACGAGGACCGCGAATTCGAGGTGGCGCGCCGCGTGGTCCGCATCGGCCAGCAGGCGACCCGCAATCTGCTGACCATGCCGCGCAACGTGCCGCCGTCGCGTGCCGCGCGCGCGGCGTTCCTGCAGGCTGCGCGCCAGGTGGCGCCGGGGCTGTTGCCCGCCATGCGCACGATTTCGCAGAACGGCGTGGCGGCGGCGCGGCAGATGGGCACGGCGCCGATCTTCGGGCCGGCGGCCAGCGGCGCTGCCGGGGCGCAGCCGGTGGCCAGCCTGGCCGCGGCGGTGCGCAGTCCGTATGCGGGCTACGCCAATGGCGGCGCGGGGTCGTGCCCGTCGTGCGGCAACGGAGCCGCGCAAGGCGGCCTGGCCGCGGCGGCGCTGCCGATGGGCGGGCAGTGGCGGCGTTCGCGCAACGGGCGCGCGCTGATCCTGTACCTGGCACCGCCTCGGCCGATGTTCTGAGCCGTCCCCATCCGCCTTCGACATTCGCGCTACGACCCCGAGGCTGCCGTCATGAACGCTTGTGCCAACGCCCTGCGGTTGCTGGAACAGGAGGTGCTCGGCATCCGCGCCCGCCTGGACGCGCAGCTGCCCTACGCGCTGCAGATGCCGATGGTCCCCGCCGCCAATATCAGCGACGAAGCCATGAGCGCCATCGAGCGCCATATGCAGGCGGCGCGGCACCAGCTGCGCCGGCGCATCGGGCGCTTCCTCGGCGCGCTGCGCGCCGCGCGGCCTGAACCCGCCGCGGTGGCGCGCGCACAGCAGCGCTACGCCATGCTCAAGCTGTATTTCCACGCCGCGCTCACGCATTTCGAGATCTTTGCCGAAGTGCTGACGCAACGCAGCCAGCATGGCACCGGCGTCTGGCTGGCGGGGCTGGACGTGGCCGCGCGCGACGGGCTGCGGCAGCCCGGCGTGGCGATCGACCTGCCGCAGGTGATCTGCTATGTCGAGCGCGGCCATGGCGGCGCGATCCGGCGGGCGCGGACGCGCCTGCCCGGTGGCGGCGCCAATCCGGTGGCGGTGATCCGCATGCCGCGCGAGCGCATGGTGGGCACCGGCCTGGCCGCGTCATTGTTCCACGAGGTGGGGCACCAGGCGGCCGCGCTGCTGGACCTGGCCAATGCGTACCGCCGTGCCGCCGCAGGCGGCCAGCGGACGCTGCGGCTGGTGTCTGGCGGCGCCGGTGCGATGCGGAGCGACAGGCCAGCGGCGACGGCGCCGCCGCAAGTCTGGCGCGCCTGGGAGCGCTGGATCAGCGAGATCGTCGCCGATCTGTGGGCGGTGTCGCGGGTGGGCATCACCGCCACGTGCGGGCTGATGAGCGTGGTGAGCCTGCCGCGCGCCTTCGTGCTGCGCATCAACCTCGACGACCCGCATCCGGCACCGTGGATCCGCGTCAAGCTGTCGGTGGCGATGGGCCGGGCGTTGTATCCGCATCCGCAGTGGGATGCGCTCGAGCAGGTGTGGGAACGGCTCTATCCGCGCTGGCAGATGAGCGCCGCGCAACGGCGCGCGTTCGCGCAGCTGGACCAGTCGATCCCGGCGTTCGTGACCAGGCTGCTCGCGTTGCGCGCGCCGCGGCTGGGCGGGCGCACGCTGGGCCAGGCGCTGCGGCTGCCCGGCCGCGATCCCGCCAACCTGTTGCGGCTGTGGCGCCTGGTGCGGTCGCGCCCGCACCAGTACCTGGCCGATACCCCGACGCTGGCGTTCGCGGTGCTGGGGCAGGCCCGCTACAGCGGCCTGCTCGCGCCAGACGTCGAGTTGCGCACCATCTCGGCCTTGCTGCAGCGCTGGGCACTGGCCGGCTATCTGCCCTGGAGCGCCGGCAGCGCGCAGCTGAGCGAGGCGCTCAACCAGCGACGGCAGCCGCTGCGCATGCCAGTCGCGGCCTACGCGTGATTTGCTGAAGGAGAACGTGATGAACACAAACACGGAGTCGGGTCGCGTGGAGTACGCGCTGGTGCCGATAGGCAATACCGACGGTGACTGGCACTATGACTTCACCAGGCTTACCGAGGGCCACAAATACCTGAAGCTGGCGGTCTACGCACGCGAAGGCGAGCCGCGCGAGATGGAGCAGCTGCGCCTGAAGCCCGGCACCGAGGCCAGGCTGGAGATCCGCGTCGGGCCTTCGGACGCCTGGAGCCAGAGGGAAGAGGGTCTGTCCGCGGCGCTCGGCGAGGTGGCGCGCACCATGCGCAAGCTGGCGGCGCTGGGCATTCCGGACGATATGCTGTTCGATGCTGCCGCGAAGCTGGGCGGCCGGCGCGAGGTCACTGTGCCGGGCCGGCTGAAGGCGCCGCCGTACCCTGACGCCGGCGAGGGCGCCGAACCGCAAGGCGACGAAGCGAGCGGCGCCGAGGTCGACCCCATCGGGGCGCGTTCCGGCCCGGTGGGAGTAAAGGACTACCACGAGCCGTCATTCAGCCTCAAGCGCACCTCGCGCGACCTGACGGGGGACTGGGCGCTGTGGCTGCTGATCAAGCGCAACGCGGACATGCTGAGCTGGGCGAACTACGCGCGCCAGGTGGACCTGCTGTTCTTTGGCACCAGCCCGCTCCCCGCCCGCGCCGGCGCACCCGCCGGCCCGGCGCTGTACGACGAAGCCGCGCGGCTGAGCCGGCGTCGTTTCCTGCCGTTCTCGGACACCGACGCCTACCGCGCGCTGAAGGTGGCCACCGAGGCCTTCGTGGTGACGTGGGGCGCCGTGGTGCCGTCCCCGCACGACAGCGGCGCCATCGCCAGGCTGCTGCGGACCGATGAAGCGGCGATCCGGCTGGCCAATGAACGGCTCGGCTTGCGGCTGGAGCTGGCACAGGTGGAGGACATCGCCAGCCAGTATTTCGGCAAGAACGGGTCGCCCACGCTGCCCTACCTGGAGCGCGTGGTGCAGGGCTTGCAGGGCACCGACGCGGGGCGCACCGTCGACAGCATGCGCGAGTCCTTCGCGCGGTCCGGCGCCACGGAACCCGCCATGCATCCCACCGAGCCGCTGTCGGAATCGCGCGAACTGGTGCCGCGCGACGACGGCCCGTGCGGCGACGGCTGCCTGTGGCTGCAGCACTGGAACAACGACATCTCGGCCAAGCTGAGCGCCCCGCCGCTGATCGAACTGATCTGGAGCTACTGGATGGAGGAGCTGCAGCTGGTGCAGACCATGAACGCCATCTCGCGCCGCTTCCAGAATCTGTCCGGCGGGCCCAGGGACCCGCTCAACCAGCTCGAGCTGGATCCGCTGCGGCCGGTGAGCAACATCATCTGGGGCTGGGTACAGGATGAGCAGCACCGGCTGCCGATCGAGCGGCGTGCGGCCGAGTATCTGCACGAGTATGGCTTCCGCCTGTTCGGGCGCGCGGTGCCACGCATCCAGCCGGCCGACAGCCGCAGCAAGTTCCTGGGCGCGTTCCATACGCTGCTGAACCTGTGCGTGCCGTTCTTCCGGCAGGCGGACGATACCACCGTGGTGCCGGATGGCTTCCCGCTGCTGAACGCACTGCGCGAGGTGCACCTGATCCTGTCCGAGGGCGCGCATAACCAGTTCGGCGACCTGCCGACCACCTCGCGCATCGAGATGATGATGCAGCAGTGGATCCTGGCGCGGCCGGAGTTCCGCGAGTTCCTGCCGCGGCGCTCGATGATCGCGTATCCGGAGCCGTGGATGCACTCGGTGGAAAGCATGCGCAAGCTGCAGGGGTGGGGCGACACCAACACCTACCAGTTCTGGCAGCTGGCCACCACGGGCGAACAGATCGTGTCGTCGATCCGCTGGAGCGACTGGAATTCGGTCACGGATCCGTCCAACGCGGCGAACTGGGCGGCGTATTTCCGCCCCGAGATCCAGACCTATATCCACTCGTACCGGGCCGTCACCGGCGTCGACATCGGTGCCGAGCCGGTCGACGTGCAGGTGCCGGGCATGCACCTGCTGCGCCGGCTGCAAGAGCACCGAGGTGCGCAGGTGGCCTGAGCGTGGCAGGCGGGAACGGCAGTGACAGCGATGCAGGCGAGAGGAGAGGCAGGCGGCCATGATCGATTTCGCGTCGGCGCTCTACCTGGGCATGTCGCATCCCGCCGCGCAACTGGGCAGCTATGCGGCGCTCACGACCGGCACGCCTGCCGCGCTGGCCGTGTCGCCGCTGGCCGGCACGCTGGCGGCGCAGGCGGCGGCGCTGCAGGGTTGCGAGGCGGGCCTGGCCGGGCCGTCGACGCTGCACCTGTCGCTGGACCTGTTCGACCGGCTCGGGCGCACGCATGCACTGGTAGCGGATGACACCCTCTATCCGGTGATGCGCTGGGGGCTCGAGCGGGTGCGCGGGCTCGGCGCCCCGGTCACGCTGTTCCGCCATGCCGACCTGGCCGACCTGGCGCGGCGCTTGCGCCAGGGCACCGGCACCCGTCCGCCCGCGGTGGTGACCGACGGCACGCGCCGCGAAGGTGCCCCGGTGGCGCTGCGCCGCTATCTGGCGCTGGTGCGCGAGCGTGGCGGTCTGGTGGTGGTCGACCACACGCAGCTGCTGGGCCTGGCCGGCGCGCAACCCGGGCCGGGACGTCCGTGGGGCAGCGGTGGTGGCGGGCTGCTGCGCTACGCGGGCCTGGCGCCCGCCGAGCCGGTGCTGCTGCTGGCATCGTGGGCCAAGGCCTTCGGCGCGCCGCTGGCCACGCTGTGTGGCCCCGCCGCGCTGGTGGGCGAGATCGCCCGCGACGGCCCGACCCAGGCCCATTGCAGCGCTGCTTCGCAGGCCGCGCTGCTGGCCGGCCTGAACGCGCTGGCGCGCAACGGTTGCGACGGCGACGCGCTGCGCGCGGCGTTGCTGGAGCGCGTGCGGCGCCTGCGGCGGGGTTTGCGCTGGCTGGCGCAGCACCGCTTGCCGGACCTGCAGGTCAGCGTGCCGCTGCACCCCATGCAGCAGCTGCGGCTGGGCTCTGCCGGGCGCACGCGCGCGCTGCACGCGGGGCTGCGCGCCGCGGGCTTCCGCACGGCGTTGCTGCGGCAGGCCGAAGGGCGCTGCGCCGTGGCGGTGGTGGTGCGTGCCAGCCATGCACCGCAAGAGATTGACGGCCTGCTGCAGGCGCTTGCCTTGCTGGCGGGCCAGCCGGCCGTGCCGCGCGGGTGGGCGCCGCCGGCCTATCGGGAGAGATTCCATGTTCAAGACTGCGGAAGGTGAAACACTGGAACTGGCGCCGTGGCGCATGCGCCGGCTGCTGCGGCTGCTGGCGGAGGTGCGCCGCTATCCGGCCGGCACGCCGCCGCAGGCACTGCTGACCGACCTGCGCCAGCTGGTGGCCCGCGCACGGCGCATCGGCACGCCTTCGCGCCGCGGTACGGCGCGGTATGAGAGCCGGCTGGACAGCGGCGGCGCGTGCTGCCGCGCCTGCCTGCTGGCCCGGCAGCAGGCGGGGCGGCTGTCGCTGGTGGGGCTCAGCCTGGACCGGTGGCGCGCGCCGGCGAGCCGCTACGAGAGCGAGCCAGCGCTTGCGGAACTGGCATTCGAGTCCCAGCCCAAATCCGCCAACGTGACGCTGCAATGGCGGCGCTGGCCGAGCCTGGACGCCGCCGCGCGCGCCACGCGCGGCGGCGGCGTCTACCTGTTCCAGCGCGGTGCGACGCCGGTCTATGTCGGCACGGCGGCCAGCCTGCCGGCACGGCTGGGCGTGCATGGCTGGTACCACGCGCGCCAGGGCAGCGCGCGCGCCGGCGCCGCGTGCACTTGCGCGCCGCCGCTGACGGTATGGACGGCCAACGTGGCCAGCGCCGGCGAGCGCGCGGCGGTCGAGCACGCGATCGTGCGCACGCTTGCCAACAAGGGCTTCGCGCTGGCCAATGACAAGCTGCGCGGCACGGTCACCGTCGGCAGCGGCCTGTCGATCCGCAACCTGGTCCCGGCCGGCATCCTCGGCGCCGGCAATGACCTGCAGTACGGGCCCGGCCAGCGCTTCGAGCTGTCGCGATGATCGTCGATTTCCATGTCCATGCCGGGCAGGGCGACGGCATGACGGGCCCGTGGGACACCACCGCGCCGCTGGCCGATTATGTCCGGCGCGCACGGCAGGCCGGCATCGCGCATGCGGTGCTGCTGCCCGTGTTCCAGTCGGACTACCTGCGCGGCAACCGCGACGTGGCGGCGCTGGCGCGCGCCGATCCCGGGCGCTTTACCGGCTTTGCCATGATCCATGCCGAACGTGACCGGCACCGCGTCCATCGCATGATCGAGGAAGCCGTGCTGCGGCTGGGCCTGCGCGGCATCAAGGTGCATCGGCACGATGCCCCGATCCACCGGCAGGTCTGCGATGCCGCGCGCCACTGGCGGCTGCCGGTGCTGTACGACCCCGGCGGCGAGACCGGCGCGCTGCGCCTGCTGGCCCAGACCCATCCCGAGGTGGCGTTCGTGTTCGCGCACCTGGGCAGCTTTGCCGACGACTGGGCGGCGCAGCGGCAAGTGGTGGACCTGATCGCACGCTATCCCAACCTGTTTGCCGATACCTCGGGCGTGCGGCGCTTCGACGTGCTGGAGGAAGCGTTCCGGCGCGCCGGCCCCGGCAAGCTGCTGTTCGGTTCGGATGGACCGTGGCTGCACCCTGGCCTGGAGCTGGCCAAGCTGCGTGCCCTGCGTCCCACGCCCGACGCATTTGCGCGCATGGCCGGTGGCAATGCCTTGCGCCTGCTGGCGCGGGTAGCGTTGCCGCCGCAAACGCCGATCCGAAACAGCGCGCGCATCGGCCAGCGCTTCACGCCGACGGCGCGGGCCGCACCTGTCGCCGCAACTGCAGCGCCCGCGGCGTGACCTGCAGCAACTCCGCCGCGCGGCTGGTGCAGCCGTGGCGGCTCTCGGCCACCTGCACCGCCATGGACTCGGCGATCTGGCCGATATGCTTGAGGCCGAGCCCGGCATCGAGTGCGCCCTCGATGGCATGCCGCAGCGCTTCCGGCCACGGATTGACGATGTCCGTCGCGAGCCCGTTGCGCAGCTGCGGCACGGGGCCGTCGAGCCCGCCGGTGCTGATCACCTGGAAGCCGCGCTGGCGCTCGGCCAGGCGCGACACCACATTGCGCAGTTCGCGCACATTGCCCTGGTAGTCGCGCATCACCAGGTAATGCATGACCTCCGGCATCACCAGCGGCAGGCCTGGCCCGGTTCCGGCCAGGCTTTCTGCAAGGAAATGCCGCACCAGCAGCGGGATATCCTCGCGACGCTCGGCCAGCGAGGGCGCGCGCACGGTCCACTGGGTAATGCGGAAGTACAGGTCGCTGCGAAACCGGCCGGCCTGCACCTCGGTCTCGAGGTCGCGGTTGGTCGCGCACGTCAGCCGGAAATCCGACTTGCGCCAGGTGTCCTCGCCCACGCGCTTGTACATGCGCTCCTGGATCACGCGCAGCAGGCGTGCCTGCAGCGGAAGCTGGAGCTCTCCCACTTCATCCAGGAACAGCGTACCGCCATCGGCCATCGCCACCGCACCATCGCGTGCCGAGACGGCGTGGGTGAAGGCGCCCTTGGCATGGCCGAACAGTTCGCTGCCCGACAGCTCCGGGCTGAGCGTGGTGCAATCCACCACCACGAACGGCGCGCGATGGCGCTCCGGATCGAGATCGTGGATCAGCCGTGCCAGCAGCTCCTTGCCGCAACCGCTTTCGCCCAGCAGCAGGCAGGTGCCGCGGCCATAGCGGCCCACCTGCGCCACTGCGCGCAGGGTGGCGCGCCAGGCCGGCGAATCCCCGACGGCGCGCTCGCGCAACCACGGTGCGTCCAGCACCGCTTCGATCTCGGCCAGGCGGCACAGCCGCGCGGCCAGTTCGGTCAGCAGCGCGTCCTGATCGGGCGCGCAGACCAGATCGCAGAGCGCCGCCGGCCACCATGCCTCCGGAATGCAATGGCAGCGGGTGGCGGCGGTGCAGCCGGCGATAAAGGCGTCGGCGCGCGGCTCGGCGCGCAGCCAGCGCTGCGCCGCCTCGGTGACGCGATTGCCGTCCGCCACCACCAGCACCGCCAGCATGCCGCGCGCGTTGTCGTTCAGCGGCACCTGGTCGGGCAGCCCATGCTCGCGCAGATCGCGCTCGAGCCTGGCACGATCGTCGTGATACAGCACTACGCGCATCTTGCCCCCGCACGAAAAGGAGATCATCGGCAGGGGCTGCGGGGCGGGCGTGCTATCTGCGCACGCCATGCGCTGCGGCGCTGCCGGCCTGGATCAGGCGGCGGGCAGGGGGTGTCGGTAGCGATGAGGCCGTCGGCGGCGTGACGCCGCGGACGCGTCGGAGAGGATAGTCAGGCCGGGGCAGGCCTGTGCGTGCAGCCAGTGGCCGGAGCATCGCCTGCCTGCGAGGGAAACCTGAATTGGCCGCATGGAAGCCCCCCTTAGTTTTTGTCTCAGAATACTAGTCAGCGCCAGCGGGGCAGGCAATATGAAGTTAATTTAAGACTGAGATGCTGCGGCGTTACTGGCGGGCGGAGAGGTGGGAACACCGGCGTTTGTTCCGGGTGCAACGCCTACGGCAACCGCAAGGCCCACAACACGTCCAGTACGTGTTGCGTGGAGCGCTCAAGGTAACCCGCACGACAGGCAATACCGAGCCGTCGCCACAACGCCGGCCGCAGCGGACGCATGACAATGCGGCTGTCGGGCAATGGCGTAGTGGCCTCATGCGGCAACAGCGCTGCGCCATAACCTGCCGCTACCAGGCTCTTGATCGCGTCGTTGTAGTTCAGTTGAATGCGGGGCGCGGGATGGTGCCCGGCGGTTGCGAACCACTCCGTAGTCAGGCGCGACAGGCGCGTGGTCGCGTCATTGAGGATGAGCGGTTGGGCGGCCAGCCATTCCGGGGTAACGCGGGCCGGGCACCGCCAGTGCGCCGGCACAAAGGCCATCACCGGGTCGCGGCGCCAGGGCTTTATCGCCAGTCCGGCCACCGGGGGCTGAGGCAGCGCGACCACTCCGATATCGAGCGTTCCATCCACCAGCCGGGACAGGGTTTCTTCCGAAGTATGCACGGCAATCTGGATGTCGATGGCGGGATGGTGCTCGCGCAGGGCCTCGAGCGCTTGCGGCAGCAGGTGCGCGATCACGCCGGTGGACGCGCCCAGGCGCGCACGCCCTTCGAGCCCGTCTACCTGGCGCTGGATATCGTCCAGTGCCTGCTCCGCGTCGGCCAGCAGCCGGCGCGCGCGTTCCACCAGCAGCGCGCCGATCGGCGTCGGCCCCACATGGCCGCGCTTGCGCAACAGCAGCGGCGCCCCGATGCGGTGTTCGAGTTCGGCGATGTGGAGGCTGACCGTGGGCGGCGCCAGGTGCAAGGCGCGCGCCGCCTCGGCAAAGGAACCCCGCTCGGTCACGGCGACCAGGGTGCGCAAGCGGTCCAGGCTGATCTCTCGCATGACGAAGTCCGGATTCAGGAAAACTGAATGTTTGCTTTACGAAATTCAACTTTCTCTATTCTAGTCGCCCGCGCAACATAGTGGCTCGGTTTTACCTGTTCAACCCCCACAGTCAGCGGAGACATCCAGCTATGAGCTCTCCCGTAGTTTTCATCGACGGCGACCAAGGCACCACCGGGCTGCAAATCCACGAGCGGCTGCGCAACCGCACCGACATCCGGCTGTTCACACTTCCCGCAGCGGAGCGCAAGGATGCGCGGCGCCGCGCGGAAGCCATCAACGCCTGCGACATCGCCATCCTTTGTTTGCCGGACGCCGCTGCGCGCGGGGCCGTGGGCGCGATCGTCAATCCTGCCGTGCGCGTGATCGACGCCAGCTCCGCCCATCGCACACAGCCGGACTGGACTTACGGTTTTCCGGAAATGGCGCCGGGGCAGTCCGAGCAGATTGCGAATGCATCCCGGGTCACCAATCCCGGCTGCTATCCGACCGGTGCCGTCGGCCTGCTGCGTCCGCTGGTGCAGGCCGGGCTGATACCGGCCGATTACCCGGTCAGCATTCACGCGGTATCCGGGTATTCCGGACGCGGCCGTGCCGGCGTGGCGGAATATGAGGGGCCGGGCGCTGCCAACGCGCCTGCATACCAGGTCTATGGCCTGGAACTCGCGCACAAGCACGCGCCCGAGATCCGGCAGCACGCCTGCCTTGCGCAGCGTCCCATTTTCGTCCCGGCGTACGGATCGTTCCGCCAGGGCATCGTGCTGACGGTGCCGCTGGCATTGCGGCAGCTGGCACCTGGCGTGGACGGCGCCACGTTACACGCCTGCCTCGCGCGCCACTATGCCGCGGCCACGCACGTACGGGTCTTGCCGCTGCACGAATCGGCCGCCCTGACACACCTGGATCCGCAAGCGCTGAATGGTACGAACGACATGCACTTGAGCGTATTCCACCACGTTGAAAACGGGCATGTGCTGCTGTCCGCGGTGTTCGATAACCTTGGCAAGGGCGCATCCGGAGCCGCGGTGCAGAACCTGGACCTGATGCTCATGCGGCAATAGTGGCCGGTGGGGCGGAGCCAGCGTTCGGTGCTGGACGCCCCCGTAACCTGGTCAGGCCGTTGCAACCACTTGCACCTCGACAAGGAAGCCAGGCGCGAAAAGCGTCTGGACCCCGACGACGGTACTCGTGGGCGGAACCGACCCTGGCGGCCGTGCCGATGCGAGCGCGGCAACCAGTTCACCGGCGGTATCGGGCGAATAGTCGACCAGGTAGATCACCTCGTTCACGATCCTTTCCCGCGAAGACCCTGCGGCCTGGAGCACGAGATCGATGTTGGCATAGGCCCGGTGAAACTGCTCGATCATCGTGCCTTCGACCAGGGCACCGCTCTCATCCCATGACAGCTGGCCCGAGGTATAGATCAGGCCTGCCGGCTCCACGATGATCGCGTGGGAGATCACGCTCTCAAGCTGCGGAAGCCCCGGCGGGTTGATCCTGCGTACGCTGTTTCCCATCAACTCAACTCCTCTTGTACCTTGTCGCCCCGGATGTTGACGACTTGAATCTGGGTAAACTCCAGAAGGCCTTCGCCGCCAAGCTCTACGCCGAAGCCGGACTGCTTTGCGCCCGCCTGCGGAATATGCGGTGCCAGATCGAGATGCTGGTTGATCCAGACGCTGCCGCATACCAGTCGCTCCGCCACCTCCCGGGCCCGGCTCACGTCCGAGGACCACACCGACGCGCCGAGTCCGTATTCGCTGGCATTGGCGCGCCGGATGGCGTCGTCGAGATCGGTGTAGCGAATGAGCGGAAGCACCGGGCCAAACTGCTCCTCGTCGACCAGTCGGGCACCTTCCCCGATGTCAGCGACAATGGTCGGACGGATGAAGTAGCCTTCGCTATCGTCAATCTGGCCGCCAGTTACAATCCGTCCCTTCGTAGCGGCGTCCGCCAGAATGCCCTTGACCTTTTCATACTGGGCACGATTCTGGAGGGGCCCCATGGTCGTCCGGCTGTCCGATCCGTCGCCAACCGTGACGCCTGTGGCAAGGCTGACCAGCTCGGCGCAAAGCTCGTCGTAGATGGATGCGTGGATGTACAGGCGCTTGATGGCAATGCACGCCTGACCTGCATTGAAGAACGCAGCACGGAAAATGCCCTGCGCGATGTCTGCGGGAACGGCGTCATCCAGCACGATGGCCGGGTCGTTTCCGCCCAGCTCGAGGGTGACACGCTTCAGCGTCTTCGCCGCATTGGCCATCACCGAGTACCCGGTTGCCGTGGACCCGGTAAACGACACCTTCGCGACATCCGGATGCGAGGTCAGGATGCTGCCCAGATCGTTGCTGTCGGTAATCACATTGAGAACGCCGGCCGGAACGATGGAGGCAACCAGCCGGGCGAACATCAGTGTCGTCAGCGGGGTTGTCGCGGCGGGCTTGATCACGACAGTGTTACCGGTCAGGAGCGCGCCAGGAACCTTGAAGGCCATCAGCAGCAACGGGAAATTCCAGGGCACGATGACCGCGACCACGCCCAGCGGCCGTCGATGCAGTTCGACCTGGCGGACCCCGCTGTGCTCGAGGAGAACCGGCGCCAGTTCGGCCTCGGCGACATGCCGGAAGAACGTGGCTGTGCCCTGGACTTCCATCATCGCATCGGCAATGGGTTTGCCCTGTTCCTGCGTGAGCAGCCATGCAAGCCGGCCGGCATTCGCGTCGACGGCGTCGGCAATATCCCGCAGCACACTGCGCCGGTGCGCCAGATCGCTGCGCGACCACTTCTCCAGCGCTGCTTTGGCGCTGGCTATGGCCTGCTCGACCTGTTGGGCCGAGGCGCGCGGCGCGACAGCGAAGGCCATGCCGGTGGCCGGATTCACTACGTCCATGGTGGTGGCGCCCTTGACCAGGGCGCCGTCGACAAGCATACAGTCGGGCAAGACTGTTGATCCGCCGTCGGCCTTGAGCGCTTGCGTCGAGTACGGGTTCATCAGTGGACCTCCGCTGTGATCGAGGCTGCCGAGGCTGGTGCAAACGTTGCGCTGCCTGCCCTGGCTAACCCGGCTTTCAGTGCCGCGGTCTCATGGTCCTCGCTGGCCCAGGCAAGATATCCATCCGGACGCACCAGCATGGCGGTGAGACCGGCCCAGGGGGCGGGCGCATCGGCTGTCAACGCAGTGAAATGCACGTCGACGCAAGAGCTGGCGTGGCGACCAAGGTCATCGCCGCTGAGCGGGCTGGAACATGCCGTATTGGCTCGCAGATCCAGCATGACATAGCGCCCGTTGTGAAGCTTCTGGAAGACCCCCTCGCCGGAGCGCTGGAACATCAGGTTTGGAACACGCTGTCCGACGAGAGCATGAGCCGGCTCGGCGGACGGGTAGGCAACCGACAGGCCAGTCAGCCGCTTGACCAGGCTCATCTCGAGCGCCGGGTTCTCCAGGATCAGCTTCTGGAGCAATGAACGCAGATCCCGGCATTCATTGGTGAACACACTCATCAGGAGCGTCTGCGCCTGGGTGTGCTCAAGCAGGTTCTGACCGACCGGATGGCGTTCGGCGTGGTAGCTGTCGAGCAGGCCCGCCGGGGCCCAGCCATGGATCGTCGCGGCGAGTTTCCAGCCGAGGTTCATGGCGTCCTGGATGCCGACGTTCAGGCCGACGCCGCCGGCCGGCATATGCTGGTGCGCAGCGTCGCCGGCCAGCAGGATGCGTCCCTTGCGGTAAGCCTCGGCTTGCCGGGCGGTATTGCTGTAGCGCGACAGCCACGAAGGACTGTGCATGCCATAGTCAGTCCCCATGATCGCGACAGTTTTTGCCCGCAGTTCATCGAGCGTGAACTCGCCGGGACGATCCGTCCGGACGTCATCGGGCGAGATACCGACAAGCCGATGACGCCCTCCCGGCAGCTTGACTACCGCAATCGCGCCGGCGGACGTCCATTTGTTGATGGCAACGTCGTCGGGCGGGGCGTCCAGAATGACGTCGCCCAACCATCCATAGACGGTGGCATCGGTACCGGGGAAGGGAATCCCGGCGCAGTTCCGTACCGTGCTTCGCACGCCATCGCAGCCGACGAGGTACTCCGTGTCCACGGAATAGGGCCCACCTGGACCTTGCACCGCGACGGCGACCGCCGAGTCGGTTTCCGCAAATGACTGGACTTTGTGCCCGCGTCGGATCTCGGCGCCGAGATCGCGTGCGCGCTGTTGCAGCAACTCGGTTGTCCGCGCTTGAAGAATCGCCAGGGTAAAGGGGTACGGCGACTCGAGCGGACGGAAATTGAGCCGGTAATCCAGAAGCCCGAAATGTCCGGCAGGGATTGCAACTCCCTCATCGAGAAACGCCTTTTCCACGCCTCGCGATGCGAAGGTCTCGATCGTGCGTGGGTGCACAGTCAAAGCCCGCGACTGAGGATCGATCGATTCGCTTTGCTCCAGCACTAGTGTCGAGATTCCGGCGAGTTGCAATTCTCCCGCCAGCCAGCACCCTACCGGACCAGCACCGGCAATGACGACTTGATATTTGGTAAGCATTTTCTACTCCCGAAGGTATTGGTTTCTGGGTCGGTCGTTGTCGGTGGCAATTTCCGACGTGTTTCGACATGACGGCTAGTCAGGAAGCCCGGCCAGCCCATGGCGTTGGCAAACCGGCGCGGAGCGCCCGTCGGCCGAACATGGCAAAGCTCGCCCGGACGATTTCCGGGCGCAGCAGAAAGTCATGGGATTCCCTTGCAAGGCCAGGATCCAGTTCGGCAATCGAGCCGGTCGACTCAGCCAACAGTTGCAGCTGCGCAGCGTTCTCGATCAGCATCGACAGATAAGCCGACTCCTCGATGGAGCCGGTGGCGCAGAGAAAACCGTGATGCGCAAGCAGCACGCTTCGGTTTTTTCCGAGTGCCGTGGCAATGATCTCGCCTTCGCTGTCGGCGATCGGCAGTCCTGGCCATTCGGCGAGAAAGCCGCAGTCATCGGCAAACGGCGTGGCATCCATGTGGGCCACGCGCAAGCGCCGCCCGGTCATGGACAGGGCCGATACGTATGGCGGATGGGTATGGATGATGCAATTGACGTCTGGACGGGCGCGGTATATCCACAGGTGAAAGCGGATCGCCGGATTGGCGGCGCCGCTGCCCTGGATGACGTTGATCGATTCGTCGATGCGAAGGATCTGGCTGGTGTCTACCTCGTCGAAACCCACTGCCAGTGGCGTTGTCAGGAACGTGTCGTCGGCGCTTCTCACCGTAATTTGTCCCGCGAGTGTGCGCGAGTGTCCTTCCAGCGCCAGCATGCGGCATGCAAGCGCGATCTTCTCCTCCTCCGTCCAGGTGCCGGGTTGAAGGCCGCCGGCCAACCGTCTGATCTGATCCTCCGTGAAGCTCTTCCGGTCCTCATGCGTCATCTGTTGCCTCCTTTGGTTTTCCTGCCATCCCTCGCTCGGCGGCGCACGTCTGTCCGGCGTGCCTAAGCGGGATCAAACCTAACGATGTTAGATAATCGCGATCGATGGTACACTAACGGTGTTAGATTGCAAACACGGATTGGAATGAAAGCTCCAAAGATTCAACGTGACCAGGTCATTCAAGCTGCCTTGGACCTTTTGGATCAGGAGGGTCTTGATGGCTTGACGCTGCGCAAGCTGGCGCTGGCCCTCGACATACAGGCCCCTTCGCTCTATTGGCATTTCAGCGGGAAACAAGAACTTATTGATGCCGTGGCGGACGCACTGGTCATCAATGTTGTCCTGCCCCAGGGCCCGGATCAGCCGTGGGACAGCCGGCTCAGGCAAATTGCTGCCGCGCTGCGGCAGGCGCTACTGCAGCGCCGTGATGGTGCCCGCGTCTTTGCGGGCACCTATGTCGTGTCGGACAACGTGCTGCGCATCAACGAGTCGATGCTGGAAGCATTCGCGCTGGCCGGCGTCGATGTGGGCCGTGCCTCGACGTATTCGTTCAGCGTTCTCTACTACATCCTGGGCTTTGTGATGGAAGAACAGGCACTCGGCCCCCACAGCGCGTTCGATGTCGCTTCACGCAAGACTGCCTTCGAAGAGTTGGCGCAGCGCAGCTATCCGAGGAATATGGCGGCCCGGGAGGCCATCTTCTCCACCGATTTCGACGCACGGTTCAGTACGGGGCTGGAACTGATCATCGCAGGCGTCAAGCAGCAGGCCGGCGAGCCCCCGAGCAAGGCTGCTCCATCCCTGAATGCAGGCAAGAGCGTCACCAGTCCGGCAAGAAGACGTTCTGAACGTCGCGGATAATGGAAGCCTGGCGCGCCCGATTCGCTTATAAAAATCATCCCGCCGTGCGCTTCAGGCGAGTCGTAACGGAGAACGTTTCTGCGGGATGGATGGTCACCGATACCTCGAACGTTTCCCCCGCTTCGTCGATATAGCGGCGCACGATCTTCAGCACAGGCGATCCCAACTCCAGCCCCAACGCATGGCCGATGCGCGTGTCCTGCAGCGTCGAAGCTCGTACGTCCTGCTCGATCTCGGCGATCGGTCGACCGTGGCGTGACTCGATCAAGGAGCTGACCAGCACGTCCGGCATGCCGCGCACGATCCGCCCGATATCCGCATAGCCGGCTGCGGTGCTCCGTGCGATCGGCAAGCGACAGCGCAAGAGGCAGGTAAGAGGGCTGAGATCTCGATATTGGCGGCAACTGTGACTGCCATTGGCGGAAATAGCGCTCTGCAACATTTGCGTCCCTGCTTCCCCACGGTGGAGCGTCCACGATCTGATTTTCCCTCACCCTAAGGCGCATTCGTGCTTTATGGGTTCTGTCCATCAGCTTCAGGCCGTCGCAGTGGAGCGCGATTCCCAGGAACCGCCGCCAGCGTCTGGCGGATGCCTTGCGCATATGGCGTCTTGTGGATCGGGCCGATCAGCTGGTGCAGCGCCGAGTCGTCCAGGATCAGCGGCTCGGTCAACAGGTAGTGCATCTCCACCATCTCGCGCATGAAGGGGTTGAACAGGCCAATGAGCCGCAGCATCGTCTTGCCCGCCACGCGCAGCCTGAGCTTCGCGCCGGTCTGGCGCTCCATTTCGGTTACCAGGTCGCGCTGGGTCGTCGTACCGGCACCCCCGAGGTGCCAGATCTTGCCGAAAGCGGCGGGTGTATCGGCAAGCCGCGCGACCACCGGGCCGACATCCGGCACGAACACGAACTCGTGCGGGCGGTCGATCGGGCCGACCATGTCGGCGGTGCCGCCATGCACCGCTGCCTGTGCGGCGCGATGCAGCAGGCTGGCCTCCACGCCGGGGCCGTAGAAGTCCGGCAGGCGCAACACGGTCGCGCGGATGTGGCCGTCGGCATGGGCCTGCATCAGCAGGTCCTCCTGGGCCTTGCGCATGCGGCCTTTAAAAGTGTGCGGTTCGCGGGGATGGCTTTCGCGTACCGGGTTGGATCCCGCCCGTCCGTAGGGATACACGGTACCAATCAGGATCAACTGTCTGACGCCGGCGGCCACCGCCCCATCGAGAGTCTGGCGCATCAGCTTCGGGTGCAAGTCGAACTGCCAGTAGTCCACGCCGACCATGTAGATCAGCGTGTCCACGCCGTCCGCTGCGGCGCGCACCGAGGCCGGCGAATCCGGATTCCAGGTAACGATTTCGGCCAATGGGTCGGCGCCGAAGGCCTCGCGCAGGCTGGCGTCATTGCGGCCGACGACGCGGTAGGCGCGGCCTTGGCTGCGCAAAGCCGAGGCGATGCTT
Source organism: Cupriavidus sp. SS-3 (assembly GCF_035818815.1). Lineage (NCBI taxonomy): Bacteria > Pseudomonadati > Pseudomonadota > Betaproteobacteria > Burkholderiales > Burkholderiaceae > Cupriavidus > Cupriavidus sp. SS-3. Next base: position 155,920 of record NZ_JAYLVT010000013.1, read on the forward strand.
TGGCCAATGACGCCGGCGGCGCCGAACAATGCGATCCTGGACATGGTGGATCCCTTTGGGTTGGGCGAACGGGTTGCGAATCACTGCAGTGTGCGCACGGACAGTGAAAAAGAAAATTGCGTAGAATCCGCTAGGAGCTAAACAAATTTGCATACCATGGCCGACAGCGAACCGAATTGGGAGTGGTACCGCAGCTTTCTCCAGGTGATGGAGACTGGCTCGCTATCCGCGGCGGGGCGGGCGTTGGGCCTGACGCAACCGACTGTAGGGCGGCACATTGACAACCTCGAGGCGGCTCTCGCGCTGACGCTCTTTACCCGATCCTTTGATGGCTTCGCGCCCACGGACGCCGCGCTGGAACTGAGGCCCTATGCCGCCGGTATCGCTGCCACGGCGGCCGCCCTGCGCCGGGCGGCAAGTGGCCATGGAGCCGGCGTGCGAGGCACGGTCCGCGTGACGGCCAGCGAGGTCATCGGCGTCGAAGTGCTGCCGCCGATCCTGGCCGCGCTGCATGGCGAGCATCCGGAACTGGTGATCGAGCTGGTGTTGTCGAACCGGGCCGACGATCTGCTGCATCGCGAGGCGGACATTGCGGTACGCATGTTCCAGCCGGTGCAGCAGGCACTGGTGGCCAAGCGCGTCGGCAGGATCGAGCTCGGTCTGCATGCCCATAAGCGTTACCTTGCGGCCCGGGGCGTTCCCAGGTCGATGGAGGCATTGTCCGGCCACGCGCTGATCGGCTTCGATCACGAGAACGCCTATATTCGCCGGTTCCAGGAAAAGGTCCCTCAGTTTTCGCGAGACCGCTTCGCCTTCCGGGCCGACAGCGACCTGGCTCAACTGGCGGCTATCCGCGCGGGCCTGGGCATCGGTGTGTGCCAGTCAGCGTTGGCCGCGCGGGACAGCCAGCTGGTGCGGGTTCTCCACCGCCAGTTTTCGCTGACGATGGACACCTGGATTGCCATGCATGAAGACCTGCGGGCAAGCGCGCGCTGCGCCGTGACCTTCGCGGCACTGGCGGCAGGGTTGTCCGCTTATAGCAAGAGCGCGTAGCTCCAATGGCGCTAATCAGGTTAGCCCTGGCGCTGCCGACGCGTGAATGTCGAATTGGTCCCCGATCCGTTTGGGATGCTAGTGGCGGCTGGCGACGGCGGCGTTGATTCGCGCTGCCTCGGCGCGTGCGTCGGGCACGCCGATCACCAGGCGGGCCCAGTCATTCCGGGCAAGTTCGATCACGATGGTCTGGAGCTTGCGCGAGGTGTAGACGAACTGCTTGTCGCCGCCGTTGATAAAGGTGCCGGCGGCGATCAGGCCCGGGAAGTAGGTGCCTGGAAGGCGCAGGCCTAGCGCTCTGCCATCGAAGCCATTGTCTTCGGTAGCGCCGCGAACCTGCGCCAGCGGCACGCGAAAGCCACGGCGCAGCGACCAGATCGATTCCCACGGTGTCAAACGGACAACAAGTTCGCGGTTGGTTAATTCAAGGCGAGGCATCGCTACTCCTTGTTGGGATCGTGAGGGGGCAGGTGACCGAGCAGACGCGCGCCGAGCAGTTCGGCAGCATCTTGTCCATAAGCCTGCAGGGCGTCCCGGCAACGGGCAGCGATCGGCAGATCGGCCGGTGCGAGTTCGCGCAGGGCGGTGATGAGGAGATCGAGTGCGGCCGGGTCCCGGTACCATTCGCCGACAAGAACCCGGTCCAGCACCTTTTCGAATAGGCCGCGCTTGGAACCGAATGCCTTGTACAGGCTGCCTCGTTGCAACGCCGTGGCCTCCACCAGGTCGTCCACCGAGCAGGCGTTGTAGCCAATACGGCCGAAAACCTCCGCCGCGCAGGCGATAACAACGTCTTCGTCGAACGTCCTTGGCCGACCCATGCAACACCATTGACCTGTTATGGAACGATTGTTCAATAACGCCAGTGTGAGGGTTTTTGAACGACCAGTCAACATCAAGCAGGGCAGCATCCGGGCCGAATAACGATTGGTCTGATGTCACGCAGACCGAGAGCATCGACCGGGCCTTGGAGGCCGCTGGCCCCATCGATGTACTGAAGCCTTACGAGCCTGTCGCTCATGAAGTGTTCGCGGGATTCAGCCAGCTCTGCGCAGTGACGACTGCGACGGATGTCGCCGAAGGCGTCTGGAATGCCGCCAACGACACCTCTGATCGGCTGCACTTCCCGGCGGGTGCCGACGCCGTTGCACTGGCGCGGGCTGTCTGACGGCGAGCGTCGCCGCGACTCGCCTGGTGCGGCGGGCGGTCAATGTGGACGAAAGTAAGCGTCTCCGGCAAGGCACTTGCCCCAACGCGCGGCGCAAACTTGTCCCTTTGAAATTTGGCTGCCCAATTACTGCTCAGCCGGACACTGGCTCTGGTCGCGCCGCCCACGCGAACGAGGCGAGCGCCGAGAAGAAGGGCGAAGACGTGGAGGATGTCGAGTTCAAAGAAGCGGGCGCCAGGCAGTAAATTAGCCGAGGTCGGTCAAACTTGGTGCCTTCAAGAAGCGGTTGTTTCGTACGTTAGCGCCTACGGCCACCTTGTCAACGCAGGACTCCGTTGTGTTTTGCCTGTGAAGTCAGGAAAAGCGGAAGTTCTACGGTGAATCCGTTTTTGCAGTACCCCTCTCACTGGACCGCAATTGGGTTCCCGTCTTTTTGCAGTCCCGGTCACTATTTCAATTCGCATTGCATGCAGACTCCCGCTGGCATTCCCGGCGACGTCAATGTATGCGAATTCCGTAGGCTGACAGGCAGAGAGGTCGTCGAAACAAGGGAAAAACCGTAACGCGAAAAGAAGCCGGGGCATTTTGCGGTGGCGAGGACCGCGCGTTCGCAGCCCTCTGCACGCGCGCGCACCAGAACGGCAGATACCAGGTGTTTGGCAATTCCGCGATCCCGATATGGGGGCAGCACCGCTACCGAACAGACGACTATCACTTGCCCGTGCCGCTCCGCTCCGGCACAGGCGACAACGCGCCCCTCCATTAACGCAATGTGGAACGAATACTGCGGCCACAATGTGTTTTGCATTAATCCGCATTCGTCTAGCACCGCAGTAATTGCAGGCAGGTCCGCAACGGTGGCGGATCGAATCTGTAACGATCTAATCATTGCTGCACAGCGCCCTCAAAAGCACCTTTATTCATGAGGCAGTTACTTAATAGACCGCTCCACCATACCGTCACGCGGTTCGTTTGCATACGTGTCCGAAATTCCGGAGGGGTAGATCTACGGGTAAATCCTTATAAAGCAGAAATGGATGTGCGCATCTGTGCCATGGATCTCGGACTCAGAGGTGGCGTCCTGGCCCCATCACGAAAAAAACGGGCATTGGGCGACGGCGCCGCTGACCGCGCCGAAGTAGGTGTGGAAGATCGTCGGCGAGAACACGTACGAGTCGACCAGCGGGTTGAACAGGATGGTCGAAATGAAGTACGGCGTAATGCCGCATGGCATCGTAGGCGCGCCGTCGTCACTGGAAAACCGGTGCGGGAGCTGCCGAAGGTGTAAGGCGCGCTCCACGTCAGCCAATCCCCTCCTCCTGCAATGCCTGCTTCACCGCCGGTCGTGCCCCGACCCTCGCCCGATACGCCTGCAGCGCAGGCCAGCGATCAAGCGACAGCTTGAAATGGTCCGGCCATCTCAGGATCGTGAACAGGTAGGCGTCCGCGACGCTGAACTCTGCCATCAGATAATCCTTGTCCGCGAGCTGCGGAGCCAGCCAGTCGAACCGCTGTGACAGGCGCGCCCAGGTCGCCTCTTTCTGCTCCTGCGGCGTGCCGGGTTTCCAGAACGGCCCGAAGCCCTTGTGCAGTTCGGACGAGATGAAGTTCAGCCATTCCTGCAAGCGATAGCGCTCAAGCGTACTGCACGCCGGGGCAAGTCCTTGTTCCGGAGCCTGGTCGGCGATGTACTGGACCACCACGGCCGCCTCGGTCAGCCGGTCGCCCTGATCGAGCTCCAGCGTCGGCACATAGCCCTTGGCGTTGATGGTCTTGTAGTCGGCGCCGCGCTCGGTTTTGTGCGGCTCGGCGCGCAGGTCGACGCGCTCGGTAGAGAAGGGAAGGCCGGTCTCGATGAGGGCGATATGTGCCGCCAGGGAACATGCGCCGGGAGCGTAGTAGAGCTTCATGATGGGTGCCTCCTTGGTAATGTGCGCCAGCTAGAGGACGTCAGGTGAGATTTAGCAATCGACATGCCCAAGCCGTTTCTCTGCGCGCTGGTTGCCGAAGTCGGAAGCTCGCAATCACGGCGGCGCAGTGCTTCCCCTGCCCTCGGCGGCCGGTGCCTGCGCGCCGGAATGGATTGCAAGGCGCGTAGCAGAAATTGCCACGCGGGTGCTTGCGGCCGCTGTTCCGCGCCATCGATGCCGTCGGCGTCGATGCCATGCATGCGCACCATGGTCCGGCGGCGCAGGATCCGTCCATCCCGGAAAGCGAGCAGGAGGCCGCCCGCCTGGCGCCGCATGCCCAATATCCCGCGGCTGGTGGAGCTGGTGCGCACCGGTGCGGTCGATCCGGCCACCATCCTGACGCGGCGCGAGCCGATGACCTCGGCGATCGAGGCCTACCAGGCCTTCGACCAGCGCCAGCCTGGCTGGATCAAGGTCGAACTGCAGCCCGGGTCGGTCCACTAGCCGTGGGTGCCGCCGTCGGGAGCGGCGACATGCGGCCAGGCGCGCCTACTTGCGCTGCATGTCGATGACGGTCGGCTTGCCGTCGATCTTGTCGAAGGTGACGGAAACCGCGTCGCCCTCCTTGAAATTCCTCAGCGAGGCGCGGTCCTTGACCGGGAACGCCATGGTCATGGCGGACATGCCGAGGTTCTCGATGGGGCCGTGCTTGAGCGTCACCTTGCCGGCCGACGCATCGATCTTCCTGATCTCGGCTGGCACAGGCTGGGAAGCCTGCTTTGACGCCGCGGGTGCCCTGCTGTCCATGCCGTGCATGTTGTGGCTGTCCATGGATCCCGCTGCGAATGCGGTGGAGACGGTCGAGGCGGCGACGATGGTGAGCGCGAGTGCGAGGGTCTTGCCGGGTTTCATTGCGATTCGTCCTGAAGTGGAGAGTGGGTAGGGACTGGGGGAACTCGGGTCTGCCGTCGGCGCATCAGCCAATACACCGCCGGCACGACGAACAGGGACAGCAATGGGGCAGTCACCATGCCGCCGACCATCGGTGCGGCAATGCGCTGCATCACTTCCGAGCCCGTGCCATGCGACCACATGATGGGGATCAGGCCGCCGAGGATTACCGCGACCGTCATGGCCTTGGGGCGCACACGCTGCACCGCTCCTTCCTGGATCGCGTCGAGAAGTGCCGACTGCGTGGTTTCGCCACGGTTTTCGCGTTCATTCCAGGCTTGTTTCAGATAGAGCAGCATGATGACACCGAATTCCGCCGCCACGCCGGCCAGCGCAATGAAGCCGACGACGCCAGCCACGGAGAGGTTATAGCCCAGCAGATAGAGCAGCCAGAAGCCGCCGATCAGCGAAAGTGGCAGCGTGCCCATGATCAGCAGCGCCTCATCCAGGCGGCCGAAAACCATGTAAAGCAGCACAAAGATGATCAGCAGCGTGAACGGCACCACCAGCTTGAGCCTGGCCGTGGCCCGTTCCAGGTACTCGAATTGTCCTGACCAGCTCAGCGCATACCCCGCCGTCATCGGCACCGTCTTTGCCACCACGGCCTGCATCTCGCGCACGGCTGAACGGAGATCCCGTCCGCGAATGTCGACATAGATCCAGCCGGACAAGCGTGCATTCTCGCTGCGCAACATCGGCGGGCCTTGCACGACCTCGATGCGCGCCACGTCCGCAAGCGTGATCTGCAGACCCTTGTCGGTGACGATGGGCAGGGCGCGCAATTGCTCGATGGAATCACGATAGTCGCGCGGATAGCGGACGTTGATCGGAAAGCGCGCCAGCCCGTCGACCACATCACCGACATTCTCGCCCCCGATCGCGGATGACACGATACTCTGCACGTCCTCGATGTTGAGACCGTACCGGCCAGCGGCGCCGCGGTCGATATCCACATCGATATAGCGGCCGCCGGTGAGACGTTCGGCAAGCGCCGAGGTAACTCCCGGTACCGTCCTGACCGCTTCTTCTATCCTTGTGGCGAGCCGGTCGATCTCTTTCAGGTCCGTGCCGGCCACCTTGATGCCAACCGGGCTCTTGATCCCCGTGGCGAGCATGTCGATGCGATTGCGTATTGGTGGCACCCAGACGTTCGACAAGCCAGGCACCCTGACCACGCGATCCAGTTCCTCCGCCAGCTTGTCGGTCGTCATGCCCGCGCGCCACTGGTCCCGCGGTTTGAACTGGATGGTGGTCTCGAACATCTCGATGGGCGCCGGGTCGGTGGCGGTATCGGCGCGGCCGGCCTTGCCGAATACTGTCGCCACCTCGGGCACGGTCTTGATGAGCCGATCGGTCTGCTGCAACAGCTGCGCCGCCTTGCCGGCGGATAGGCCCGGCAGCGCCGACGGCATGTACAGCAGGTCCCCCTCGTCGAGCGGCGGCATGAACTCCCCGCCGATGCGCATCGCGGGCCAGGCGGTTGCCGCCAGCAGCAGTACCGCGATCGCAATGGTGGTCTTGGGGTACGCCAGTACTCTGGCAAGCAAGGGCTGGTAGCCGCGGATCAGCCAGCGGCTGAGCGGATTGGCCTGTTCCGATGGAATCCTGCCGCGAATCATGTAGCCCATCAGGACGGGCACCAGCGTGACCGACAGGCCGGCCGCAGCCGCCATGGAATAGGTCTTGGTAAACGCCAGCGGCGAGAACAGCCGCCCCTCCTGCGCCTCCAGCGTGAATACGGGAATGAACGAGAGCGTGATGATCAGCAGCGAAAAGAACAGGGCCGGGCCCACTTCCGCCGCGGACTCGCCAGTGACGCGCCAACGCTCCTGTGCGCTCAATGGTCGTTCGGGATGGTCGGCGTGCCAGCGTTCCAGGTGCTTGTGGGCGTTCTCGATCATCACCACCGCCGCATCGACCATTGCGCCAATGGCGATGGCGATACCGCCAAGCGACATGATGTTGGCGTTCACGCCCTGGTAGCGCATCACCAGGAACGCGGCCAGCACGCCGAGCGGCAGCGAGACGATGGCGACCAGCGCGGACCGCAGGTGGAACAGGAACACCAGGCACACCAGCGCCACCACGATGAATTCCTCGATCAGCTTGCCAGCCAGGTTATCCACCGCACGCTGGATCAGCGCTGAGCGATCATAGGTCGTCACCACCTCCACGCCCTTGGGCAGGCTCGTTTGCAAGGAGGCGAGCCTGGCCTTGACCGCGTCGATGGTCTCCAGCGCATTCTTTCCGGAGCGCATCACGATGATGCCGCCCGCGACTTCGCCCTGGCCGTCGAGTTCCGCGATGCCGCGCCGCATTTCCGGGCCGATCTGAATCGTGGCGACGTCTCCCAGCCGTACCGGGATGCCGGCCTCGCTGGTGAGCAGCGGGATCTGGCGGAAGTCATCGAGCGTCTTCAGGTAGCCGCTGGCGCGCACCATGTATTCGGCTTCGCCCAGCTCCAGCACCGATCCGCCGGTCTCCTGGTTCGCCCCCTTGAGCGCCGCCAGCACCTTGGCCTGCGACAGGTTATAGGCCCGCAGCCGGTCCGGCATCAGGACGATCTGGTACTGCCTGACCATGCCGCCCAGCGACGCGACTTCGGCCACATTGGGCAGCGACTTGAGCTCGAAGCGCAGGAACCAGTCCTGCAACGCACGCAACTGGCCGAGGTCGTGCTGCCCGGTCCGGTCGACCAGGGCGTACTCGTAGATCCAGCCTACGCCGGTGGCGTCCGGGCCCAGGGCCGGCCTGGCAGCGGCGGGCAGCCGGGATTGCACCTGGTTCAGGTATTCCAGCACGCGCGAGCGCGCCCAGTAGAGATCGGTGCCATCCTCGAACAACACATAGACATAGGAGTCACCGAAGAACGAATAGCCGCGCACGGTCCTGGCCCCGGGCACGGACAGCATCGTCGTGGTAAGGGGATAGGTGACCTGGTTTTCGACGATCTGCGGGGCCTGGCCGGGAAACGGCGTGCGGATGATCACCTGCACGTCGGACAGGTCCGGCAGCGCGTCGAGCGGCGTGCTGCGCGCGGCCCACAAGCCCCACGCGGTCAGCACGACCGTGGCCAGCAGCACCAGGAAGCGGTTGCGGATCGAAGCCAGGATAAGCCGCGCGATCATGGCCGGGCTCCCGGGGCAGAAGCTGCGCGTTCCACCGATGACAACGTCGCCGCACCGTCGCGGTCGAGTTGAAAGCGAAAGCGGATGCGGTCGCCGGGCTTGAATCCTTGCGGCATGCCGGAAGCGGGTGCGGCAAAGTCCATGGTCATGGCCCCCCAGCTGGCCGACGGGATCGGCTCGTGGGAAATCGTCATGCTTTGCGCGCTGACCGCCTCCACGCGTCCGGTGCCTTCGTGCTCCGGGCCTGCGGCGGCGGCTGCCGGCGCGGCTGGTGCTGCGGTCATGCGCTGCGTGGCACCGCGCAGGCTGGCTTCGGAGTCGAGCAGGAACTGGCCGGAGACCACTACCTTTTGTCCGGACTCGAGGCCCTCGAGCACTTCGGTCTGTCCGCCGGAAGCTGCGCCAGTCCTGACCTCGACCGGGCTATACCCGCCGGGACCGGTTTCCACCATGACGATGGTGCGCGTGCCGGTGCGGATCAGCGACTCGGTCGGGACCAGCAGCCGGTCCGTGCCAGCTGCGGCCTCGAAGCGGGCCGTCACGAACATGCCTGGCAACAGCTGACGGCCCTTGTTCTGCAGTTCGATCCGCACCCTGACAGTACGGGTGCCGGGGTTGATGTCGGGCAGGATGGCGTCGACCTTGCCGGGCAGCGCTTGTCCAGGCAGGGCGGCCGCGAGCGCGGACACCGCCTGTCCGGGCCGTAGCCGCGAGACATAGGTCTCCGGCACCTCGGCCAGTACCCATACCGTCGCCAGGCTGGCAAGGCGAAAGAGCGTCGTGCCGGGGGAGACCGTCATGCCGTCGCGCGCGCCGACCTCGGTGACGATCCCGTCCACCGGACTGGTGATGGCAAGCCGCGGCTGCAGCTTGCCGGTGTCCTGCACCAGGCGGATGTGGCTGTCGGTCATGCCGGCCTGCCGCATGCGGGCCATCGCGGCTTCGCGCAAATCGCCCTGCAGGGTTGCGCCCATGCGGACCACCGCCAGGTATTCCTCTTGCGCAGTGACCCATTCCGGCGAATAGATCTGTGCCAGCGGCTGGCCTTTGCGCACCGGATCCAGCGTCGTCCTGGCATACGCGTGCTCGACGAACCCGCTGGTACGGGCCTGCAGCACTTCGATGCCGCGCTCGTCGATCGCAACATTGCCCGGAACTTCGAACGCGGAGGCCAGCCGGCCCGTCTTGACCTCTGCCGTGCGAACGCCAAGGTTCTGCGCCACGCGGCTGTCAACGGTGACGGTCGCGCTGCCACCCGCTTCCTCGTACACGGGCGACAACGGCATATCCATGAAGGGCGACTTGCCGGGTTTGTCGAAGCGCTGGCCCGGCACCATCGGATCATGCCAGTAGAGGATGCGCTTGCCCGTGCCCGGATCGATATCGCCGGCCTTCAGGTTCGCCGCCCCGGTGCCGCTGGCCGGCGTGTCCGACGCGGCGATCTGCCGGCGCCCCTGTTGATGGCCGAGATAATAGGCAGCGCCAGCGCTCGCCAGCACGAGCAGAACCACCAGGGTCCGTGCCATCGCGGTTTGCTTCATGGTTGGGCTCCTTGCGGCGGCATGGCTTGCGCGGCGGTCGGCAACGGCATCAGGAACGTGAGCTCGGCCCAGAGCCTGGCGGTCGCTGCCTCCAGCCGGAGCCGATCGAGCGACAGCTCGAGCGCCTTGCGGCTGGCCTCCGCCACGGCGGCCAGGCTGCCGGCGCCAGTGCGATAGGCGCTCAGGGCCGCCTCGGTTTGTGCCTTCGCCAGCGGCAACGTGGCATTGCGATAGCGCTCCAGGCGCGTCTGGCTGAGTTGCAGTTCGGCCTGCTTGCCGCGCAGCTGTCCAATCAGGCCACGGCGTACCGATTCGGCTTGCGCCCGCGCAGCGTTGGCCTGCGCCAGCCTGGCGGCCAGTTCGCGGTCCTGGCGATGTTCCTGGTCCCAAGGTAGCGGCAGCGAGACGTTCAGCGACACCATGTTCGAGTAGGCGGGGCCGCGCTGGCTGTACATCAGCTCGACGCTGACATCCGGCACCTTGTTCTCGCGCGCCACGCGGCTCTCGGCCTCGGCCACGCCGGCTTGGGCCTGCGCGGCAGCGAGGTCTGGCAGCTGCGCGGCGCCGGCGGCATCCAGGGTATCGAGCCAGGCCGGAGCATCGAGCGCGGGACGCTCGGCCAGCGGCAACGCTGCCGCATCGCCGACCCACCGGCGCAACATCGCCCGGGACGAGGCGACCGCGGCGCGGGCTTCGTCTTCGCGATCCTGCAGTTGCTGCGATTCGATCCGGGCGGCCAGGATCTCGGCGCGCGAGCCGCGGTTGCCGCGATAGGCGGCCTGTGCCGCATCGATCAACAGCTTGATCGATTGCGCCTGTTCGGCGAGCAGCTCGTGCGCGCGTTCCGCATACCAGCGCTCCAGCCACGCCGTGGCGGTGCCGCGTTGCACGTTGGCCAGCGCCACCATACGTTGCGCCTCGGCCGACGACGCCTCGGCCTCGAAGCGCTCCGCGCGGGCCTGGCGCTTCGCCGGGCGTGTGAATTCCTGCATGAGGCTGATCGACCTCATGGTCATCGAATCGGTGCCCAGCGAGAACCGGTCCGGGCCATTCGCCGGGACGTTGTTGACGCCGACCTTCAGGACCGGGTCCGGCATCTGCCTGCCGGCCACAGCCATCTCGATGGCTGACTGGACTGCCGAGCGCGAGGTCTCGGCATCGGCCGAACGCGCCGCGGCGAGCGCGAGCGCTTCCTGCAGGGAAAGGGCTGGCGCGGACTCCGCCCATGCCGGGTGGATCACGGCAAGCAGCGTGAGCGCGAGCGCCAGCCGGCGCCCGCACTTGGTGGATAAGTGCAAATGCATAAAGCCTCCGCAAAGCAACGACCACCCTGGAGCCGATGGCTCAGGGCACGACAACAGGCGTTGCTGCGGAGGCTACGTTCGGAAACAGCAGTGAAGGATGGGGAGGGGGCGTGGCGGCGCCCGGGGAATCGCATCGCGGGGAGCGGCCAGGCGATGTGCCAGGACCGGTATCGGCGCGGGCACCACGACATTGACCAGCACCGGATGGAAGGCGGGAATCTGAGGCGTGGCATGGTCGGCCGACTTCGAGCCGAACTGGCAATGCTCCTGGCATAGCCCGTCATGTACGCCTGGCCCGGCGTGTTCCATTGCCATGTCGGGGCAGGCTTCAGTCATGCCCGCGATCTCTTCCGTCGCGCTCAGCGAGTACCGGCTGCCCTCGCACGCATACGCCGCCGCTGCCAGTTGCACTGTCAGGAAAGCGCTCAGCAGGAAGGCGGCAAGCCAGAGCCGACGAATAGTAGTACGCACTTGAGATACCTGGGTTGCCGGAATGGTAGCAGCGTTTGACTGCTTGCGGCATAAGCCGGTTGGCGGAGCCTGTCGTCCGTCTGTTCCATCATTGCCGCGTGGCCCCTGGCGTCGTCGACGCCAGCGAAGACCCGACTGACAACGCTCGTTGCACCTTACCGGGATGTAATGGTTGCGTAACGTCTTGGTGAGGGAAGGCCCCGTACCCTGGACCGGTACCGCCGCGGTTTTTGCCCTGGTCGCCCTTGACCTTACTACCATGGGAAGGTCTAGGCTGCCGTCTTTGGGCGCGATGGCGGACTCCCCACTCGGACCCCCAGTGATCGCAGGCCCAACAACCAAGGGAACCAGGATGAACAGGACGAGCAGCGACCGCGATGCCAAGATGCCTGGACGCCACGGTGGCGCACAGGGTGACCACGCCCATCATCACGAGCATGCGCATCACCATGTTCATGCTCATGAGCATTCCGGCACCGGGACCGAGCCAGCCCCGGCGCAGCCTCCCGCCGAGGGCACGATCTATACCTGCCCGATGCATCCGGAAATCCGCCAGGACCATCCGGGCAACTGCCCGAAATGCGGCATGACGCTGGAACCGTTGATGCCGGAACTCGATCAGGACGAAAACCCGGAGCTGGCGGACTTCCGTCGCCGCTTCTGGTGGACGCTTCCGCTGACCGGCGTGGTGTTCGTACTGGCGATGTTCGGGCATCGCCTTGGCTGGATGGACCTGTCGACGCAAAGCCGGGTCGAGCTTGCCTTGTCGACGCCGGTGGTGCTGTGGGCAGGGTGGCCGTTCTTCGTCCGGTGTTTCCAGTCGATCGTCAACCGCAGTCCCAACATGTGGACATTGATCGGAATCGGCACGGGCGCCGCCTATCTCTACAGCGTCGTTGCGACCGTCATGCCGGCCGCCTTTCCGCAGGCTTTTGCCGAGCATGGCCGCATCGGCGTCTACTTCGAGGCCGCGGCAGTGATCATCTCCCTCACTTTGCTGGGACAGCTGCTTGAACTGAAGGCCCGCTCCCAGACCTCGGCCGCCATCAAATCGCTGCTGGGGCTGGCGCCCAAGACGGCGAGACGCATCGGTCCCGGCGGGATCGAGGAAGACGTACCCCTGGCCCATGTGCATGTCGGCGACCTGCTGCGCGTGCGGCCCGGCGAGAAGGTGCCGGTCGACGGGGTCGTGACGGAAGGCACCAGCGCCGTCGACGAGTCGATGATCACCGGCGAGCCGATTCCCACCACCAAGCGCGCCGGCGACCGTGTCATCGGCGCCACCATGAACACATCGGGCAGCCTGGTGATCCAGTCCGAAAAGGTCGGCTCGCAGACCGTGCTGTCGCAGATCGTCCAGATGGTTGCGCAGGCGCAGCGCTCGAAGGCGCCGATGCAGCGCTTGGCGGACAAGGTTGCCGGCGTCTTCGTCGTCGGCGTCATCGGCATCGCGGTGCTGACCTTGGTCGCGTGGGGACTGTTCGGTCCCGAGCCGGGCTGGGTGTTCGGCCTGATCAATGCCGTCGCGGTGCTGATCATCGCCTGTCCTTGCGCGCTGGGCCTGGCCACACCGATGTCGATCATGGTGGCAAGCGGCAATGGGGCGTCCGGCGGCGTGCTGTTCCGCGACGCCGCGGCAATCGAAAACCTGCGCAAGGTCGATACCCTGATTGTGGACAAGACCGGGACGCTCACCGGGGGCAGGCCGGTATTCGAGCGCGCGATCGGCGCCAATGGCTTTACCGAGCAAGACGTGCTGCGGTTGGCTGCCAGCCTGGATCAAGGCAGCGAACACCCACTGGCGGCAGCGATCGTCGAAGCCGCCCGTAGTCGAGGCCTGCCGCTGGACAAGCCGGAAAGCTTCGAGTCGAGTTCGGGGATTGGGGTAAGGGGCGCGTTGGCAGGCAGCAAGATTGCGATCGGAAACACCGCGCTCATGGAAGCCGAGGGCGTGGCCACCGAAGCACTGGTAGCGCAGGCGGACGCATTGCGTGCGCAAGGCGCCAGCGTCATGTATCTCGCGGTCGACAGCAAGCTTGCAGGCCTGCTCGCCGTCTCCGACCCGGTCAAGACCACCACGCCCGAGGCGCTGGAGCGTCTTCGTGAAGAAGGCATCCGTGTCGTCATGGCCACTGGCGACGGCATCGCAACCGCCAGGGCGGTGGCCGCAAAACTTGGCGTGGACGAATTCCATGGCGAGGTCAAGCCGGCCGACAAGCTGGAACTTGTCAAATCCCTGCAGCAGTCCGGCGCGGTGGTCGCCATGGCCGGCGACGGCATCAATGACGCGCCGGCGCTGGCGCAGGCGGATGTCGGTATCGCCATGGGCACCGGCACCGATGTCGCGATGAACAGCGCCCAGGTCACGCTGGTCAAAGGGGATTTGCGCGGCATCGCCCGCGCCCGGCAACTCTCGCACGCGACCATTCGGAACATGAAGCAGAATCTCGGTTTTGCGTTCATTTACAACGCCCTCGGCGTGCCGCTGGCGGCCGGCGCGCTGTATCCCGCGACGGGCCTGTTGCTGTCGCCGATGATCGCGGCGCTGGCGATGAGCCTGAGTTCGGCCTCGGTCATTGCCAATGCGCTGCGTCTCAGGGGCGCTGCTTCGTAAGGCGGATGCGCATGGATACGGGGTAACCCTCTTTATTTTTCAGGAGTCAGGTGTAGTCGATGAGGCTTATTGGTGCAGGGGCGACATGAACAAATCAGGCAAGCCACGCTGGCGGATCGTGGTGCTGCTGGTGCTTGGCGCGGCGATTGCCGCCGCCGTTGCACTGCAGACCAGGCGATACCTCGATACGCCATCCGATGCCGGCAAGACAGGCGATATACGGAAGCTGCGCATCGACGCCACCGACGCGGCCAGCGTCGCGCAGGGTCGCAAGATCTACGCACAGCAATGCGCCGCATGCCATGGCGCCAAGCTGGAGGGCCAGCCCAACTGGCGCGAGCGGCTGCCGAACGGCCGCATGCCGGCACCGCCGCATGATGCTTCCGGCCATACCTGGCATCATCCCGACGCCGTGCTGTTTGCGATTACCAAGAATGGGCTGGTAGCCGGGGTGACGGCTCCGCAGGGGTATGTCAGCGATATGCCGGCCTTTGGGCAATCGCTGTCCGACCAGGACATCGTTGCCGTGCTGGCGTATATCAAAAGTACCTGGCCGCAGAAAATGGCTGCGGCGCAGCGGGAGGTGACGGAAGCGCAAGATCGTTGACGGCCCGTCGGCAGCAGGGCGACGGGCCGTCCAGTGCAATAGCGTCGCGAATGCCTCTAGTATGTTGAGCGAAGGGCAACAATTGGCGCAGGACGGGCGATGAGCAGGGCGTGAGTGACAGGATTTGCAGCCAGGTTGCCAGGTTAGAAACTCAGGGCTGCAACATCGGATAAACGACCAGGCCGATCAACGCGGCAGCGGTGATGATGACCGGCTCAGGCAGCTTTTTGAACTTCAGCAATAGTGCGACCGTGACCAGCGCCAGCAACAGGGTGGGGCCATCGACGATCGAGCGTTTGGCCAGCACGATCACGGCCCCGGTAATCGCGCCAATCGCCGCCGCCGTGACGCCGTCGACAAAGGCGAGGATGGCGGGAAGCTTCCCGTATTTCTTGAAGTAGGGGGCCGGCAGTACCGTGAACAGGTAGCACGGCAGGAAGGTAGCCAATGCCGCCACACAAGCCCCCGGCAGTCCGGCCACCAGGTAGCCGATGAATCCCACCGTGATGACCACGGGGCCAGGAGTGATCATGGCCACGGCCACCGCATCGACGAATTGCTTTTCGTTGAGCCAGTGGTATTCCGTTACCACGCCGCCGTAGAGAAACGGCACGATCGCAAGACCCGAGCCGAATACAAAGGCGCCCGCCTTGGCAAAGAACACGCCAAGCTGTGACAGCAGCGGCCAGTCGAGCGCGCTGAACAGCCCGCTTGCAGCCGGCATCTGCGTGGCCGCCAGCGCATTGGCGCCGCTTTGGCGCAACCACTTCGGGGGCGCGCGCCAGAACCAGACCAGTACGCCGGCGGCGAGAAACAGCCAGGCGATCTCGGATTCCGTGATGACGGTCACGGCAGCCAGAGTCAGGTAGACAGCCCACAACAGCTTGTCGCGGCCCACGCTCTTGGTGGTCAGCTTGTATGCGCTGATGGCAATGATGCCGATAACGGCGGCGCCCACCCCATAGAACACGGACTGCATCCAGGTCAGTCCGCCAAAGCGGACATAAGCCCAGCCCAATCCCAGCACCATGAGAAAGGACGGCAGCACGAATGCCAGGCCGACCAGCGTTGCACCCCGGATGCGGTAATGAACGTAGCCGAGATAGATGGCCAACTGGGCGGCCAACGGGCCTGGCGCCAGTTGCGCCAGCGCGAGGCCTTCCTTGTAGTCGCCGTCGGTAATCCAGCCACGCCGCTCCACCAGGTCGCGGTGCATATAGCCGGCCAGTGCTACCGGGCCGCCGAAGCCAAAGGTTCCCAGGCGGAGAAAATAGGCGACCAGCTGCCAGAGGGTATAGGCGGGACGGTCAGGGCCTTGCTGTGGTGCCATGGTCTTGTAGGGATCGATTCAGGGTCTTGGGTTGGCTGAAAAATGCGCGTAGAGCGAATCCAGCACCGAGCTGATTTCCGCCAGCAACGCGTCGTCATCCTGCAGCCGCGCTCGCGCGCCGCCCAGCATGGCTTCGAAGCCACTGGCCTCCGGCACCGAGATGCCGCCGATATCCAGTGCATGGATCATTCTGGCAAGCCGGCCGAGTCCCCGGTTAGCCTCGAGTCCAAAACTGGCCAGCAGCACTTCGAAGGAAACGCGATCGCCCACATGCGTAAACGTCGCTCCGTCGAAGTCGAAGCCCAGTGCATCGTCCGGGCAATCGGCGGGGCTTTCCAGCCAGAGGAACCGTGCATGGGGATCGATGAAGCGCCGGATCAGCCAGGCGCTGGCCACGCGGTCCGCCCACAGATGGCGGCGCGTGGCCCAGCGCCGCCCCTGATATTGCGCGGCATCCCGGCGCGGGATCGTACGGGTGAGCGGCTGCGGCTCGCCCGGCGACTGAATTGCCTCGATGGCCCGGCTGAAATCTTTCCATCCCGCTTCTGCGCGGCGCGACGCCTCATTCGGAAAGAAGTCGATCCGGCGGATCGCTTCATAGGCGCGCTCGTGGCGGCGCAGCAGTCGATTCAGTTCGGCGCTGTTCTGGTCGGAGAGCCCATCAAGCGCTTCGGCCAGCGCAGCCTGCAGTTCGTCATAGTCAGCGCCGCGGTCGAACAAGGCGCGGAACGCGATCTCGTCGTCCGGAGTTCCGGCACTGACTTGCAGAAGCCAGGCTTGTCCGTTCTCCTGCCGGGTTTCGTCAGCCAGCTGGCGCAACTGGCCGACCTGCTCCACGCCCCCTGGCAAAAGATAGGCACCGTCACGCAGCGCGGCGCACCCCATACTCTTGATCGCACGCCAGATCCGCATGCGCGCGGTGGCGCCGGACGTGGGAAGCGTGACGATTAGCAGCGCCCAGGATTGAGTGGTTGCGGTCATGGGCGCATGGTAGAAGCCTATAACCCCTATTTCAACGTTGTAGAGATCTCTACAGTGGTAAGACTTTCGGGTCACATCAGAGGTATGGGACGAGTGTTCGCCACACCAAACTCGTGTGGTGAATTGCGGTCGGGGCAGCGAGGGAAAGACCTGCCCAATCTGTTCAGTCCGTTTTCACCACCAAAGAGGCAGAGGAGGACCGGGCTCAGCCGGTCCATCAGCTACGCGCTGGTCGAGCGCCATGGCGGCCACATTACCGAGTAAAGCACGGTCGGGCAGGGCGGGGAATTTAACGTCTCGCTACGCGACGACGGATCCGCGATAAGGGAAGAGCCGGATGATGGGGTGTCAGAACGACTCAGCCTCAGGCTGCAAAGCCTCGGCCATCTGATCCACCTGCATCTTGATCATCGCCAACAGGCAATGGACGCCGTGGCATCCCTCGGACCGTTCGCTTTCCACTTCCAGCAGCGACAGGACGCTGCCCAGGCCGGCCTGGATCCGGTCGAGGGCTTCCAGGGTTTCCGCGGGAATGCCGACGAAGATGGTTTCGTGCTTCGGATGGGTTTTCTCTTGCATTGCGTTCTCCTGACGAAGGTTGGGAGACCCGCCTGATGCAAACGGTAGAGGTGGCGGGCCTGACAGCGGGGGTCGAAATACCGGATCACCAACGAAGCCCGGCCAGCCTTTCGGCTGCCCCGCCCGGCCCGCCATAGTGGAACGACGCGCGCGTGCGTGTGGAGATGGTCGCCGGAGCGACCATCCGTTGATGATATTCGGGTTTCGACTCCCGATCACCGTTGTTTCGGTGATGGCCCTAGTTTTTGCCTTTTCAGTGAGGATGGCGATCAGACGATTCGCAATTTTTCTTTGGGGGCGTCGGGACGCGGGGCCTCGGGGCAGGTCGGTTGAGGCTGCAGGTGAACTTGATCAGTTGCTGTTGATGTGGTTGCCCCACCGACTGATGTCCACCCGCTTCTGCCACCCGGTCTGGAAAGGAGATGACCGGAAACGGCGCGCCAAATCTGACGACGTTTCGTAAGCTAGCCACCCGATGGATCAGACAAGCGGAGTAGGCGTCCGGCCGGTAGCTATCGGGCCTCTGCATCGTCTACGTCCGATGTGAACATGCGGCTGCCCCTTTCACCCACACATTCCATGACCCTCGTCCGCCTTCCCAAAAACGTACTTGCGCTAGCTGCGGTCTGCCTGACCTCCCTGATGTTCGGCCTGGAAATATCCAGTGTCCCGACGGTCCTCTCGACCATTGAGAATGTGCTGGACGCCGATTTCAGCCAGATTCAATGGATCATGAACGCCTATACACTTGCTTGCACCACGGTGCTGATGGCGACTGGGGCGCTGGCCGACCGCTTCGGACGCAAGCGCATTTATCTGGCAAGCATCGTGCTGTTCGGGCTCACGTCCCTGGGCTGCGGGCTCGCGCAAAGCGCGCCCGTGCTGATCGCCAATCGGTTTCTTCAGGGAATCGCCGGCGGCGCCATGCTGATCTGTCAAGTGGCAGTGCTTTCGCATCAATTCCCGGAGGGGAGGCAACGCAGCAAGGCATTCGGCGCCTGGGGAATCATCTTCGGCATCGGCCTTGGCTTTGGGCCGATTATCGGCGGCCTGATCGTCGCAGTTGCCAACTGGCAGTGGGTGTTCCTGGTTCATTCGCCGGTCGCTATCGTTGCGCTGGCTCTGGTCCTGGCCGGCGTACAGGAATCCCGGGACCCAAATGCGCAACAGCTGGACGTTCCTGGCATCCTGACTCTTTCCGTGTCGTGTTTCGGGCTCGTCTACTTCATCACGCAAGGCTCGGATCTCGGGTATTCCAGTCCCACTGCAT
Source organism: Cupriavidus sp. SS-3 (assembly GCF_035818815.1). Classification (NCBI taxonomy): domain Bacteria; kingdom Pseudomonadati; phylum Pseudomonadota; class Betaproteobacteria; order Burkholderiales; family Burkholderiaceae; genus Cupriavidus; species Cupriavidus sp. SS-3. The sequence continues at coordinate 174,827 of NZ_JAYLVT010000013.1, forward strand.
TGAGTCTCATCGCCGCGACGGTATCGAGCTTCATTGCCTTTGTCTTTGTCGAGAAGCGCAGCCCTCGACCCATGTTCGACTTTTCGGTGTTCCAGATCCGCTCGTTCTCAGGAGCGCTGTTCGGATCAATCGGCATGAACTTCAGCTACTGGCCGTTCATGATCTATCTGCCGATCTATTTTCAGGGCGCCCTTGGCTACACCAGCGTGACCGCCGGACTGTCGCTGCTCGCCTATACGGTACCTACGCTTATCGTGCCACCGGCTGCAGAGCGACTTGCTCTCAGGTTTGAGGCGCGCAGGGTCATCCCGCTCGGCATGTTCACTATCGGCCTTGGCTTCCTGCTGATGAAGTTTGGCGCTGGCGCGGAGCACGCTAGCTGGCTCACAATGCTGCCGGGTTGCCTGTTGTGCGGAACGGGGCTGGGCCTGACCAATACACCGGTCACCAATACAGCCATGGGTGCAGTCTCGCCAGATCGCGCAGGCATGGCGTCGGGTATTGATATGAGCGCGAGACTGATCAGCCTGGCCGTCAATATCGCGCTGATGGGCCTTGTTCTTCTCGAGAGCGTGCATGCTTATCTCACGCGCGCACTTTCCAGTTTTCCAGAAACCTCGTCGCTTCGTTTGCTCGCAGCGCAGGTAGCCGGGGGCAATATCGGGCATCTCACGCAGAGCGGCGCTGATATCGCTGCCGTCGACGCGAACGGCGTGATCCTTCATGAGGCTCTCGTACACGGCTTCGGGTTCGTGATGCTGTACGGGGCGATCGGGGCCTGGGCTTTCGCCCTGCTCAGTGTCGCATCGTTCTACGCTGGCACGCGCGCACATCGCCGGGCACCTGCCGTGGATAACGGTGTCCGCCATCCGAGCCCGTAAAGCAATCATCGAAGGGGAAGGTTAGAGGCACAGCAGGAAATTCAAATTCCACTTGCCCGCAAAGCCAGGAGACAGGCCAGCACTGACACAGCTAGGCCGATGGCGCGGCAGGCGTGATGACGGCCATAGGGAAGAGGCCGGGACTCCGTGTGCGGTAAGTTTCTTTTCGTGCGCATTTTACCGTTGCCGATCGGCAAACATGC
>NZ_JAYLVT010000014.1:0-125350 GCF_035818815.1 Cupriavidus sp. SS-3
ATTCCCGTGTGAAAGTAGGTCATCGCCAGGCTCTTATTGTGCAAAACCCCTCGACAGCGTGTGCTGCGAGGGGTTTTGTCTTTGGCGCGGCGGAAATGCTGCGCTCGCTATTGCCCTAACGCCGGCACGCCGATCCCCGTTGTTTTCATGCTGCATTGCGGGTCGTGGCGCATTCCTGCCCGGTCCGCCTTCTGCTATGTTCGACCCTCAAGTGCCAACGGGTGGCACGAAGGCGGTTGCAACACGCGTTTGCAGCAAGCAGTGAGCAATAGAGCGGGCCGATGCCGACAGAGCGGGTCCGCGATTTCGGGTTTCGAGGGGTTACATGACGGCCAAGAGGTTCCGGCTGGTTTTGACTGGCGCCGCCGGCGCGCTGCTGCTGGCAGGGTGCGCTTCCACTTCCCCTCAACCTTCCCCACCGCAAGGCGGCTCGGCTCCCACCGCCCCGATTGCCTCGGGCTCCGCCATTGATTGCCAGGCCTTCACCGAGCGCATGGCCGCCCACGCCGCCGCGCAGGCCGAGACCGCGGTCATTGAACCCGATGCCCTGGCCGCCGCCAACCCGCTGGCGGCCGATGCGGAAGCAGGGGACGATGGCGAACCCGCCGACGCCTCGCCGGCCACCCTCGCCACGCTGCCGTTGTTTTCGGTTTCCCCACGCGGCAACCGGCTGCCCGTTGGCTGGCAGCCGTGGACCATCAACCGCAACAAGATTCCCACCACTTACTCGATGGCCGAGGTCGACCAGCGTGTCGTGGTGCACGCCAAGGCCGACAGTTCGGCCTCCGGCCTCTATGTGCCGCTGCGCGAGCGCGACGCCGGCATGCTGCGCTGGACCTGGAAGACCAGCGGCATCATCCGCAACGCCGACAACAGCCATGGCCCGCGCGAGGATTCGCCGCTGCGCCTTTTTGTCGCGTTCGACGGCGACAAGGGCGCGCTGCCGCTCAAGGACCAGCTGATGTACGAGATGGCGCGGCTGACCACCGGGCGCGAGATGCCGTACGCGACGCTGATGTATATCTGGGGCGGGCAGCGCGCGGAAGGCGCGGTGGTGAAAAACCCGCATACCGATCGCGTGCGCATGATCGTAGTGGATAGCGGCATGAAGCACGCCAATGAGTGGCGTTGCCACGAGCGCGATCTGCGCGCCGACTACCGCAAGGCGTTCGGGACCGACCCCGGCCGCGTCATCGCAGTCGGCATCATGACCGATACCGACAATACCAAGAGCAAGGCCGAAGCCTGGTACGGCGACATCGCGCTGGATTAGGTTGCCGCGCCGGCGGCGCCCTCAGCCGCCGATCGGCTCGGCCAGCGCGAGCACCGCGAACGAGGCCAGCCAATGCGTGGACACATACTCGCCCTCCACCGCCTGGGGCAGCGACGCCTCGATATGGTCAGACCACGCGCGGATTGCCAGCGGCCGCAGCGGATCGGGCAGGGCGGGTTCCAGCATGCGCCAGCACCACGCACGCGACAGGTTCAGGCCGTCCAGGTGTGCGGCCTTGGGGTCGCCGCGGTTGGTCACCGTGACCGGTGTCAGCCAGTTGGCCAGTTCGGCCTGGCCCGGCACGAACAACTCCCACCATTCCGAAAACGCGCAGCCGTCCATCACGGCGTGCATCAGCACGGCTTCGGTCAGTCCGCCGGACAGGAACTCGTCACCGCCGGGCTCGTAGCGGGCCGGATACTTCTGGTCGTGGCCGAACCAGCGGTGGGCGCGCCGTACGATGGCGCGCCGCAAGGCCAGATCCTGATGCGCGCGCGCATAGGAAAGCGCCATGACCAGCGCGAAGGCGCTGTTGTAGTGGGTCCCGGTGCGCACCGGAAACGCTGCCGCATCGAGGAAATCCGCCAATTGCTGCGATAAGTGCGAGGCCAGCGGCGCGCAGGCCTCGGCCCAGGCCGTGGCATGCGGGTCGTGCCGTGCCAGCGCCAGCAGCTCGGCCTGCAACTTCAGCATCCAGCCCCAGCCGTAGGGACGCTCGAAGGTGCTTGAGTCGGGCCGGCGGAAATACGCGAGTTCGGCGGCCATCGCGTCCGGACGCAACTGGGCGTCCAGCATGGCGCGGATGCGCGGCCCTTCCTCGAGGTCCGGATGCAGTGCCAGCAACCGCACCAGCAGCCAGTGCATATGCACGCTGGAGTGCCAGTCGTAGCTGCCGCAAAACACCGGATGCCAGGCGGCCGGCCCGGCGAGATCGCCGGCGCCCGCCATCATGTGGTCCAGCTTGTACGGATAACGGCGCAGGATATTCTCCAGCGCCACGCGCGCAAAGCTGCGCGCGGTCTCGCGATCCAGCGCCGAACGCCCCATCGCCGAAGCTCCCCTTTGTGATCGTATTGCCCTGCTCAGGCAGGCGTGCTCGGGCACGCTCTGGTCTATGCCATCAACTACCTGCCATCAGGCAGGTGCGAGCCACTTCTCCACCAGCCGCACGAAGAAGGTCGAGCCGACCGGCAGCAGTTCGTCGTTGAAATCGTAGCTGGGGTTGTGCAGCATGCAAGGCCCGATGCCATGGCCGGCATCGCGATGGCCGCCGTCGCCATTGCCCAGGAACAGATAGCAACCGGGCTTGTGCTGCAGCATGAACGAGAAATCCTCGGCGCCCATGGTGGGCTCGACGTTGCTGTCGACGTTGTCCGCGCCGACCAGCTCGGCGGCGACCGCGGCGGCAAAGCCGGTCTCGGCCTCGCTGTTGATGGTGGGCGGATAGTTGCGGTGGAATTCGTATTCGATGGTGCAGTCGAATGCGGCCGCCACCGCGCGCGCCACCTCTTCCATGCGCCGCTCGATCAGGTCGAGCACCGGCACCGTGAAGGTACGCACGGTACCGCCGATCCAGGCCTGGTCCGGCACGATGTTGGTGGCATCGCCGGCATGGAACTGCGTGACCGAGATCACCGCAGTATCGATCGGGCGCTTGTTGCGCGTGATGATGCCCTGCAGCGCAGACACGATCTGCGCCGCGGTGAACACCGGGTCGTTGCCGTTGTTGGGCATGGCCGCATGCGCGCCCTTGCCGCGCACGACGATGCGGAACTCGTTGCTCGAGGCCATCAGCGGGCCCGCGCGCGTGCCGAAGGCACCCGTCGGCATGCCCGGCCAGTTGTGCACGCCGAACACCGCGTCGCACGGAAAGCGCTCGAACAGGCCGTCCTTGATCATCTCGCGCGCGCCGCCGCCGCCTTCTTCGGCCGGCTGGAAGATCAGGTGCACGGTGCCGTCGAAGGGCTTGTGCTGTGCCAGGTAGCGCGCCGCACCCAGCAGCATGGCGGTGTGGCCGTCATGGCCGCACGCGTGCATCTTGCCGGTGTGCTGCGAGCGGTGGTCGAAGGTATTGGCTTCCTGCAGCGGCAATGCGTCCATGTCGGCGCGCAGGCCGATGGTGCCCGTGCTGCTGCCATTGCGAATCACACCGACCAGGCCGGTGGTGCCCAACCCGCGGTGGACTTCGATGCCCCACGCTTCCAGGTTGCGCGCGACTACGTCCGCGGTGCGCTGCTCTTCGAAGCAGAGTTCAGGATGGGCGTGGATGTCGCGCCGGATCGCGCGGATTTCGGCTTGTGCCTGCAGGATTTCGGGGATCAGCTTCATGATGCCGGGCGGCCTTGGAGTCGAAGGCGTTAGCAATTGGATACCCGGATCATACGATGCCTGTCGCGAAAGCGCCAAAACGCGACGATTTGCTGCGCGATCGTCGCCTTGGCGCAGTGCAATATGCCGGCGCGGGTGGGTTTCCCCGCATTGCCGTGGCATGTGCACTGCTGGAACAGTTCATGCTTGAAGTGCCCGGCCGGCAATACCGTCGCTTTGTGATGCCCCATCGCACCAAAAAGCAGCGCCGCTCGTGACCCGCTGCGCGCGCGCATTGCCGATCCTAAAACGTCTGCTTCACTTCCTACAGGGAGAATTGCGCGATGTCCCTTCGCACTTTCAAGAAGGCAATTGGCGCGGTGGCGGTGGCGGGGGCCCTTGGCCTCGCGCTGGCCGGTACCGCCCAGGCCGCGGACCTCAAACTGGCCATGAGTTCGCCGCCGACCTCGATGGATCCGCACTTCTACAACCTGTTCTCCAACATCAATGTTTCCGAGCATATCTTCGACTCGCTGACCAAGATGGACCCGGACAGCCGCATCATCCCGGGCCTGGCCGAGTCGTGGAAGCTGGTCAACAACCTCACGTGGGAATTCAAGATCCGCAAGGGCGTGAAGTTCCACGACGGCTCCGAACTGACCGCCGAGGACGTGATCTGGTCGCTCGACCGCCCCGCCACGATCCAGAACAGCCCGGGCAAGTTCGACGTCTACACCAAGGCGATCGTCAACAAGAAGATCATCGACAAGCACACCATCCAGCTCACCACCGCCCAGCCGTATCCGCTGATGCTGAACGACCTGACCTCGATCTTCATCGTGCAGAAGAAGGCCACGCAGGGTCTGGGCTCGGATGACTTCGCGCAGGGCAAGGGCATGGTCGGCACCGGCCCGTTCAAGTTCGTCAGCTATGCGCGCGACGACCGGGTCGAGCTGGTGCGCAACAACGATTACTGGGGCAACAAGCCGGCCTGGGACAAGGTCACGCTGCGCTTCATCCCCAACCCGGCGACGCGCCTGGCGGCGCTGCTGTCGGGCGATGTGCAGGCCATCGAGAACGTGCCCACGCCCGACCTGCCCAAGGTGCGCAAGGATCCCAAGCTGGCGTTCTTCTCCAAGATCTCGCACCGCGTGATCTACCTGTACTTCGATGCCAAGCGCGACAAGTCGCCTTACGTCACCACCAAGGAAGGCGCGCCACTGGACAAGAACCCGCTGAAGGACACGCGCGTGCGCAACGCCATCAGCATGGCGATCAACCGGCAGGGCATCAAGGACCGGCTGATGGAAGGCCTGTCCGAGCCTACCAACAACCTGGTGCCGCCCACGCTGTTCGGCTACAACCCCAACCTGAAGACGGTCAAGTACGACCCCGAGGGCGCGAAGAAGCTGCTGGCCGAGGCGGGCTTCCCCAACGGCTTCGGCGTGACGCTGCACACGCCCAACAACCGCTACGTCAACGACGAGAAGATTGCCCAGACCATCGCGCAGAACCTGACCCGCATCGGCATCGCGACCAAGGTCGAGGGCATGCCGATGGCAACGTACTCGTCCAAGGGCATCAAGCACGAGTGGTCGTTCGGCCTGCTCGGCTGGGGCGCGCAGACCGGCGAGGTCAGCTCGCCGCTGCGCGCGCTGCTGGCGTGCGAAGACAGCAAGAAGGGCTTCGGCACCACCAACTGGGGCGAGTACTGCAACCCGAAGATGGACGTGGTGCTGGAAAAGGCGCTGTCGACGGTGGACGACACCGAGCGCTCCAAGCTGCTGCAGGAAGCCACCGCGATCGCGATCAACGATGGCGGTATCATCCCGATCCACCAGCAGGTCACCACCTGGGCCACGCAGAAGGGCATCGTCTACGTGCCGCGCACCGACGAGCGCACGTACGCGCATAATTTCAAGCCCCAGTAAGCAGGCTGCCTGCTGCTGAGTTCGCGGTGCCGCGCATGGCTGCCGCGCCGCCTGGAAGCGCCACGCGCTTCCGGGCGGCGTGCGCATTCCCGCGCGAAAGGAAAGTGGTTCGAATATGCTGGTCTTTATCATCCGGCGCCTGATGCAGAGCGTGGTCGTGCTCTTCGTCATGTCGCTGCTGGTTTTCCTCGGCGTCTTTGCCATCGGCAATCCCGTCGACATCCTGATCAACCCGCAGGCCGACCAGGAGGACATCAAGCGCACCATCGCGGCGCTGGGCCTGGACAAGCCGCTGTGGGAGCAGTACTGGGTGTTCCTGCAGAACGCGCTGCAAGGCAACCTGGGCACGTCGTTCGCGCATGGCACGCCGGCGCTCAAGCTGATCTTCGAGCGCATGCCGGCGACCATGGAGCTGGCGGTCTGCGCGATCCTGCTGGCGATCGTGCTGGGCATCCCGCTGGGCCTGTGGGCCGGGCTGCGGCCCAAGGGCATTGCCGGCAAGTCGATCATGACGGTGTCGATCCTCGGCTTTTCGCTGCCTACCTTCTGGGTCGGGCTGATGCTGATCATGGTGTTCGCGGTGCAGCTGGGCTGGCTGCCGTCCAACGGCCGCGGCGAAACCGTGCGCGTGCTGGGCATCCCGCTCAGCTTCCTGACCGCGGACGGGATCCGCCACCTGATCCTGCCCGCCGTGACGCTGTCGTTGCTCAACATCGCCATGGTGATCCGGCTCACGCGCGCCGGCACGCAGGAGGCGATGCTGCAGGACTACGTCAAGTTCGCGCGCGCCAAGGGCTTGTCCAATACCCGCATCGTCGGCGTGCACGTGCTGAAGAACATCCTGATCCCCATCGTCACCGTGATCGCGCTGCAGTTCGGCTCGATCATCGCCTTTGCGATCGTGACCGAGACCATCTTCGCCTGGCCCGGCATGGGCAAGCTCATCATCGACTCGATCCAGCTGCTGGACCGGCCGGTGATCGTCGCCTACCTGATGGTGATCGTGACGCTGTTCATCCTGATCAACCTGGTGGTGGACATCATCTACAGCATGCTCGATCCGCGCGTGCGCATTGCCGACAACAAGGGCTGAGCCATGACCGCCGTCACTGTCGAACCCGAAGACAAGACGCCGCCGCCCGCCGCGGCGCGCGAGCAATCCCCGTGGCGGCGCTTTGCCGCCGAGTTCTTCGCCAGCAAGATTGCCGTGGCCGGGCTGGCCACGCTGGTGATCATCATCCTGATCGCCATCTTCGCGCCGTGGCTGGCGCCGCAGAACCCGTATGACCTGGCCACGCTGGACGTGCTCGACGCGCGCCTGGCGCCGGGCGAGCAGGCTGGCAGCGGCATGACCTTCCTGCTGGGCTCGGACGAGCAGGGCCGCGACATCCTGTCGGCGGTGATGTACGGGCTGCGCATCAGCATCGGCGTGGGCGTGGTCAGCACCCTGATCGCGCTGCTGCTGGGTGCCACGCTCGGCCTGCTGGCCGGTTTCCTGGGCGGGCGCACCGAAGCCTTCATCATGCGCGTGGCGGACCTGCAGCTGTCGTTCCCGCCGATCCTGCTGGCGCTGATCCTGCTGGCCTTCCTGCGCCCGGGGCTGGGCAATATCGTGATCGCGCTGGTCGCGGTGCAGTGGGCCTACTATGCGCGCACCACGCGCAGCGCCGCGCTGGTCGAACGGCGCAAGGAGTACATCGAAGCCGCCACCTGCCTGGGCCTGCCGCCCGCGCGCATCATGTTCCGCCACCTGCTGCCCAACTGCCTGCCGCCGCTGATCGTGATCGCGGCGCTGCAGGTGGCCTCGGCGATCACGCTGGAGGCCACGTTGTCCTTCCTCGGGCTGGGGGTGCCGATCACCGAGCCGTCGCTCGGTTCGCTGATCTCGAACGGCCAGCAGTACATGCTGTCGGGCAAGTACTGGATCAGTTTTTTCCCGGGCATCGCGCTGGTGGTCACCATCGTGGCGATGAACCTGGTCGCCGACCAGCTGCGCGATGTGCTGAACCCGCGCCTGCAGACGCAATAACCGGGAGCGCAACATGGCACAACCGACACTGGTGGTCGAACACCTGAAAACGCATTTCTATACGCGCGGCGGCATCGCCCGGGCCGTCGACGACGTGTCCTTCACCGTGGGCCGCGGCGAGATCATGGGGCTGGTCGGCGAGTCCGGCTCGGGCAAGTCCATGACCGGCTATTCGATCATGGGCCTGATCGACCCGCCGGGGAAGATCGTCGACGGGCGCATCGCGCTGACCAGCCGCGACGGCGTCACGCGCGACCTGCGCGCGCTCACGCCGGCGCAGCAGCGCGACGTGCGCGGTAACCGCATCGCGATGATCTTCCAGGATCCGATGATGACGCTCAACCCGGTGCTGCGCATCGACACGCAGATGATCGAGGCGGTGCTGGCACATGAGAACGTGAGCAAGGCGGTGGCGCGCGAGCGCGCGCGCAATGCGCTGGCACGGGTCGGCATTCCGTCGCCGGACGAGCGCCTGCAGGCCTATCCGCACCAGTTCTCGGGCGGCATGCGCCAGCGCGTGGCGATTGCCACGGCGCTGCTGAACAAGCCCGACCTGATCATTGCCGACGAACCGACCACGGCGCTCGACGTCACCATCCAGGGCCAGATCCTGTACGAGATGCAGACCCTGTGCCGCGAGTCCGGCACTGCGCTGATCTGGATCACGCACGATCTGTCGGTGGTGGCGGGACTGGCCGATTCGGTATGCGTGATGTATGCCGGCAAGATCGTCGAGGCCGGCGACGTGCGCCAGGTACTGGAGCACCCCGAACATCCCTACACGCACGGGCTGATCAGTTCGGCGCCGTCGCGCAATCCGCGCGGCGCGCCGCTGCGGCAGATCCCGGGCATGACGCCTTCGCTGCTGAACCTGCCGGGCGGCTGCTCGTTCCGCGAGCGCTGTCCCTATGCGACCGCGGCCTGCAAGACCGAACCCCCGCTGGAAACCGCCGCGGACGGGCGCCGCCTGCGCTGCTTCCATCCGGTGCTCGCCAACCAGGAGGCGGCATGAACGCCACTGCACTGCAATCCCGCCCGATGACCGAACCGGCCGGGCAGGAAGGCGCGACGCCCGCTGCGCCGATCCTCGAACTGCGCGGCGTGTCCAAGCGCTTCGTCAAGTCGCTCGATGCGGCGGCGCGCATCGCCAACCTGTTCGGCGCGCATGCGCGCGAAGAGGTGGTGCATGCGGTGGACCGCGTCGACCTGAGCATCCGCGCCGGCGAGGTGGTCGGGCTGGTGGGCGAATCCGGCTGCGGCAAATCCACGCTCGGGCGCATGGCCGTGGGACTGCACTCGCTGACCGAAGGCGAGCGCCTGTGGCGCGGCACCAACCTGGATCACCTGCCGCCCGACAAGCGCCGTGAAAAGCAGCTGGCGATCCAGATGATCTTCCAGGACCCGTACGCCTCGCTCAACCCGCGGCTGCGCGTGCTCGATATCGTCGGCGAGGCGCCGGTGGTGCACGGCATGGTCGAACGCGGCGCGCAAAAGGGCTATGTCGAAGACATGCTGGTGCGCGTGGGCATGGACCCGACCGTGCTGCGCCGCTTTCCGCACCAGTTTTCCGGTGGCCAGCGCGCGCGCATCGGCATCGCGCGCGCGCTCGCGGTGAAGCCCGAGTTCCTGGTCTGCGACGAATCGGTGGCGGCGCTGGACGTGTCGATCCAGGCGCAGGTGCTGAACCTGTTCATGCGCCTGCGTGAAGAACTGAACCTGACCTACCTGTTCATCAGCCACGACCTGGGCGTGGTCAAGCACATCAGCGACCGGGTGGTGATCATGTACCTGGGACGGGTGGTCGAATCCGCACCGACCGAAGACGTGTTCGCCGCGCCCAACCATCCCTATACGCAGGCGCTGCTGGCGGAGGCGCCCAAGCTGGAGGTGGCGCGCAAGAACTACGTCGCGATCCGCGGCGAGATCCCGTCGCCGCTGCACCCGCCGAGCGGCTGCCATTTCCATCCGCGCTGCCCGCACGCGATGCCGCGTTGCCGCGAAGAGCAGCCGCTGCTCAAGGAGATTGCGCCGCTGCGGTTCTCTGCATGCCATTTGAATGACATGAAGTAGGGCGTTTCAACCGGCGTTGGTTTGCTCCCCTCTCCCATTTATGGGAGAGGGGCGGGGGAGAGGGGAGACAACATGCGGTCACGCTGAGCGCGTCAGCGGATCACCTGGCCCTTCGAATTGATGATCGTCATCTCCACGAACTTCGAGCCGACATGGTTCTCGGGCGTGAAGTTGACGATGAAGCCGCCCAGGTCGTAGTTGCGCATCGATTCCAGTGCGGTCACCAGCTTCTCGCGCGTCAGGTCCTTGCCCGCGCGGCGCAGGCCTTCGGTGAAGGTCTTGGCGGCGATGAAGCCCTCGATGCTGGCATAGTCGAATTCGCTGGGCTTGCCCGCGGCCTGCAGCAGGCGCAGGTATTCGCGCACGATCGGCAGCGTGGCGTTGCCCGGGTGCGGCATGACCTGCGAGATGATCACGCCGCTGCCCTGCGCGCCGACCACGTTGGCCAGCGCCTGCGTGCCGACGAAGGACACGTTGTAGAACTGGCCGTTGTAGCCGCGGCGCAGCGCTTCCTTCACGAACGCGCCGGCGGTGCGGTAGGCGCTGATCATGACCACCGCGTCGGGCTTTGCCTTCATCGAGCCCTGCATGGCGTCGCCGATCTCCGTGGTGTTGCGCACCACGGGCTCGCGCGCGACGATCTCCACGCCGCTGTCGGGCGCGGCCTTGAGCGCGCGCTCCAGCCCGTCCAGGCCGGCCTTGCCGTAGGCATCCTCGTTGTAGACCACGGCCACGCGCTTGAGCCCGGTGGTCTGGATCTGGCGCACGATGGCCGCGGTTTCCTCGTTGTAGCCGGCGCGGACATGGAACACGTAGCGGCTGCGCGGCTCGCGCAGCGACTGCGCGCCGGTGTATGGACCGAAGAACGGCACCCTGGCCTGGATCGCCAGCGGCAGCGCGGCCTGGCTGGTGGGCGTGCCGACATAGCCGAACAGGGCGAAGACGCGATCCTCTTCGATCAGCTTCTTCGTGTTCTTGGCCGCTGGTTCGGGTTCGTAATAGTCGTCCAGCGCCTCGAGCCGGATCTTGCGCCCGTGGATGCCGCCCTGCTGGTTGATGTGGTCGAAGTACAGCCGCGCGCCAGAGTTCATCTGCTTGCCGAGTACGGCGGTCGGGCCCGTCAGCGCGGCGGACTGGCCCAGCAGGATGGTGTCGGCGGTGACGCCTTGCTCGGATGTGGCAGCAGTGGTTGCGGTGTTCGCCGCCAAGGCGGCGCAGGACGCGCCGCCGGTGCCGATGGCGCACGCCACCAGCAGGCCGGCAAGCCGGCCGTTGACCCCGGATCGGAAAGACATAAACCCCCCGCGAATGATGGTTCGGTTACCCGTTCGCCGCGTTGGCCGGTCTGCGCCGGCGAGCTGCTGGATCGTGCGGCATGGTGCGCGTCCCGGTCTGTGCCGCGAGCGCGCCGGCACATCATAATCGAATACAATCGGGACGAGATACTCCCCGCCGTCGCCCCGCACGCCCGGGGGAATGCGCCGCCGGCCGGCGCGACGCAGGCGCTGCCATCCGCGGCCTGCGCCGGCATCTCCCGTTCCGTACGACCGAACGAAAACAACACAGCCCCGCCCGGAGACCCCATGGCTTCCCGCATCGTCCGCGCCGCCTGCCCGCATGACTGCCCCGATACTTGTGCCTTGCTCGTCACCGTCGAGGACGGCCGCGCCGTCAAGGTAGCGGGCGATCCCGACCATCCCGGCACGCAAGGCGTGCTCTGCACCAAGGTGTCGCGCTACACCGAGCGCACCTACCACCCGGACCGCCTGCTGACGCCGATGAAGCGCGTCGGCCAGAAGGGCGAGGGCAAGTTCGCGCCGATCTCGTGGGATGAGGCGCTCGATACCATCGCCACGCGCCTGCAGGCGATCGCCGCACGCGATCCGCAGGCGATCGTGCCGTACAGCTATGCCGGCACCATGGGGCTGGTGCAGGGCGAGAGCATGGCGGCGCGCTTCTTCAACAAGCTGGGCGCGTCGCGGCTGGACCGCACCATCTGCGCCAGCGCCGGCGCCACCGCACTGCGCTACACCTACGGCGCCAGCGTGGGCATGGACATGGAGCACGTGGTCGATGCCAAGCTGGTGATCATCTGGGGCGGCAACCCGATTGCCTCCAACCTGCACTTCTGGACCCGCGCGCAGGAGGCCAAGCGGCGCGGCGCCACGCTGGTGGCGATCGACCCGTACCGTTCGCTCAGCGCCGAGAAGTGCCACCGCCATATCGCGCCGATGCCCGGCACCGACGGCGCGCTGGCGCTGGCGCTGATGCACGTGCTGATCCGCGACGACCTGCTCGACCACGACTACATCGAACGCCACACCGTGGGCTTCGAGGCGCTGCGCGAGCGCGCGCAGGCCTATCCGCCGGCGCGCGCCGCCGAGATCTGCGGCATCCCGGTCGAGGACATCGAATGGCTGGCCGGGCTCTACGGCCAGCTCGCGGTGCGCGAGCGCCAGCCGGTGGCGATCCGGCTGAACTACGGCATGCAGCGCGTGCACGGCGGCGGCCAGGCGGTGCGCGCGGTGGCGTGCCTGCCCTCGCTGGTGGGCGCTTGGCGCCATCCGGCGGGTGGCCTGCAGTTGTCGACCTCGGGTTTCTTCCCGATCAACGAAGCCGCGCTGCAGCGCCCGGACCTGCTGCCGGGATGGCCGCAGCAGCTGCCGCGCCTGGTCAACATGAGCACCATCGGCGATGCCTTGCTGGCCGGGGGCGCGCCGCGCATCGAGGCGGTGGTGGTCTACAACAGCAACCCGGTGGCGGTGGCGCCGGAATCCGGCAAGGTCGCGGCCGGCTTCGCGCGCGAGGACCTGTTCACGGTGGTGCTGGAGCATTTCCGCACCGATACCGCCGACTATGCCGACATCATCCTGCCCGCGACCACGCAGCTCGAGCACACCGACGTGCACAAGGCCTACGGCCATACCTATTTCCTGGCCAACAACGCCGCCATCGCGCCGCTGGGCGAGGCCCTGCCCAACACCGAGATCTTCCGCCGGCTGGCGCAGCGCATGGGCTTTACCGAGGACTGCTTTGCCGACAGCGACGAGGCGATTGCCGCGCAGGCGATCCTGCCGGACGATGCGCGCGCGGCCGGCATCAGCTGGGATTCGCTGAAAGCGCAGGGCTGGCAGAAGCTGGCGCTGCCGGCGGCGCCGTTCGCCGAGGGCGGCTTCCCCACGGCATCGGGCAAGTGCCAGTTTTATTCCGAGCCGATGGCGCGCGACGGCTTCGACCCGCTGCCCGACTACGTGCCGCAATACGAAGCGCCGCAGACCGCGCCGGAACTGGCGGCGCGCTATCCGCTGGCGATGATCTCGCCGCCGGCGCGCAATTTCCTCAACAGCTCGTTCGTCAACGTCGACAGCCTGCGCGCCACCGAGGGCGAGCCGCACCTGGACATCCATCCCGCCGACGCCGCCGAGCGCGGCATCGTGCACGGCGCGCTGGTGCGCGCCTTCAATGACCGCGGCAGCATGGTGGCACGCGCACGCGTCACCGATCGCGCCCGGCGCGGACTGGTGGTGGGGCTGTCGATCTGGTGGAAGAAGCTTGCGTCCGACGGCAAGAACGCCAATGAGCTGACCAGCCAGCGCCTGACCGACCTGGGCCGCGCGCCGGTGTTCTACGACTGCCTGGTGCAGGTCGAAGCCTGCGCGCAAGGGGCGGTCGAGGCGGCATGACGCGGCCGCGCGGCCGCCGCGGCTGGGCGGCACTCGTGGGGGCGGCGGTGCTGTCGGCCCTGGTGGTGGTGACGGCGGGATGCGAGGCGGTCGGCTACTACGCGCAGTCGATCGGCGGCCATCTCGGCGTGATGGCCCAGGCGCAGCCGCTCACCGACGCCATCGCCAGCGCGCGCGACGCCAACGATGCGCGCCTGGCGCAGCGGCTGGCGCTGGCCGGCCGCATGCGCGACTTCGCCTCGCGCGAGCTGAAGCTGCCCGACAACGGCAGCTACCGCCGCTACGCCAACCTGCACCGGCCCTACGTGGTGTGGAGCGTGTTCGCCACGCCCGAGCTGTCGATGGAACTGCGCAAGTGGTGCTTCCCCATCGTCGGCTGCATCAGCTACCGCGGCTACTACGCCCAGTCCGACGCCGAGCAGTACGCGCAAGGCCTGCGCCGCGACGGGCTCGAGACCTATGTGGCCGGCGTCCCCGCCTATTCGACGCTGGGCTATTTCGATGACCCGCTGCTCAACACCTTCGTCTACCTGCCCGAGGGCGAGCTGGCGCGGCTGATCTTTCATGAACTGGCGCACCAGGTAGTGTACGTGCGCAACGACACCGCGTTCAACGAGTCCTTCGCCACCGCGGTCGAAGCGGCCGGCGTGGAACGCTGGCTGGACCAGGATGCGTCGGAGGACGCGCGTACCAGCTATCGCCAGTACGATGCCCGGCGCCAGCAGTTCCGCGCGCTGCTGCTGGGCACGCGCGACCGGCTGGTGGCGCTGTACCAGACCCCGCTCGACGACGCCGCCAAGCGCGAGGGCAAGGCCAAGATCTTTGCCGACCTGCGCGCCGGCTATGCGCGGCTGCGCGTGGAGTGGGGCGGCTACAGCGGCTATGACCGCTGGTTCGACCAGCCGCTGACCAACGCCCACCTGGCCGCGGTGGCGACCTACCAGCAATGGGTGCCGGCCTTTACCGCGCTGCTGGCGCGCTGCGACGGCGACTGGCAGCGCTTCTACGACGAGGCGCGCCGCATCGGCGCGCTGCCCGCCCGCGAGCGCGAGGCGGCATTGCGCCGGCTGGCGCCGCCGGCGACCCGCACCGACACGCTGACCGCGGGCGGCAAGGCCGCCGTCAACTAGGCCGCAGGCGCTCCCTGGGCGGGTAACCACGGTGCTGCGCTCCCCGCGCCGCGTGCGAGAATGCCGTCATGTCGATTGCTCCAAGATCCGAACCGCTGGCGCCGCCGTCGGGCGCGCCGCCGGAGCCCCAGCCGGCCCGCCCGCATATCGCCGAGCGTCAGGAGGCGCGCCGCCGGCAGATCCTCGATACCGCCGCGCAGCTGTTCTACAGCAAGGGCTACCCCGGCATGACCATGAACGACCTGTGCCGTGCGCTGGGCGTGACCAAGCCGGCGGTCTATTACTACTTCACCGACAAGTACGAGATCTTCGACATCCTGTGCCGCGAGTCGGCCCAGACCTGCCTGCCCGTGATCCGCGAGACCGCGGACCCGGCGCAACCCGTGCTGGCCCGGCTGCATGCCTGCCTGCTCGAGATGGCGCGGCGCTGCATCGCTTGCCACGTGCCGGCCACGCTGAGCTTCCGCGACCGGCAGTACCTGCGCCCGGACACCGTGTCCTGGCTCGACAGCATGGCGCGCGAGTTCTATCGCGACCTCTATGCGCTGCTGGACGAAGGCAAGCGCGAGGGCGTGTTCGCCTTTGGCGATGCACGCGTGACCGCGCATTCGATCGGCAGTGTGGTCGGGTTCCTTTACACCTGGCACGAACCCGGGCGCACCGACCCCGAAACCCTGGCGCGGGAACTCGCCGCCAGCATGATGAAGCTGGTGCTGCCCAGCGACGGTTGAGCGCGGCGCGGGCACCTAGGGGTTATCCCGCTGCCTATGTCCGGTCGGTGGCGCATAATGCTCGCCATGGGCGCAAAGAATGGGCGGACGACCCTGAGGACTTCGTCTAAGTTGTTGTTTTAACCGGAACGCACGTTTAGCATCTCGGCAAAATCGAACGACCATTCAGAAATTCAGGAGACGGTGCTATGGAAAGAATTTGGCTGAAACACTACCCGGCCGGCGTCCCTGCCGAGATCGATGCCAGCCAGTTCCGCTCGCTCGCTGCGCTGCTCGAGGCGTCATTCCACACCTATGCCGACCGCAAGGCCTTCATCTGCATGGACAAGGCCATCACCTACGGTGAACTGGACCGGCTCTCCTCTCACTTTGCCGCGTGGCTGCAGTCACGCGGGCTGCGTCCCGGCGCGCGCGTGGCGATCATGATGCCCAACGTGCTGCAATACCCGGTGGTGCTGGCCGCGGTGCTGCGCGCGGGATTCGTGGTGGTCAACGTCAACCCGCTCTACACCCCGCGCGAGCTCGAGCACCAGCTCAAGGACAGCGGCGCCGAAGCCATCGTGATCCTGGAGAACTTTGCCGCGACGCTGCAGCAGGTGCTGCCCCGGACCCCGGTCAAGCACGTGGTGGTGGCCAGCATGGGCGATATGCTGGGCGGGCTGAAGGGCGCGATCGTCAATTTCGTCGTGCGCAATGTCAAGAAGATGGTGCCGGCGTGGGAGTTGCCCAACTGCGTGCGCTTCAACAGCGTGCTGGCCGAAGGCCGCAAGCTGACGCTGCAGCCGGCCACCACCGGCCCCGACGACATCGCCTTCCTGCAGTACACGGGCGGCACCACCGGGGTGTCCAAGGGCGCGGTGCTGCTGCACCGTAACGTGGTCGCCAACGTGCTGCAGTCCGAGGCGTGGATGCAGCCGGCGCTGAACAAGGGCGCGCATATCGACCAGCCCATCACCATCACCGCGCTGCCGCTGTACCACATCTTCGCGCTGACGGTCTGCTGCCTTCTGGACATGCGCAGCGGCGGCACCAGCGTGCTGATCCCGAACCCGCGCGACATCCCGGGCTTCATCAAGGAACTGCAGAAGTACAAGTTCAACATGTTCCCGGCCGTCAACACGCTGTACAACGCGCTGCTCAACAACCCGGAGATCGGCAAGGTCGACTTCTCCGGCCTGCGCGTGGCCAACGGCGGCGGCATGGCGGTGCAGGAGGCGGTGGCCAAGCAATGGCTGGCCAAGACCGGCTGCCCCATCATCGAGGGCTACGGGCTGTCCGAGACCTCGCCGTCGGCCACCTGCAACCCGACCGACACCGACGCGTTCTCGGGCACCATCGGCATGCCGCTGCCGTCGACCGAAGTCGTGATCCGCGACGACGACGGCAACGACGTGCCGCTGGGCCAGCCCGGCGAGATCTGCATCCGCGGCCCGCAGGTGATGGCCGGCTACTGGAACCGCCCGGACGAGACCGCCAAGGTCATGACTCCGGACGGCTTCTTCAAGACCGGCGACATCGGCGTGATGGACGAGCGCGGCTACACGAAGATCGTCGACCGCAAGAAGGACATGATCCTGGTGTCGGGCTTCAACGTCTATCCGAACGAAGTCGAAGGCGTGGTGGCGGAGTGCCCGGGCGTGCTGGAAGTGGCGGCGGTCGGCGTGCCGGACACGCACTCGGGCGAGGTGGTCAAGCTGTTCGTGGTGAAGAAGGACCCGGGGCTGACCGAGGCCGACGTGATCGAATTCTGCAAGGAGCGCCTGACCGGCTACAAGCGGCCCAAGTACGTCGAGTTCCGCACCGAGCTGCCGAAGACCAACGTCGGCAAGATCCTGCGGCGCGAACTGCGCGACAGCCGCGCGGCAGCCTGATCCGGCCCTTCCGCCACGGCAAACGACAACGGCCTCCTTGGAGGCCGTTGTGCGTTCAGGCGGGGCCGTTCAGGCTCAGCACTCGTTCGACGGCGCCAGGCGCGCCTCCTGGCCGCCGTCGGGGTAGATCACGCGTACGCAGGCGCCAGGCTCCAGTCCCGGCGCCGCCGGTGCGTTGGCCGACACCATCGCGCCGTCCAGGGTGCGCACCTTGTACTGGAACAGGTCCACCTGCTGCACCGGCGCCGGCTTGCTGAACAGCCGGCTCAGGTCGAAGGCGAAGCCCACGCCCACGCCGCCGCCGCCGTGGCTGCCGCTCGCCGCACCCACGCCGACACTGGTGCCGCCGCCGTAGTAGGAAGGCACCTGGGCCACGTCCAGGCGGGTCAGGAACACCCTTTCCGTGACGTGGCCAAGCTTGATGGTGGCGTTCACCGGGGTGACCTGCGGTGGCTGCGGCGTGCTGCCGCATGCGGCCAGCACCGGCAGCGCGCCGCACAGGGTAAGGATGGCAAGCGGTTTCATGGCGAGATCAGGCCGGATTTGAGCCGGCCCAGCAGTCGGAACAAGGCGCGCCGGTCGGTCTCGGCCAGGCCCGAGAACAGTTGCCCGATCCAGTCCTCGTGCGCGCGCGCCATGCGCGAGAACGCGGCGCGCCCGGCCGGCGTCAGGCGGATCAGGTAGGCGCGCCGATCGGTGGGCAGGGCCTCGCGCGAGACCAGCCCTTCCTGCTGCAGCTGGTCGGTGATGCCCGTGACGTTGCCGCCGGTCACCATCATGCGGCGCGACAGTTCGCCCATCTTGAGCCCCTCGGGATGGCGGTCGAGCTGCGCCATCAGGTCGAAGCGGGGCAGGGTGCAGGCGAAGTCCTGGCGCAGCCGCGAGCGGATATCGGCTTCGATCAGGTTGGTGCAGGTCAGCAGCCGCAGCCACAGCCGCAGGGCCTCGTGCTCGGTGTGGTCGGCGCGGGTTTCGAGGTCGACCGGCGCGCTCTCGGCGCCGGCCGCAGGAGACAGGTTTGGCATCTTCGGTGCGGCCTGGGGTGGCAGGTGTGCGGCAAGCGCCGCCGGGGCCGCCCCACGCTGCGGGCGGCTGACATTTGATGCCTCAAGTATATGCGCGATATGTACCCGACAAGCGCCGCGGCCCTGCCGGCGATCAATTCAAGCCGATCCGGCCGAGTCCTGCCTCAATCCACCTTGGCGCCTGAATCCTTGACCACCTTGGCCCATTTCGCGGTTTCGGCGCGGATGAAGGCGGCGAACTGCTCTGGCGTGTTGCCGACCGGCTCGGCGCCCTGTGCCTGCAGCCGCTCGCGCACCGCCGGGGCGCCCAGCGCCTTGGCCACTTCCTGATGGATGCGCTGGATCACGTCCGGCGGCGTGCCCGCCGGCGCCAGCATGCCGAACCAGGAACTGGCCTCGTACTGCGGCAGGCCGGCCGCCTGGGCGATGGTGGGCACGCCCGGCAGCGCCGGCGACGGCCGGGCGCTGGTCACGGCCAGCGCCTTGAGCTTGCCGCTCTTGATCAGCGCCATCGACGACGGCAGGTTGTCGAACATCACCTGCATGGTGCCCCCCGCCAGGTCGGTCAGCGCGGGCCCGCTGCCCTTGTACGGGAAGTGCACCATGAAGGTCCGGGTTTGCGTCTTGAACAGCTCGCCGGCCAGGTGGATCGAGGTGCCGTTGCCGCTCGAGGCCATGTTGATCTTGCCGGGGTTGGCGCGCGCATAGGCGATCAGGTCCTTGACGCTGTCGATCTTGTGCTGCTGCGCAAACGCCGGATTGAGCACCAGCACGTTGGGCACCGCCGCCACCTCGGTGATCGGCGCGAAGTCCTTGATCGGGTCGAATGGCAGCTTGCCGTACAGCGACTGGTTGATGCCGTGGGTGCCGACCGTGCCCATCAGCAGCGTGTAGCCGTCGGGCGCGGCCTTGGCGACGATGTCGGCGCCGATATTGCCGCCGGCGCCCGGCTTGTTGTCGACCACCACGTTCCAGCCCGGCAGCTTGGCCAGCTCGGCCGCCACCGCGCGCGCCAGGATGTCGGTGGTGCCGCCGGCGGCAAAGGGCACCACCAGCCGGATCGGCTTGGCCGGATACGGGTCGGCGGCCAGCGCCGGCTGGCCGGCGAGCGCGCCGAGGCTGGCGGACAGCAGCAGCGCAACGACGCGCCGGCGAGTGGGTTGCATGCTTGGTCTCCCTGGGATTGGCCGCGGCACCTGACGGCGGCATGGTCAGTGCATTCTAGTTGGCACCCGCGACGGAGCCGATGAGGTGATGCCCTATGGCGTATCGTGGGGCGCGGTCCTGCCAATGAAAAAAGGCACCCGGAGGTGCCTTTCCAGTTCGAGCTTGGACTGCTTAGAACTTGTGGCGGATGCCGATGGCGGCGCCAATCATCTTGTCTTCGCCGGTACCCAGGAAGTAACCGTTGGCGAAGCTGATTGCCGAGGTGTCGAAGTTCAGGCCGGCGTTCTTCGAGAAGGCAGCGGTCAGGTAGACGTCGGTGCGCTTGGACAGGTTGTAGTCCGCGACAAACGAGATCTGCCAGGGGTTCTTGATGTTGTTGGTGGTGCCGGTGGCGGCCAGGTTCAGGTTCTTGACGTCGTCGTAGAAGTAGGCGAGCGTCAGGCCCAGCGCCGGGCTGACCTGGTAGTTGGCACCGACCCAGTAGTAGTTGTCCTTCAGGATGGTGTTGTCGTTGGGAGCCTTGTTCATGCCCCAGCGGTAGCCGGCCATCAGCTTGGCGGGGCCGAAGGCGTAGCTGGCGGCGACGGCCGCCTTCTTGAAGTCGCCGGTGCCGCCGGCGGCGTTCAGGGTCGGGTTGTACTGGTCGTAGGCCGCCGAAATGCCGAACGGGCCTGCTGCCCACGCCAGGCCGGCACCGTAGCCGGTGTCGCGGCGGAACTGGCCCGGGACCTCGCCGGCGCCGGCCACGCCGTTGCCGAACGACCAGTGGGCGATCCCCGTGACCGGACCGAACTTGCCGGTGTACTTGGCGGTGTTGTCCGAGCGGAAGTTAAGGCCCAGTTGCGCCACCACCGGTTCATACTGGGTGGCGTAGCCGGTCGGCGAGAAGTTGGCCATCATGTCGAACAGCGTGGTGTACTGGCGACCGAAGGTGAAGCGGCCGACCTGGGCACTTTCCAGGCCGACGTAAGCCTGACGACCGAACAGTCGGCCGCCTTGCTGCGACCTGCCGTCATCGAGACCGAAACCGCTTTCGAGCACGAACAGCGCCTTCATGCCGCTGCCCAGGTCTTCCACGCCACGCAGACCCCAACGCGAACCGGACAGGCCGCCAGAGGTCAGCCGGAAGACGTTTTCCGCCGGGCCGACTGCGAGGCCGTTGGCGAGCGACGGCGTGACGCTGGACATGTTGCTCACGTATTCGATGTTGGCATCGACCACACCGTACAGGGTCACGCTCGATTGGGCCTGCGCCGCCCCAGCAAATGCGCCAAGCGCTGCCAGCGCCAGAAGCGATTTCTTCATGCTCGTTGATCTCCACTGTAAGAATTATTGGTGACGGCGCGGGAGAACCTCCTGATGGTCTCCATCTCCCGTGCGTCAAACTTCCTTCGAAGTTGCGAAGTACTGTAACAAACAACTTTTCGTTCACCATTGGGGCCCAACCCCTTGTCTTGTTTTAACAACTCAGGGTTTCTGAGTAGCCGGGCGTATCAGCGCAAGGCGGGATGCGGGCTGGCGGCGATTAGAGGCAAGCTACAATACGGGTAATCCCGATGGCGCCCCGGCGTGCCGCGCCGCGGCCGCGCACCCCACCATGGCGGGGCTGGCCCGGGCACCGATTCCAACCGCCTCTGCGACATGGACACCCTGATCAAAGAATTCGACGTGGCCCTGCGCGCCATTGCCGGCGCCACGCGCTCGGCGCGCGCCAACCCGGCCGACCGGCTGGCGCCGGACACCGAACAGATGAGCGCCGAGGAGCGCAGCCATGTGGCCGGCCTGATGCGCATCAACCATGTCGGCGAGGTCTGCGCCCAGGCCCTGTACCAGGCGCAGAAGCTGACCGCGCGCAACGGCGCCGTGCGCGCCCAGATGGACGCCGCCGCGCGCGAAGAGGAAGACCACCTGGCCTGGTGCGCCGAGCGCCTGCGCGAGCTGGGTTCGCGTCCCAGCCTGCTCAATCCCCTCTGGTACGCCGGCGCCTTCGCCATCGGCTGGGTCGCCGGCCGCGCCGGCGATCGCGTCAGCCTCGGCTTCGTGGCCGAAACCGAGCGCCAGGTCGAGCACCACCTCGGCGGACACCTGGACCGCTTGCCCGAGTCCGACGGCCGCTCGCGCGCCATCCTCGAGCAGATGCGCGACGACGAGATCCGCCACGGCGATGCCGCGCGCGAGGCCGGCGGCCTGCCCCTGCCGGCGCCGGTGCGGGCGCTGATGCGCGGTGCCTCGCGCGTGATGACCACCGCCGCCTACCGCATCTGAGGTCCGCCGCCCGGGATCCGGCGTCTCCCGCCCAGCCCTGAATTCAGCAGGGCTGGCGGGCAATTGTTGTATCCTCGGGGCGCGCGCCGGGACAGGTCTTTTCCGCGCGGTCGGCAGTTCCTCCGCAAGTGGTTCTCAGGTGGTTTCTCTGCTTTCCTCCCTAAGATCTTCATTTCATTAAGGATTCACTTTCGCGGTGCGTGAGGTGTGCGCGCTAAGTCATTGTTCTGATTAAAAAAATCTCGTTTGCAGCCCCGCCTGCAGCCTTGACCGCCCATATCGCTTCCTCTAAAGTGGGAAATAGTGTGAGGAAGTGTATTTTTGTGTGAAATTGGGCCCCGGCCATGGGATGATTCTCACCATAGTCGGAACGGAAGGATTCACGCGCAGGCCGGCCGGCGAACCGTTCGCAGGGCCGGCGTGGACCGGGAGCGAGCTTGTTTCAGGGAGCATCGGCGCTGTCGCTGGATGCCAAGGGGCGGATGTCGATTCCGTCGCGGCATCGCGAAGCGCTGCAACAGCAGGCCGAGGGCCGGGTGACGCTGACCAAGCACCCGGATGGCTGCCTGCTGCTGTTTCCCCGGCCCGAGTGGGAAAACTTCCGCACGCGCATTGCAGCGCTGCCGATGGATGCGCACTGGTGGAAGCGCATCTTCCTGGGCAACGCCGCCGACGTGGAAATGGACGGCGCGGGCCGGGTGCTGATCGCACCGGAGCTGCGCAGTGCCGCCATGCTCGACAAGGAAGTCATGCTGCTCGGCATGGGCAGCCATTTCGAAGTGTGGGATGCCGCGACCTACGCCGCCAAGGAACAGCAGGCGATGGCGCAGGGCATGCCCGAAGCATTGAAGAATTTCTCTTTCTGAAGAGGTCATGAGTCCTACCGGAACCCCGGCAACCCCCGCCTTGCAGCATCGCACCGTGCTGCTGGACGAGGCCGTCGACGCCTTGGTCTGGCGGCCCGACGGGGTGTATGTCGACGGCACCTTCGGCAGGGGAGGGCACAGCCGGGCGGTACTGGCCCGGCTGGGGCCAGACGGGGCCCTGGTTGCGTTCGACAAGGACCCAGCAGCAATCGCAGAAGCGGGCACCATCAAGGATGCCCGCTTCTCCATTGAGCACGCGAGCTTTGCGGCCATGGCCGAGCGCCTGTCGGGGCGCGGCCATGTCGCCGGCGTGCTGCTCGACCTGGGGATCAGCTCGCCCCAGATCGATGAGGCGGCGAGGGGGTTTTCCTTTCGTTTCGAGGGCCCGCTGGACATGCGCATGGACACCACGCGCGGCATCACCGCCGCCCAGTGGCTGGCGCAGGCGGATGAGCAGGACATTGCCAGGGTGATACGAGACTATGGGGAAGAACGGTTTGCTGTACAGATTGCAAAGGCGATTGTTGCTCGCCGGAGCCAATCCGGCGATGGCGGACCCGTCGCCACTACTGCCGACCTTGCCGCGCTCGTGGCGAAAGCCGTCAAAACACGCGAGAAGGGTCAGGACCCTGCGACCCGCACCTTTCAGGCTCTACGGATTCACGTCAATCAAGAGCTTGAGGACCTCGAAAGAGGGCTGAAGGCGGCTTATGACCTGCTGCAGGTAGGGGGACGCCTGGTGGTGATCAGCTTCCATTCGCTGGAGGACCGCATCGTCAAGCGGTTCATGACGGCGCACGCCCGTCCCCAGCAGGATGCCGATCCGGCGCTGCGCCGTGCGCCGCTGCGTGCGGCCGACCTGCCGCAACCGACGCTGCGCCTGCTCGGCCGCTACAAGCCGGGCGCCGAAGAGGTGGCCGCCAACCCGCGCGCGCGCTCGGCGGTGATGCGCGTGGCCGAGAAGCTGGCCCCGGCCGGCGGAGGTGCGCGCGCATGAACCGCCTGACCTTCTTCCTGCTGGCCGCGCTGATCCTGTGCGCGCTGTCGCTGGTGAGCGCGCAGCACCAGGCGCGCACGCTGTTCGTCGCGCTCGAGCGCGCCCAGGCGGAAGAGCGGCAGCTCGATATCGACTGGTCGCGCCTGCAATACCAGCAGAGCGCGCTGGGCAAGAGCGCGCGCATTGCCGATGCGGCGCGCGCGCAGCTGAAGATGGCGCCGGTCAACCCCGGCAAGACCCAGTACCTGTCCGGCATCGTGCTGCCGCCGGCACCGTCCGCGCCGGCCAGCGCAGCGGAGGCGCGCTGATGAGCATGGCCCGCCCCAACCCGCCCCGCCGTGACCGTAACGGCACCGCCTCGCGCCCGCGCAGCGGCCAGTTCGCCGCCAGCCCGGTGCTGGGCCTGCGCCTGCCGATGTGGCGCTCCAAGCTGGTGGTGTTCCTGATGTTCGCCGCGTTTGTCGCGCTGGCCGTGCGCGCCGCGTGGATCCAGGGGCCGGGCAACCAGTTCTACGAGGCCGAGGGCAAGAAGCGCTTCCAGCGCACGCTGGAACTGCCGGCCACGCGCGGCAAGATCCTCGACCGCAACGGCCTGGTGCTGGCCACCAGCCTGCCGGTCAAGGCGATCTGGGCGGTGCCCGAGGACGTGCCCAACCAGGTCGAGGCGGCCAAGATCCGCCAGCTGGCCAGGCTGCTCGGCATGTCCGAGAAGGAACTGGGCAAGAAGCTGTCCGAGGACAAGGGCTTTGTCTACCTGAAGCGCCAGGTGCTGCCCGACGTCGCCGACAAGATCGCCGCGCTCAAGATCGACGGCATCCACCAGACCCGCGAATACAAGCGCTTCTACCCGGAAGGGGAGGCGATGGCGCATATCGTCGGCTTCACCAACGTCGAGGATCGCGGCCAGGAAGGGGTCGAGCTGGCGCGCGAGAGCGGCCTGGCCGGCCGCGCCGGCGCGCGCCAGGTGATCAAGGACCGGCTCGGTCGCGTGGTCGAGGACATCGGCGTGCTCAAGACCCCGCGCGACGGCGAGGACATCCAGCTGTCGATCGACGCCAAGATCCAGTACCTGGCCTACAACGAGCTCAAGGCCGTGGTCGACAAGCACAAGGCCAAAGCCGCCAGCGCGGTGGTGCTCGACGCCCAGACCGGCGAAGTGCTGGCGCTGGCCAACTGGCCCACCTACAACCCCAACGACCGCACCCGGCTGTCCGGCGAGCAGCTGCGCAACCGTGTGCTGACCGACACCTTCGAGCCCGGCTCGATGATGAAGCCGATCACGGTCGGCCTGGCGTTGCAGCTCAAGCGCGTGACGCCGTCCACGGTGATCACCACCACCGGCAAGTACAACTTCGAAGGCGCCACCATCAGCGATACCCACAACTACGGGGCGCTGACGGTGAGCGGCGTGATCCAGAAGTCGAGCAACATCGGCACGACCAAGATCGCGATGATGATGAAGCCGCAGGAAATGTGGGACATGTACACCAGCATAGGCCTTGGCCAGGCGCCCAAGATCGGCTTCCCCGGCGCCGTGGCCGGCCGCGTGCGCCCATACAAGAGCTGGCGCCCGATCGAGCAGGCCACCATGTCGTACGGCTACGGCCTGTCGGTGTCGCTGTTCCAGATGGCGCATGCCTACACCATCTTCGCGCATGACGGCGAGCTGATCCCGGTGTCGATGTTCCGCACCGGCGGCCCCGCCACCGGCGAGCGCATCCTGTCGCCCCAGGTGGCGCGCGACGTGCGCGCCATGATGGAGACCGTGACCGCGCCCGGCGGCACCGCCCCCGAGGCGCAGGTGATGGGCTACCGCGTCGGCGGCAAGACCGGCACCGCCTACAAGCATGAAGGCCGCGGCTACAACCGCAGCAAGTACCGCGCCTCGTTCATCGGCCTGGCGCCGATGTCCAACCCGCGCATCATCGTCGCCGTCAGCGTGGACGAGCCCACCGCCGGCAGCCACTACGGCGGCCTGGTCGCCGGCCCGGCGTTCGCCGCCATCACCGGCGGCACGCTGCGCGCGCTGAACGTCCAGCCCGATTCGCCGATCCGCCAGCTGGTGGTCAGCGACAAGGTGCAGGAAAGCGAACCGTGGAGTTCGACCCAATGAGATCGACCCGATGACGGCCAAGCCCCTGCTCCCCCTCGAGGTCACCGCCCAGGCCAGCAACGCGCTGGCCTGGCTGCGTACCAACGTGGCCGCCTCGGCGCAGCTGAGCGGCGATACCCGGCGCCTGGCGCGCGGCGATGTGTTCTTCGCCTACGTGCTGGGCAACAACCGCCTCGCCACCGACGGCCGGCCCTATATCGCCCAGGCGATCGCCGCCGGCGCCGGCGCCGTGGTCTATGAGGCCGACGGCTTCGACTGGCCCTTCGGCGACGTCGTGCCGCATCTCGCCGTAAGCCGCCTGCACCAGCTGGCCGGCCCGATCGCCGCCGGCTGGCTCGGCAACCCGGCGCGCGGCCTGGCCGTGACCGGCATCACCGGCACCAACGGCAAGACCTCGTGCAGCCAGTGGCTGGCGCGGGTGCTGCAGGCCGCCGGCACGCGCTGCGCGACCATCGGCACGCTCGGCACCGGCTTCCCGGACGCGCTGCAGGCCACCGGCTTCACCACCCCCGACGCGGTGCAGCTGCAGGCCAGCCTGGCCACGCTGCACGATGCCGGCGCGCGCGCCGTGGCGATGGAAGTGTCCTCGCACGGCCTCGAGCAGGAGCGCGTGGCCGGCACGCATTTCTCGGTGGCGGTGCTGACCAACCTGACCCAGGACCACCTCGATTACCACGGCTCGATGGCCGAGTACGAGGCCGCCAAGGCGCGCCTGTTCCGCTGGGACGGCCTGCGCACCGCGGTGATCAACCGCGACGACGGCATGGGCCAGCGCCTGCTGGCGGCCGACGCCGTGGCCGTGGCCGCGCCGCACGTGATCGAATACGGCATCGATGGCCCCGCCGGCGCCCCGGTGCGCGGCCCGCGCGGCGCATGGCTGCGCGCCACCAACGTGCGCGCCACGGCCACCGGCACCGCCTTCCATATCGACGGCAGCTTCGGCCACGCCGAGATGGCGACGCCGATGATCGGCGCCTTCAACGTCAGCAACCTGCTGGCGGTGCTGGGCGCGGCATTGGCCAACGGCGTGGCGTGGGACGCGGCGATTGCCGCGCTGCGCGCGCTCGCGCCGGTGGAAGGACGCATGGAGCTGTTCGGCGCCGGCCACGACGCCGCGCAGGCGCCGCTGGCGGTGGTCGACTATGCCCACACCCCCGACGCGCTGGCCCAGACGCTGGCTGCACTGCGCCCGGTGGCGCAGGCGCGCAACGGCCGCCTGTGGTGCGTGTTCGGCTGCGGCGGCGACCGCGATCCGATCAAGCGCCCGCTGATGGGCGCCGTGGCCGAGCGCCTGGCCGACGAGGTCGTGCTGACCAGCGACAACCCGCGCAGCGAAGACCCGCAGGACATCCTCGACGCGATTGCCGACGGCATGGCCGAGCGCGCGCGCGGGCGCCAGATCGAAGACCGCGCCGCCGCCATCCTCTATGCCGTGCGGCACGCCGCGCCGGCCGACGTGGTGCTGGTGGCGGGCAAGGGCCACGAGGCCACCCAGGAGATCCAGGGCCGCAAGCGGCCGTTCTCGGATCGCGAACACGTACGGCTGGCACTGGCCACGCGCGGAGTATCGGCATGAGCCAGACCACCATGACCACCTTGCAGCAGGCCGCCGGCTGGATCGCCGGCGCGCGCATTCGCGGCGACGGCGCCGTGCCGTTTGCACGCGTGCATACCGACAGCCGCAGCGTCGAGCCCGGCGATCTGTTCGTGGCGCTGCAGGGCGAGCGCTTCGACGCGCACGACTTCATTGCCGACGTGGTCGCGCGTGGCGCGGCTGCGGTGCTGGTCAGCCGCGAGGTCGACGCCGCGGTGCCGGCCATCGTCGCGCCGGACACGCGCCTGGCGCTGGGCCAACTGGGCGCCGGCTGGCGCCGTCAGTTCACGCTGCCGGCGGTGGCGGTGACCGGCAGCAATGGCAAGACCACGGTCAAGGAAATGATCGCGGCGATCTTTGCCGCGGCCGTCGGCGAAGACCAGCGCCTGGCCACCGGCGGCAACCTGAACAACGATATCGGGCTGCCGCTGACGGTGCTGCGCCTGCGCGCCACGCACAGGCTGGCGGTGCTGGAACTCGGCATGAACCATCCGGGCGAGACGGTCTACCTGGCCGGCATCGCCCAGCCCACCGTGGCGGTGATCACCAACGCGCAGCGCGAGCACCAGGAGTTCATGGTCAGCGTGGAAGCGGTGGCACACGAGCACGCCGCCGCGATCGCGGCGCTGCCTGCCGACGGCGTGGCGGTATTCCCGCTCGACGCGGAAAGCGGCGGCGCCTACGCCCCGGTGTGGCGCGCGGCCGCGGGCACGCGCCGCGTGCTGTCGTTCGGCACCTCGCAGCAGGCCGACGTGCATGCCACCGTGGAACTGGTCGACGGCGTGCAGGTGATGAAGGTGCGCGCGCCGGGCCATGCCTTCGAGGTGCGGCTGGCGCTGCTGGGCGAGCACAACGTGCGCAACGCGCTGGCGGCGATCGCCTGCGCGCTCGCCGCGGGCGTGCACGTGCCGGCCATCCAGGCGGGCCTGGCGGAGTTCAAGCCCGTGAAGGGGCGGCTGCAGGTCAAGTACACGCCGGCCGGCACCGTGGTGATCGACGACACCTACAACGCCAACCCCGACTCGATGCGCGCCGCCATCGATGTGCTGGCCGGCTTTGCCGCGCCGCGCGTGCTGGTGCTGGGCGATATGGGCGAAGTGGGCGACCAGGGGCCGGCGTTCCACGAAGAGATCGGTGCCTACGCCCAGGCGCGCGGCATCGACGTGCTGTGGGCCACCGGCGATCTGGCGCTGCACGCGGTGCAGGCGTTCGGCGCCAACGGCCGCCATTTCGGCAGCGCGCAAGACCTGGCAAAGGCCTTGGAGGAAGACAGCGGGGGCATGGTGGCGCAAGCGGGCGCCGTGCTGGTGAAGGGATCGCGCTTCATGCGCATGGAACGGATGGTCGCGGCGCTGGTCGCAGACACTTCCGCACACTAAATAAGACAACACGATGTTATTGGCTCTGGCCCAGTGGCTGCAAAACGACTACAGCTTCCTCCGGGTCGTCAACTACCTGACTTTCCGCGCGGTGATGGCCAACGTCACCGCGCTGGTGATCGGCCTGGCGTTCGGGCCGTGGGTGATCCGCAAGCTGACCGAGCTGAAGGTCGGCCAGGCGGTGCGCACCATCGGCCCGCAGACCCATCTGGTCAAGTCCGGCACGCCCACCATGGGCGGCGTGCTGGTGCTGGTGTCGATCGCCGTGTCGACGCTGCTGTGGTGCGACTGGGGCAACCGCTTTATCTGGGTGGTGATGCTGGTCACGTTCGGCTATGGCGCGATCGGCTGGGTCGACGACTACCGCAAGGTGGTGTATCGCGACCCGCGCGGCATGTCGAGCCGCGAGAAGTTTTTCTGGCAGACGCTGATCGGCCTGGTGGCCGCGGTCTACCTGGCGTTCTCGGTGTCCGAGAGCAGCAATGTGCGGGTCTGGGAGCTGTTCCTGAACTGGGTCGAGGGCGGGCTGTCGCTGGACATGCCGTACAAGTCCAACCTGATCGTGCCTTTCTTCAAGGAGATCAGCTACCCGCTGGGCGTGGCCGGCTTCATCGTGCTGACCTACCTGGTGATCGTGGGCTCGAGCAACGCGGTCAACCTGACCGACGGCCTGGACGGACTGGTGATCATGCCGGTGGTGCTGGTCGGCGGTGGCCTGGGCGTGTTTGCCTATGTGATGGGCAACGCGGTCTACAGCAAGTACCTGCTGTTCCCGCATATCCCGGGCGCGGGCGAGCTGCTGATCTTCTGCTCGGCGCTGGGTGGAGCGGGGCTGGCGTTCCTCTGGTTCAACGCGCATCCGGCGCAGGTGTTCATGGGCGACGTGGGCGCGCTGGCGCTGGGTGGCGCGCTGGGCACGGTGGCGGTGATCGTGCGGCAGGAGATCGTGCTGTTCGTGATGGGCGGCATCTTCGTGGTGGAAACGCTGTCGGTGATGGCGCAGGTCACGTGGTTCAAGATCACCAAGCGGCGCTATGGCGAAGGCCGACGGCTGTTCCGCATGGCGCCGCTGCATCACCATTTCGAGTTGGGCGGCTGGAAGGAAACGCAGGTTACGGTGCGCTTCTGGATCATCACCATGCTGCTGGTGCTGATCGGGTTGTCGACGCTGAAGCTGCGTTAAGGAAGGCGCTGCGCTGAAGAGGCGCGGCTTTATCGTTACAGGAAACCAAAGGCAGGAAATCGAAGTGTTTGGCGAGCTGCAAAAACCTCATGTGCTGGTACTGGGCCTCGGCGAGTCGGGGCTGGCCATGGCGCGCTGGTGTGGCCTGAACGGCTGCGCGGTGCGCGTGGCCGACACGCGCGAGGCGCCCGCCAACCTTGTGTTCCTGCAGGCCGAACTGACTTCGGCCGAATTCGTCGGCGGCCCGTTCGCCGAGAGCCTGCTCGACGGCATCGGCCTGGTGGCGATCAGCCCCGGCCTGTCGCCGCTAGAGGCCGCCACCGGCGCGCTGCTGGCCGCGGCGCAGGCGCGCGGCATCCCGGTGTGGGGCGAGATCGAGCTGTTCGTGCGCGCGCTGCGCCACCTCGAAGCCGAGTCCGGCTATGCGCCGAAGCTGCTGGCGATCACCGGCACCAACGGCAAGACCACCACCACCGCGCTGACCGGCCGCCTGGTCGAGCGCGCCGGCAAGAGCGTGGCGGTGGCGGGCAATATCAGCCCGTCGGCGCTGGACAAGCTGTCGGCCTGCATCGCCTCGGCGTCGCTGCCGGAGGTCTGGGTACTGGAGCTGTCGAGCTTCCAGCTTGAAACCACCCATACGCTGGCGCCGCATGCCGCCACCGTGCTCAACGTGACGCAGGACCACCTTGACTGGCACGGCTCGATGGAAGCCTATGCCGCGTCCAAGGCGCGCATCTTCGGCCCGGCCGGTCACGCGTGCGTGCAGGTGCTGAACCGCAACGACCGCCTGACGCTGGACATGACGCGCCCGGGCTCGACCCCGGTGACCTTCGGCATCGATCTGCCCGAAGTGCCGGGCAGCTTCGGCATCCTGCGCGAGGGCGGCATGCCCTGGCTGGTGCTGGCCGAGCCCGATCCCGACGCGGAAGGGGAGGGCAAGCCGCGCCGCCGCAAAGCCGTGGCCGAGGCCGCGCCGGAAGCGGTGCCGGTGCGCCACAAGCGCCTGATGCCGGCCGACG
The DNA here is from genome assembly GCF_035818815.1 of Cupriavidus sp. SS-3. Taxonomy (NCBI): domain Bacteria; kingdom Pseudomonadati; phylum Pseudomonadota; class Betaproteobacteria; order Burkholderiales; family Burkholderiaceae; genus Cupriavidus; species Cupriavidus sp. SS-3. The sequence continues at coordinate 30,634 of NZ_JAYLVT010000014.1, forward strand.
CGCTGCATATCCGCGGCATGCACAACGCCACCAACGCCATGGCGGCGCTGGCGCTGTGCCGTGCCATCGACCTGCCGCTGAACGCGCTGCTGCACGGCCTGCGCGAATACCGCGGCGAGCCGCACCGGGTGGAGTGGGTCGCCACCATCGACGACGTCGAGTATTTCGACGACAGCAAGGGCACCAACGTGGGCGCCACCGTGGCCGCGCTGTCGGGCCTGGACAAGCGCGTGGTGCTGATCGCCGGGGGCGAGGGCAAGGGGCAGGATTTCTCGCCGCTGGCCGCGCCGGTGGCGCAGTACGCGCGCGCGGTGGTGCTGATCGGCCGCGCCGCGGCCGAGCTGCGCGATGCGCTGCAGGGCAGCGGCGCCAGCCTGGTCGACGCCGCCACGCTGGAACAGGCGGTGACGCAGGCCGCCGCGCTGGCCCAGGCCGGCGATGCGGTGCTGCTGTCGCCGGCGTGCGCCAGCCTCGACATGTTCCGCAACTACGTGCATCGCGCCGAGGTGTTCCGCGGCGCGGTGGAAGAACTGGCGCTGTCCCGGGGGATCCTGCCATGAGCGATGCACAGGTCAAGCGCAGCGGTTTTATCGGCGCCACCATCGGCAATGCCTGGGGTGGCCTGCGCGACGCGGTGTCGGGCGTCAAGCCGACCCGCTCGCGCATGATGGAGTACGACCAGCCCATGCTGTGGGTCTCGATCGTGCTGCTCGCGCTCGGCCTGGTGATGGTCTACTCGGCCTCGATCGCGCTGCCGGACTCGCCGCGCTACGCCAACTATCGCGAAAGCCACTTCCTGCTGCGCCACGCGTTCGCGCTGGGGATCGGGCTGTCGGTGGGGCTGGCCGCGTTCCAGGTGCCGGTCAAGGTATGGGACCGCTACGCGCCCAAGCTTTTCATCCTTGCCCTGATCCTGCTGGTGATCGTGCTGGTGCCGTTCGTGGGCAAGGGCGTGAACGGCGCGCGGCGCTGGATTCCGCTGGGGGTGATGAACTTCCAGCCGTCCGAGCTGATGAAGCTGGCGGTGGTGCTGTACGCCGCCAACTACACCGTACGCAAGCAGGAGTGGATGCAGACCGTGTCCAAGGGCTTCCTGCCGATGGGCGTGGCGGTGGTGGTGGTGGGCCTGCTGCTGCTGCTCGAGCCCGACATGGGCGCGTTCCTGGTGATCGCCGCGGTGGCGATGGGCATCCTGTTCCTGGGCGGCATCAACGGCAAGCTGTTCGCCGGGCTGGTCGGGGTGGCGGTGGGCGCGTTCGCGCTGCTGATCACCGCGTCGCCCTGGCGGCGCGAGCGGATCTTTGCCTACCTGAATCCATGGGAAGAGAGCAACGCGCTGGGCAAGGCCTACCAGCTGACGCATTCCTTGATCGCGTTCGGGCGCGGCGAGTGGACCGGCGTGGGGCTGGGCGGCAGCATCGAAAAGCTGCACTACCTTCCCGAAGCGCACACCGACTTCATCCTCGCCGTGATCGGCGAGGAATTCGGCTTTATCGGCGTGCTGGTGGTGATCGTGCTGTTCTACTGGCTGGTGCGGCGCGCCTTCAATATCGGCCGCACCGCGCTGCAGCTGGACCGCACCTTTGCCGGCCTGGTGGCCAAGGGCATCGGCGTGTGGATCGGCTGGCAGACCTTTATCAACATGGGCGTGAACCTGGGCCTGCTGCCGACCAAGGGGCTGACGCTGCCGCTGGTCAGCTATGGCGGCTCGGGCATCCTGATGAATTGCGTGGCGCTAGCGATCCTGCTGCGCATTGATTATGAAAACCGGGTGTTGATGCGCGGAGGCAAGGTATGACGCAGCCGCGTACCCTGCTCGTAATGGCCGGCGGCACCGGGGGACATGTGTTCCCGGGGCTGGCGGTCGCGCACGCGTTGCGCGAGCAGGGCTGGAACATCGTCTGGCTGGGCAACCGCACCGGCATGGAAGCCACGCTGGTGCCCAAGCACGACATCCCGATGGAATTCATCCAGTTCGGCGGGCTGCGCGGCAAGGGGCTGGTGACCAAGTTCCTGCTGCCGCTGAACCTGCTGCGCGCGTTCTGGCAGAGCATCGCCGCGCTGCGGCGGGTGCGTCCGAGCGTGGTGCTGGGCATGGGCGGCTATATCACCTTCCCGGCCGGCATGATGGCCTCGCTGCTGGGGCGGCCGCTGGTGCTGCACGAGCAGAACTCGATCGCCGGGCTGGCCAACAAGGTGCTGGCCAAGGTGGCCGACCGCGTGCTGTGCGCGTTCCCGGATACGCTCCCCGGCGGCGAATGGACCGGCAATCCGGTGCGCGAGGAACTAGCGCGCCTGGACGCGCCCGAGTCCCGCTACGACCAGCGCACCGGCCCGCTGCGCATCCTGGTGGTGGGCGGCAGCCTGGGCGCCGCGGCGCTGAACGAGGTGGTGCCGAAGGCCGTTGCGCTGCTGCCGCAGGACCAGCGCCCGGTGGTGACGCACCAGGCGGGCGCAAAGCAGATCGACACGCTGCGCGCCAACTATGCCGCGTCGCAGGTGCCGGCGCAGACGCTGCCGTTCATCGACGACATGGCGCGCGCCTATGCCGATGCCGACCTGGTGATCTGCCGCGCCGGCGCGATGACGGTGTCGGAAGTGGCCGCCGCAGGTGTGGCGGCGCTGTTCGTGCCGTTCCCGCATGCGGTGGACGACCACCAGACCACCAACGCACAGTTTTTGTCGAGCCAGGGCGCGGCCCTGCTCGTGCAGCAGCAAGACCTGACGGCCGCGGGCCTGGCGCAGACCATTGCCAGCCTGACCCGGCCGCAGTTAAAGGACATGGCGCGCCTGGCGCGCGGACTGGCCAAGCCTGAGGCAACCCGGCGCGTCGCCGAGGTATGCAGCGAGCTGGCCAGGGACTGAAGTGAGCGAAGCAGCAATCCAATGAAGCATATCGTCAAGAACATCCACTTCGTGGGCATCGGCGGCGCCGGCATGAGCGGCATCGCCGAGGTCCTGCTGAACCTGGGATACAAGGTCTCGGGCTCGGACGTGGGCAACAATGCCGCCACGCGGCGCCTGGCGTCGCTGGGCGCCACCGTCATGCACGGCCACGACGCCGCCAACGTGAGCGGCGCCAACGCGGTGGTGGTGTCGACCGCGGTCAGCGGCGACAACCCCGAAGTGCTGGCCGCGCGCAGCCAGCGCATCCCGGTGGTGCCGCGCGCGGTGATGCTGGCCGAGCTGATGCGGCTGAAGCAGGGCGTGGCCATCGCCGGCACGCACGGCAAGACCACCACCACCAGCCTGGTGGCTTCGGTGCTGGCCGAAGGCGGCCTCGATCCCACCTTCGTCATCGGCGGCCGGCTGAACTCGGCCGGCGCCAACGCGCGCCTGGGCACCGGCGATTTCATCGTGGCCGAGGCCGACGAATCGGATGCCTCGTTCCTGAACCTGTTCCCGGTGATCGAGGTCATCACCAATATCGATGCCGACCACATGGACACCTACGGGCACGACTTCGCCCGGCTCAAGCAGGCGTTCATCGAATTCACCCAGCGGCTGCCGTTCTACGGCATCGCGGTGCTGTGCGTGGACGACCCGAACGTGCGCGAGATCCTGCCGTTCGTGTCCAAGCCGGTGGTGCGCTACGGCTTTGCCGAAGACGCGCAGATCCGCGCCGTCGATGCGCGCGCGGTCGACGGCCAGATGCACTTCACCGTGCTGCGCCAGCTGAACCAGCACGCCGAGCCGCCGCTGGAGATCGTGCTGAACCTGCCCGGCATGCACAACGTGCAGAACGCGCTGGCGGCGATCGCCATCGCCACCGAGCTGGAGGTGCCCGATGCCGCCATCGTCAAGGCGCTGCGTGAATTCCACGGCGTCGGCCGCCGCTTCCAGCGCTACGGCGAGGTGGCTACGCCGGACGGCGCCGGCACCTTCACGCTGGTGGACGACTACGGCCACCACCCGGTGGAAATGGCCGCCACGCTGGCCGCCGCGCGCGGCGCCTTCCCCGGGCGCCGCCTGGTGCTGGCGTTCCAGCCGCATCGCTTTACCCGGACGCGCGATTGCTTTGAAGACTTCGTCAAGGTGCTGGGCACGGTCGATGCCCTGCTGCTGTCCGAGGTCTATGCCGCCGGGGAGACCCCGATCGTCGCCGCCGACGGCCGTGCGCTGACCCGCGCGCTGCGCGTGGCCGGCAAGGTCGAACCCGTTTTCGTGGAGCAGATGGAAGAGATGCCGCAGGCCATCCTGAATGCCGTACGGCCCGGCGATGTGGTCGTGACCATGGGCGCGGGCTCGATCGGCGGTGTGCCCGGCCAACTGGTGTCGCACCAGCAACCGCTGCAAGGGAGCCAGGCATGAGCTTCGTCGCCCATCCCAATATCGATCCCAAGTCGCTGGGCAAGGTCGGCGTGCTGCTGGGCGGTCGCTCGGCCGAGCGGGAAATCTCGCTGATGTCGGGCAACGGCGTGCTGGCCGCGCTGCAGTCGCGCGGCGTCGACGCGCACGGCTTCGACCCCGGCCTGCAGGGCGTGGCCGAACTGGCGGCGGCCGGCTTTGACCGCGTCTTCATCGCGCTGCACGGCCGCTACGGCGAGGACGGCACCATCCAGGGCCTGCTCGAGCAACTGGGCGTGCCGTACACCGGCAGCGGCGTGCTGGCCTCGGCGCTGGCCATGGACAAGCAGGCCACCAAGCGCCTGTGGATGACGCACGGCCTGGCCACGCCGCGCTTCGCCATGCTGCATGCCGGCACCGACTTTGACGCCGTGGCGGCCGACCTGGGCCTGCCGCTGATCGTCAAGCCGGCGCGCGAAGGCTCGTCGATCGGCCTGACCAAGGTCACCGCCGCGGACCAGATGCGCGCCGCCTTCGACAAGGCCGCGGCGCTGGACAACGACGTCATCGCCGAGACCTTTGTCGACGGCGCCGAGCTGACCTGCCCGGTGGTGGGCGAGGGCGATACCGCCGAAGCGCTGCCGGTGATCCGCATCGTCGCGCCCGAAGCCAACTACGACTATCAAAATAAGTACTTTACTGACGATACCCAATACTTGTGTCCGTCGGGCCTGGATGCCGAAGTCGAACGGCAGGTGCAGGCGCTGGCGGTGCAGGCCTACCGCGTGCTGGGCTGCCGCGGCTGGGCGCGCGCCGATGTGATGCTGCGCGCCGACGGCACGCCTTTCCTGCTCGAGATGAATACCTCGCCCGGCATGACCGGCCATTCGCTGGTGCCGATGGCGGCGCGCGCGGTTGGCATCAGCTACGAGGACTTCGTGCTGCAGGTGGTGGCCGCCGCCACGCTGGACCTGCATCCCAACGAGCATTGGAAACCCGAATAACTTCACCCGACAGGACCGCACCGGACCATGTGGCATAACGCACGCCTGCTCAACCTGATCGCCTCCACGCTGTATGCGGTGGTGGCGCTGATGGCGCTCGCGGCGGGCCTGCTGTGGCTGGCGCAGCGGCCGGTGTTTGCCATCACGCACGTGGAGATCGGGCCGATGGACGGCGGCGCCCTGCGCCACGTGAACGCGCCGAGCGTGCGCGCCAGCGCGCTGGGCAAGCTGAGCGGCAACTTCTTCACGCTGGACCTCAACGCGGCGCGCCAGGCGTTCGAGTCGGTGCCGTGGGTGCGGCGCGCCAGCGTGCGGCGCGAATGGCCCAACGGCCTGGCGGTCGAGGTCGAGGAACACGAGGCGCTGGGAACCTGGGGCGCGCCCGACAGCGGCCGCCTGATCAACACCTATGGCGAGATCTTTGTCGCCAACACCGCCGAGGCGGAAGAGGACGCGCAGCTGCTGGCGCTGGACGGTCCGCCGGACAGCGAAGGCGATGTGATCGAGAAGCTCGAGGTCATGCGCCAGTGGTTCAAGCCGCTCAAGGCCGAGCCGCTGGCGGTGGCCCTGTCCGGCCGCTACGCCTGGCGGGCGCGCCTGTCCAACGGCATGGAGGTCGAGCTGGGCCGGGAGCAGAACGAGGAGGACCGCACCGCGATGGACCAGCGCGTGCGCCGCTTCGTCGCGGCCTGGCCGCAGGTCACGCAGCAGTGGGGCAGCCAGATCGAATATGCCGACCTGCGCTATCCGAACGGCTTTGCCATCCGTGCCGCCAACGCGCGCTTCCTGACCGAGGCGCAGATCGCGGCGGCGGTGCGGGCCGAAAAGGCCGAGCGAGCGGCCAAGGCGAAGGCGGCGAGCGCGGCGACCAGCGCCGCCCGGCCGGGGGCGGCCGCAACGGTTTCAGGTACATCCAACAACAATCCGACGCGACTGAAGAGCAAGAACGCGGAGAAAACCCGATGAGCAAGGAATACAAGGACCTGTTGGTCGGTCTCGATATCGGCACCTCGAAGGTGGCGGCCGTGGTGGCGGAACTGCGCCCCGACGGCAGCTACGAGGTGATCGGGATGGGCCAGTCTGAGTCCAAGGGTCTGAAGAAAGGGGTCGTGGTCAACATCGAGGCCACCGTGCAGTCGATCCAGAAGGCGCTGGAAGAGGCCGAGCTGATGGCCGACTGCAAGATTTCGGAGGTCTTCACCGGCATTGCCGGCAGCCATATCCGCAGCTTCAATTCCAGCGGCATGGTGGCGATCAAGGACAAGGAGGTCACGCAGACCGACGTGGCGCGCGTGATCGAGACCGCCAAGGCGGTCAATATCCCGACCGACCAGCAGATCCTGCACATCCTGACGCAGGAATTCATCATCGACGGCCAGGAAGACGTGCGCGAGCCCATCGGCATGAGCGGCATCCGCCTGGAAGTGAAGGTGCATATCGTCACCGGCGCCGTCAGCGCCGCGCAGAACATCGTCAAGTGCGTGCGCCGCTGCGGGCTGGAAGTGCACGACCTGATCCTGCAGCCGCTGGCGTCGAGCCTGGCGGTGCTGACCGAGGACGAGAAGGAACTGGGCGTGGTGCTGGTCGACATCGGCGGCGGCACCACCGACATCGCCATCTTCAGCGAAGGCGCGATCCGCCATACCGCCGTGATCCCCATCGCCGGCGACCAGATCACCAACGATATCGCGATGGCGCTGCGCACGCCGACACCGGACGCCGAGGACATCAAGATCCAGTACGGCATCGCCAAGCAGGCGATCGCCGACCCGGAAGACATGATCGAGGTGCCGGGCGTGGGCGACCGCGGCACGCGCACGCTCAGCCGCCAGGCGCTGGCCGCGGTGATCGAGCCGCGCATCGAAGAGCTGTACTCGCTGGTGCACCAGGTGGTGCGCGAGTCCGGCTATGAAGAACTGTTGTCGTCGGGCGTGGTCATCACCGGTGGGACCGCGATGATGCCGGGCATGGTCGAGCTGGGCGAGGACATTTTCCTCAAGCCCGTGCGCGTCGGCGTGCCCGAGTATCGCGGCAACCTGCACGAGGTGGTGAAGAGCCCGCGCTACGCGACCGTGATGGGCCTGCTGCTGGAAGGCCGCGTGCAGCGCATGCGCGGGCGCAAGGTGGCGGTGCAGAGCGGGTCGGTCAAGCAGGTGTGGACCCGCATGAAGGAATGGTTTGTCGGCAATTTCTGATCGATGCGGAAATTGACGCGCTAACGATGCAACGGCGCGCGGGCAGGGCGGTCTACCGGACAGGCCGGCGTGCCAGATGGAAGTTTTCTGATTTTCTTTTTTTGGTTTCTTGTTCAGAAACCAGGGGTTGCGGCGGGGAGGCCGCATCGTCTGGGGACTGATTTTTCTCGGAGGCAGTGATGGACTTTGACATGATCGAAACGGAAGTGATGGACGGCACCATCATCAAGGTGGTCGGCGTGGGCGGCGCGGGCGGTAACGCCGTGCAGCACATGATCAGCCGCGGTGTCCAGGGCGTTGAATTCATCTGCATGAATACCGACGCCCAGGCGCTCAAGCGTTCCACCGCTTCGCGCGTGCTTCAACTCGGCAATACGGGCCTGGGCGCTGGCGCCAAGCCGGAAGTCGGCCGCGGTTGCGCGGATCAGGCCCGCGAGCAGATCGCCGACGCGCTGCGCGGCGCGCACATGGTCTTCATCACTGCCGGCATGGGCGGCGGCACCGGCACGGGCGCCGCGCCGATCGTCGCGCAGGTGGCCAAGGAGATGGGCATCCTGACCGTGGGCGTGGTCAGCAAGCCGTTCGACTTCGAAGGCGCGCGCCGCGCCAAGGTGGCCGAGCACGGTTCCAGCGAGCTGGAATCGAGCGTCGACTCGCTGATCGTGGTGCTCAACGAAAAGCTGTTCGAAGTGATGGGCGACGACGCCGAGATGGACAAGTGCTTCCAGTGCGCCGACGACGTGCTGCACAACGCGGTGGCCGGCATTGCCGAGATCATCAACGTTGACGGCCTGGTCAACGTCGACTTCGAAGACGTCAAGACGGTGATGGGCGAGCAGGGCAAGGCCATGATGGGGACGGCCACCGTGTCGGGCGTCGACCGCGCCCGCCTGGCGGCCGAGCAGGCCGTGGCCAGCCCGCTGCTGGAAGGCGTGGACCTGTCCGGCGCGCGCGGCGTGCTGGTCAACATCACCGCCAGCCGTTCGCTCAAGCTGTCGGAAACCAAGGAAGTCATGAACACCATCCGCAGCTACGCCGCGGAAGATGCGACCGTGATCTTCGGTACGGTGTACGACGATTCGATGAGCGATGCGCTGCGCGTGACCGTGGTCGCGACCGGCCTGGGCCGCTCGGCCAAGAAGCAACAGCCGATGACGCTGCTCAAGACCGGCACCGACAACATGCCGGTTCAGATGATGGCCAACATGGCCGCCACCGCCGCGCAGCACAGCTCGCCGGACTACAGCAACCTGGATACGCCGGCAGTGTGGCGCAGCTCGCGTGAGTCGGCATCGGCCCACGTGGCGGCGCTGCAGGAAAAGGGTGTGGATACGTACGACATCCCGGCCTTCCTGCGCAAGCAGGCAGACTGAAGCCTGCCTGGCGCGGCATCGGTGCCTCCACCGGCCGCCTGACGGAACGCTTCGCCTGGTCGCGATGCACGTGCGCTCCCCATCCGCGCGTGCCTTGCATGGCTGACGTGAACCGCCGGGCTGCTGGCGGCGCCGCGCCTGCGCCGGACTGACTTCACCCGCATCCCGTTGCCGGGTTCGGGCGTGCCGCTGGCCGCCTCCCCGGACTGGTTTCCCGCCTTCCCGGTCGGGATGTATCGCCGTCCGCGCGGCGCACCCAAAAGGTGCGCCGCGCGGACGTCTTTGTAGCGTCTTCAGGTGTATCGGAATTCGTCCGAATATTGGTTCGAACGTAAGCGGATGTGATCCGGCTTTGGCAGCGCTGGCCGGGCGCCTATGATCGTTAGGTTGCCCAGCGGCAACGCGCCGCCATGCGGCCCCGCATTCGTCCTATCCTTCATAGACCCGCCCAGACACCCAAGGAAAACCGGAAAGCCATGATCACTGTCGGTTCCCGCGTCCCCGACGCCACGCTGCAGGAATTCTTCGAGACCGAAAGCAACGGCTGCGCGCTCGGCCCCAATGCGTTCAAGGTGGCCGACCTGGTCCGCGGGCGCAAGATCGTGGTGTTCGGCCTGCCCGGCGCCTTCACGCCGACGTGTTCGGCCAAGCATGTGCCGGGCTTCGTGCAGCATGCCGAGGCACTGCGCGAGGCGGGCGTGGACGAGGTCTGGTGCGTCTCGGTCAACGATGCCTTCGTGATGGGCGCCTGGGGCCGCGAGCAGCAGGTGGCCGGCAAGGTCCGCATGATGGCCGACGGCAGCGCCGAGTGGACCCGCGCGCTGGGCCTGGACCAGGACCTGAGCGCGCGCGGCATGGGCGTGCGGGCCAAACGCTTCGCCATGGTGGTCGAGGACGGCGTGGTAACCCGGCTCGACGTCGAGGCGCCGGGCGAATTCTGCGTCAGCAGCGCCGAGGCCGTGCTGGCGGCGTTGCGTGGCTGACACAGTCATCCGGGTAAACGTGGATAATACGTAACTTGTGACAGGCGTGTTAACAGCCGGAAACAAAAGCCGGCTGCAGCGTCCCGCATGTGGTGGTAAAATCCCTTAATCAAAAAAATAACACGATAGATTTTTATAATTGTTGAGGCTGTCATGCTCAAACAGCGCACGATCAAATCCCTGGTGAAGACCGTCGGCATCGGCCTGCACTCCGGCCGCAAGGTCACGCTGACGCTGCGACCGGCGCCGGCGGGTACCGGCATTGTCTTCACCCGCGTCGACCTGCCCGAGGCCGTCGAGATTCCCGTGGCCGCATCGGCCATCGGCGACACGCGCCTGGCGTCGGTGCTGCAGAAGGATGGTGCGCGCGTTTCCACCGTCGAGCACCTGATGTCCGCCTGCGCCGGCCTGGGCATCGACAACCTCTATGTCGACGTCGACGCCGAAGAAATCCCGATCATGGACGGCAGCGCGGCATCGTTCGTGTTCCTGCTGCAGTCGGCCGGCATCGAACAACAGAACGCGCCCAAGACCTTCATCCGCGTGAAGAAGCCGGTGGAAGTGCGCGAAGGCGACAAGCTGGCGCGGCTGGAGCCGTTCTTCGGCTTCAAGCTGTCGTTCACCATCGACTTCCGCCACCCCGCGGTCGACAAGACCGGCCAGACCTTCTCGATCGATTTCGCCGACACCAGCTATGTGCGCGAGATCGCCCGCGCCCGCACCTTCGGCTTCGCGCACGAGGTCGAGGCCCTGCGCGAGATGGGCCTGGCGCGCGGCGGCAGCCTGGACAACGCGATCGTGCTGGACGAGCACCGCATGCTCAACAACGAGGAACTGCGCTACGGCGACGAGTTCGTGCGCCACAAGATCCTCGATGCGATCGGCGACCTGTACGTGGTCGGCCATCCGCTGATCGGCGCCTATGTGGCGAACAAGTCCGGCCACGGCCTGAACAACCAGCTGCTGCGCGCGCTGCTGGCCGACCAGGAAGCCTACGAACTGGTCACCTTCGAGCGCGTCGAGGAAGCCCCGGCGGCGTTCCTGCCGCAGGCCCAGCCGGCCTTCGCCTGAGCGGCCTCGCATAGAAAAAGAGCCGACCTGCACAGGTCGGCTCTTTTGCTTTGGACGCGGCGCGGGCGCTCAGCGGTGGTGGGACAGCAGCGTATTGAGCGCGTCGCGCAGCGGCGAATCGGGCAGGCTGCGCGCGAGCTGGTCGAGATTGGCGAGCCCGGTCGGCGTCATGCGCCCGCTGGTGCGCGGCCGTGCCACCGGCTCCACGTCCCAGTCGGAATGGCGCTGTACCTCGGGCTGCACCCGCACGCGGATCGAGGTGACCGGCGAGCCGCGCTGCTGCAGTCGTCCGAGCAGCGTCGGCACGACCTGGCGCACCCGCGCCGCGGCCGCGCCGTGAGCCGCCAGCAACAGCAGGACCTGGCCGTTGGGGTCGGACGGGTCGCGCTTGATGCCGGCCACGGCCAGGCCGGCGCGCATGCCGGCCGGCAGCAGCGCCAGCACCTCCGCCTCCAGCACCGACAGCTGGCGCGCGGTCTGGAGCAGCGTCGACACCGGGCCGGCCTTGTCCAGCCAGTCGTTGAGCGGCTTGGCGGCGGGGGTCTGCAGGGCGGGATGGGTGAAGCGGCGCATGGGTCCATTCTAGCAAGGGGCAGCGCGTGCACGCAGGCAGCGCGGGCCGAAAGCGAGGGCGGCCGGATTGAAGCCGGCGCAACCATCCCAAACTGCTTGCAGCCGGGCCCGCGCCAGCGCCCCGCGCCGCCGGGCGCGACCCCGGCACATGATAAACTCGGCGTTTTGCGCCAATCTATCCATTACCGCGCCCGGCCGCCGGGGCAGCCCGCCTTCCCTGGGGATGCCACCCGGTTCCGCGCAGGTGAAAGCAATCGATGATCACGGGCCTTCTCAAGAAAGTCTTCGGCAGCCGCAATGAGCGGCTGATCAAGCAATACCGCCGCACGGTGGCGCAGATCAATGCGCTGGAGCCGAAGTTCGAGCAGCTCTCCGACGACGAGCTGCGCGGCATGACCGAGGCCTTCCGGCAGCGCCACGCCGGTGGCGAATCGCTCGAGGCGCTGCTGCCCGAAGCCTTCGCCGTGTGCCGCGAGGCCAGCAAGCGCGTCATGAAGATGCGCCACTTCGACGTGCAGCTGATCGGCGGCATGGTGCTGAACGACAACAAGATCGCCGAAATGCGCACCGGCGAAGGCAAGACCCTGACCGCGACGCTGGCCGTGTACCTGAATGCCATCACCGGCAAGGGCGTGCACGTGGTCACCGTCAACGACTACCTGGCGCAGCGCGATGCCGAGTGGATGGGCCGGCTGTACAACTTCCTGGGCCTGTCGGTGGGCGTGAACCTGTCGCAGATGGCGCACGACCAGAAGCAGGCGGCGTACAACGCCGACATCACCTACGGCACCAACAACGAGTTCGGCTTCGACTACCTGCGCGACAACATGGTCTACGACCCGTCGCAGCGCGTGCAGCGGCCGTTGCACTACGCCATCGTCGACGAGGTGGACTCGATCCTGATCGACGAGGCCCGCACCCCGCTGATCATCTCCGGCCAGGCCGAGAACCAGACCGACCTGTACCAGCGCATGAACGGCATCCCCAAGCTGCTCGAGCGCCAGATCGGCGAAGAAAAAGCCGACGGCACCGGGGTCGAGAAGCCGGGCGACTACTACGTCGACGAGAAGGGCCACCAGGTCTACCTGACCGAGGCCGGCCACGAAAAGGCCGAAGACATCCTGTCGCAGCTGGGACTGATCGGCGAAGGCGAATCGCTCTACGCGCCGCAGAACATCACGCTGATGCACCACCTGTATGCGGCCCTGCGCGCGCACAGCCTGTTCCACCGCGACCAGCACTACGTGGTGCAGAACGACGAAGTCGTGATCGTCGACGAATTCACCGGCCGCCTGATGACCGGCCGCCGCTGGTCCGATGGCCTGCACCAGGCCGTGGAAGCCAAGGAAGGCGTCACCGTCCAGCAGGAAAACCAGACGCTGGCGACGGTCACGTTCCAGAACTACTTCCGCATGTACGAGAAGCTGGCCGGCATGACCGGCACGGCCGATACCGAAGCGTACGAGTTCCAGGAGATCTACGGCCTGGAAGTGGTGGTGATCCCGACCAACCGCCCGACCCAGCGCAAGGACCTGCAGGACCAGATCTACAAGACCGGCAAGGAGCGCTACGACGCCGTGGTGCGCGATATCCGCGACTGCTACGAGCGCGGCCAGCCGGTGCTGGTGGGCACCACCTCGATCGAGACCTCGGAATACCTGTCGGGCCTGCTCGATCGCGAACAGCTGCCGCACCAGGTGCTCAACGCCAAGCAGCATGCGCGCGAAGCCGAGATCGTGGCGCAGGCCGGCCGCCCCAAGATGATCACCATCGCCACCAACATGGCGGGCCGCGGTACCGATATCGTGCTGGGCGGCAACGTCGAGAAGCAGGCCGGTTTCATCGAGGTCGACGCCAGCCTGTCCGACGCCGACAAGGCCGCGCGCATCCAGCAGCTCAAGGACGAATGGCAGTCGCTGCACGAGCAGGTCAAGGCCGCCGGCGGCCTGCATATCGTCGGCACCGAGCGCCACGAGTCGCGCCGTATCGACAACCAGCTGCGCGGCCGTGCCGGCCGCCAGGGCGACCCGGGCTCGTCGCGCTTCTACCTGTCGCTGGACGACCAGCTGCTGCGCATCTTCGCCGGCGACCGCGTGCGCGCCATCATGGAGCGCCTGAAGATGCCCGAGGGCGAGCCGATCGAGGCCGGCATCGTCACGCGCTCGATCGAATCGGCGCAGCGCAAGGTGGAAGGCCGCAACTTCGACATCCGCAAGCAGCTGCTGCAGTACGACGACGTTGCCAACGACCAGCGCAAGGAAATCTACAAGCTGCGCAACGACGTGCTCGAGGCCAATGATGTCGGCGAGATGGTCACCAACCTGCGCGAAAGCGTGCTGATCGAGCTGTTCCGCGACCACGTGCCGGCCGACACCATGGAAGAGCAGTGGAACATCGCCGGCCTGGAAACGCGACTGCGCGAGGACTGGGGCCTGGAAGTGCCGCTGGCAAAGACCATCGAGGGCGCGCAGAGCATCGAGGACGAAGAGCTGCTCAACCTGATCATGAAGGCGGCGACGGAGCGCTACGACAGCAAGGTGGCCATGGTCGGCCGTGAGTCGTTCGCCGGCTTCGAGCGCTCGGTCATGCTGCAAAGCATCGACACGCACTGGCGCGAGCACCTGGCCGCGCTGGACCACCTGCGCCAGGGCATCCACCTGCGCGGCTACGCGCAGAAGGATCCCAAGCAGGAGTACAAGCGCGAGTCGTTCGAGCTGTTCGCGCGCCTGCTGGACGTGATCAAGAACGAAGTCACGCGCGTGACCTTCAATGTGCAGATCCAGTCGCCGGAAGAACTGGAACAGGCTTCCGAGCAGATCGAGGAAGGCCTGTCGCACCTGGAGAACGTGCAGTACAAGCACGACGAGTTCGCCGAAGGCCGCGAGCCGGTCGAGCAAGCGCCGTCGCCGCGCACCGGCACGGCCATGGCCGCCGCCGAGCTGGCGCTGGCCGGCATGCCCAAGGTCGGCCGCAACGACCCGTGCCCGTGCGGCTCGGGCAAGAAGTTCAAGCAGTGCCACGGCAAGCTCAGCTGAACTGAGCCAGGCCGGGCATCCGGTATGACGCCGCTCCGCGCAGCACCGGAGTGGCGCAAGAGGAATCGAACATGCCCGCCCTTCGCGGGCATGTTCGTCTGAGACCAGCAAGTCGCAAGCAGCAACATCGAGGAGTCCTGCATGCCCGTCAATCTTCCGCTGCCCCAGGCAGAGAACCTGAAATCCGTCGCCGGCGTGGAGCTCGGCTGGGCCGAGGCGGGTATCCGCAAGGCCAACCGCAAGGACGTGCTGGTGGTGCGCATGGCCGAAGGCAGCACCGTGGCCGGCGTCTTCACCAGCAACCGCTTCTGCGCCGCGCCGGTGCAGGTGTGCCGCGAGCACCTGGCGGCTGCGGACAAAGCGGGCAAGGGCATCCGCGCGCTGGTGGTCAATACCGGCAATGCCAATGCCGGCACCGGCGAACAGGGCCTGGCCAACGCCCGCGCCACCTGCGACGCGCTGGCCGCGCGGCTGGGCATCGAGGCCGCGCAGGTGCTGCCGTTCTCGACCGGCGTGATCCTCGAGCAGCTGCCGATGGACCGCCTGCTGGCCGGGCTGCCCGCCGCCATCGCCAACGCCGGCGCCGACAACTGGCTGGCCGCCGCGGAAGCGATCATGACCACCGACACCCAGCCCAAGGTCGCGTCGCGCACGGTGCAGATCGACGGCAAGACCGTCACGCTGTCCGGCATCAGCAAGGGCGCCGGCATGATCCGCCCGAACATGGCGACCATGCTGGGCTTCATCGCCATGGATGCCGCCGTGGCGCAGCCGGTGCTGCAGGCACTGGTGACGCACGCCGCCGACCACTCCTTCAACAGCATCACCATCGATGGCGATACCTCGACCAACGATTCGTTCGTGCTGATCGCCACCGGCAAGTCGGGCGCCGTGATCGACCGCGCCGAAGGTCCGGCCTTTGACGCGCTGCGCGAAGCTGTGACGAGCCTGGCGCAGGAGCTGGCGCAGATGATCGTGCGCGACGGCGAAGGCGCGACCAAGCTGATGACCATCCGCGTCGAAGGCGGCAAGGACGTGGCCGAGTGCCGGCAGATCGCCTATGCGGTCGCGCATTCGCCGCTGGTCAAGACCGCGTTCTATGCCTCGGACCCCAACCTGGGCCGCATCCTGGCCGCGGTGGGCTACGCCGGCGTGGATGATCTCGATGTCGGCCGCGTCAACCTGTGGCTGGACGATGTCTGGGTCGCCCGCGACGGCGGCCGCAATCCCGACTACCGCGAGGAAGACGGCCAGCGCGTGATGAAGCAGGCCGAGATCACGGTGCGCATCGCGCTCGGCCGCGGCAACGCCGAAGCCACCGTGTGGACCTGCGATCTGTCGCACGACTACGTGTCGATCAACGCCGACTACCGTTCCTGAACACCGCCGCTTTGCTCCGCTCTCCCGCCGAGGGGAGAGGGAGCAAGAGACCATCGGCACCCTACATTCCCTGACGCCCCGCTGCCATGTCTGACCTCGCCGCCCGCCTCGACAACTTCCTCGCCCGACTCGAACAATGGCTGCCGCCGCAACTGAGCGACGCGGACTGGCAGGAGGCGGTCGCGTTCCGCTGGCGCAAGCGTCAGAGCCTGTTCGGCAATATCGGCTACCTGCAGCCGGTGCGCCAGCTGCCGCCGATCCACCTGGACGACCTGAAGAACATAGAGCGCCAGAAGGATGCCATCGTCGGTAATACGCGCCAGTTCGTGAACCGCCTGCCCGCCAACAACGTGCTGCTGACCGGCGCGCGCGGCACCGGCAAGTCGTCGCTGATCAAGGCCTGCCTCAATGCCTTCGTCCGGGACGGGCTGCGGCTGGTCGAGGTCGACAAGGACGATCTCGGTGACCTGGGCGATATCGTCGAGCTGGTCTCGCAACGGCCCGAGCGCTTCGTGATCTTCTGCGACGACCTGTCGTTCGAGGAAGGCGAGTCGGGCTACAAGTCGCTCAAGTCGGCGCTGGATGGCTCGGTCGCGGCGCAATCGGACAACGTGCTGATCTACGCCACGTCGAACCGCCGGCACCTGCTGCCGGAGTACATGAAGGACAACGAGAGCTACCGCCACACCGACGACGGCGAGATCCACCCCGGCGAAGTCGTCGAAGAGAAGATCTCGCTGTCCGAGCGCTTCGGGCTGTGGCTGTCGTTCTATCCGCCCAAGCAGGACGAGTACCTGGCCATCGTCGGCCACTGGCTGCGGCACTTCGGCTGCACCGACGAGGACATCGCCGCCGCGCGCGGCGATGCGCTGGTGTGGGCACTGGAGCGCGGCTCGCGCTCGGGCCGGGTGGCCTGGCAGTTCGCGCGCGACTGGGGCGGCAAGCACGGCAAGCCGTACATCGCCGATGTTGCCGGGGACGCCAAGGCATGAGCGCGGCGACGCAGAACCCCGCGGCCACCGGCGGCAACCCGCCGCGCAAGGTGACCGAGGTGGCGGTCGGCGTGCTGGTGCAGCCCGACGGCCGCTTCCTGCTGGCGCAGCGTCCGGCGGGCAAGCCCTACGAAGGCTACTGGGAATTCCCCGGCGGCAAGCTCGAGCCGGGTGAGTCGGTGGAGGCAGCGCTGGCGCGCGAACTGCACGAAGAGCTGGGGCTTGATGTCACGCAATGCGAGCGTTGGCACATCCTGGAACATGACTACCCGCACGCCTATGTGCGGCTGCATTTCTGCAAGGTCACGGCCTGGCAGGGCGAGCCCGTCGGCCGCGAAGGCCAGGCGTTCTCGTGGCAGGGCACGCCGGTGACGGTGGGGCCGCTGCTGCCCGCCACCATTCCCGTGGTGGCGTGGCTGGACGAGGAAGCGCGCAACGGCTGACCAGCAGTCCGCGTCACCGACAAGCGGCCGCGGCGCCCGCTTGTGCGCCGCCCGGGCCGGCCGGCCCGGCCCACAGGAAAGGAACCTGCATGCTACGTGTCGATCGTATCGCCGACGACGTTTCCCTGCCTGAACTGACCCTGCGCGGCATCATCCTCGGTGCGCTGATCACGGTCGTGTTCACCGCCTCCAATATCTACCTGGGCCTGAAGGTCGGCCTGACCTTCTCGTCGGCGATCCCCGCGGCGGTGATCTCGATGGCCGTGCTGCGGCTCTTCCCCGGCGCCAATATCCTCGAAAACAACATGGTGCAGACGCAGGCCTCGGCCGCCGGCACCCTGTCGTCGATCATCTTTATCCTGCCCGGGCTGGTGATGCTGGGCCACTGGCAAGGCTTCCCGTTCTGGCAGACGCTGGCGATCTGCGCGGCGGGCGGCATGCTCGGCGTGGTGTTCAGCATTCCGCTGCGCCATGCCATGGTGGTGCAGAGCGAGCTGCCTTATCCCGAGGGCGTGGCCGCGGCGGAAATCCTGCGCGTGGGCAGCGCCGCGCCCGCCGAAGCCGCGCCGGGCCAGAAGCCGCAGGCGACCGGCCTCGCCGACCTGATGGCCGGGGGCCTGGTCGCGGGATTGTTCAGCTTCGCCGCAGGCGGGCTGCGCGTGCTGGCCGAGGGCGCCAATTTCTGGCTGTCGGCGGGCGCTTCGGTGGTGCGGCTGTCGATGGGCTTCTCGCTGGCGCTGGTGGGCGCGGGCTACCTGGTCGGCATCGTTGGCGGGCTGGCCATGCTGCTCGGGCTGGTGCTGACCTGGGGCGTCGCGGTGCCGTGGCTGACCGCGGTCACGCCGCGCCCGGACGGCGCCACGCTGTCGGCCTTCGGCACCATGGTGTGGAGCCAGCAGGCGCGCTTTATCGGCGCCGGCACCATCGGCATCGCCGCGATCTGGACGCTGCTGTCATTGGCCAAGCCCATGCTGTATGGCATCCGCGCCTCGTTCGGCGCGCTGCAGGCCGGCCCGGCGGGGCAGGGCAGCGTGCCGCGCACGCAGCAGGACATGCCGGCGAAGTGGATCGGGCTGGTGATGCTGGCGCTGCTGGCGGTGCTGGTGACGGTGTTCGCCTGGTTCCTCGCACCGGCGCCGCTGGGTGGCGGGGCGCGCTGGCGCCTGGTGGTCTACGCGGTGGTGTTCGCCTTTATCTTCGGCTTCCTGGTGGCGGCGGCGTGCGGCTATATGGCCGGACTGGTGGGCTCGTCGGCCAGCCCGATTTCGGGCATCGGCATCATCGCGGTGATCCTGGTGTCGCTGCTGATCCTGCTGGCGGGCCAGGCCGACGGCCTGCTGGCCACGCCCGAGGGCGGCAAGTTCGCGATCGCGCTGGCGATCTTCACCACCTCCGCGGTGGTGGCGGTGGCCTCCATCGCCAACGACAACCTGCAGGACCTGAAGACCGGCTGGCTGGTCGGCGCGACACCGTGGCGCCAGCAGGTGGCGCTGCTGATCGGCTGCGTGGTCGGCGCCGCGGTGATTCCTCCCGTGCTCGAGCTGCTCTACAACGCCTATGGCTTCGCCGGCGCGCTGCCGCGCGCCGGCATGGACCCGAACCAGGCGCTGGCCGCGCCGCAGGCGACACTGATGACCGCGATCGCCACCGGCATCTTCACCCACCAGCTCAACTGGAACATGATCCTGATCGGCATCGGGCTGGGCGTGGTGCTGATCGCCATCGACGAGGTCCTGCGCCGCCGTGGCGGCGCGGCGCGGCTGCCGGTGCTGGCGGTGGGCATCGGCATCTACCTGCCGCCGACGATCAGCTCGGCGCTGGTGGTGGGGGCGGTGCTGTCGTGGCTGTTGCTGCGCGCCGAGCGCCGCCGCGCCACCGCGCGCGGCGACGACGTGCGGCTGGCGTTGGAGCACGCCGAACGGCGCGGCACGCTGCTGGCGTCCGGCCTGATCGTCGGCGAAAGCCTGGTCGGCGTGATGCTGGCCGCGGTGATCGGCCTGTCAGGCAGCGATGCCCCGCTGGCGGTGGTCGGTGGCGGGTTTGAAGCGACCGCGCAGTGGCTGGGCCTGGCGGTGTTCGTGCTGGTGTGTGTGGGCTTTTACCGGCGCGTGCTGGCGGCGGCGCACTGAGCACGGCGGCGCCGGAGCGCCTTCAGTCGTCCTCGTTTTCGGACCGGTCGGGCGAGGTCTCGCCCGGCTTGCCGCCGATTACGTATTTCTCCGAGGCCCAGGCGCCGAGATCGATCTGCTTGCAGCGCTCGGAACAGAAGGGGCGGAACTTGTTTTCGGTTACCCAGGCCACCTCGGTGCCGCAGGTGGGGCATTTGACGACAGCAGGCATGGCGTTCAGCGCAGGCTTCAGAAATTGCAGAGTTTCAGCAGGAACGGAATATCGGCATCGACCGAGCGCGGGCGCAGGTCGCCGTCCTGCTGCGTGAAGCGCACCCACAGCATGTACTTGTTGGCGCTCATCTCGGGGATGAAGGCCAGCAGCGAATCGTCCAGCCAGACCTGCATCAGCTGGTAGCTGCGGCCCGACAGCATCTGCTGGTAGCTGCCGCCGGTGGCGATCACCTTGCCGCTCTGGCCGGCTTCGCGCAGCAGCCGCAGCACGATGGTCGTGCCCATGCGCAGCGACACCAGCGGACGCGCCCATTTCAGGATGTCGGCGCGGCGGTCTTCGGCGGGGCGATGTTGCCAGGCATAGTACGCAGGCAGGTCGAACTCGCAGGTGCCGCCGGGGATGATGGCGCGGCTGCGGATGCTGGTCAGCCACTCGTTATCCGTCAGCAACTGCCCGGCCTTGCCCACGGTCTGGTTGAGCATGGCGATGCCCTGCTCGATCTCGCCGATGACCGAGTCGAGCGCGTCCTGGTCGATCTGCGGATTGGCGCGCAGCGGCGCCAGGGCCTGGCGCTGGCGCTCCAGTTCCTTGATCAGGTCGGTCTTGAGGTCGGCGCGGCCGGCCACGTCGATGATCTCGAACAGCGTGGTCAGCGCGACGTGGTGCTGCTGGGCATGATCCTGGCCGAGGAAGTATTCCAGCCGATCGAACAGGTCTTCCAGGCGCAGGAGAGTCCTGATGCGTTCGTTGAAAGGGTATTCGTACAGAATCAAGTGCTGTGTCCGTGCAGGGCGTCGGGCGCTTCAGGGGCGGCCCGGTGCAGAATGAGGCCCGGGAAATACCGGAAAGGGCGATCTATGCGTGTGGAATGCCGGCACTATGCGGCGATTTCCCGGCATGTTCCAGCGCATTCTATGCGAGACAAGGTCCGAGGACAATGTCGCGCGCATGATGCCATGCGCCACCGCGCCGGCCTGGCGCGTTATGGATGGACCGTGCCCGCGGCCGACAGTTCACGGTAGTAGCGGTCGAGCCGGTCGACCTGCGCCACCAGCGCCTGCACCGGCCCGTCGTTGTCGATGACGTCGTCCGCACATGCCAGGCGCGCGGCGCGCGTGGCCTGCCTGGCCATGATCGCCAGCACCTGTTCGCGGCTGAAGCCGTTGCGCGACATCACGCGGGCCACCTGCGTGGCTTCGGTGCAGTCGACCACCAGCACGCGGCCGACGCGCTCGCGCCACGAGCCCGACTCCACCAGCAGCGGTACCACGTAGATCAGGTAGGGGTGCGCGCCCGCAGCGCGGATCGACTGCGCGCGTTCGGTGGTCAGCGCGCGGATCAGCGGGTGCGTGATGGCTTCGAGCCGCGCCTTGGCGGCGGGATCGGCAAACACCAGCGCGCGCATCGCGTCGCGGTCCATGGCACCGTCCGGGCGCAGGCAGGCGGGGCCGAAGGCTTCGACCAGCGCCGGGATGGCGCGCCCGCCCGGCGCGGTGATCTCATGCGCGAGCAGGTCGGTATCGATGATCGCGGCGCCGCGCGCGGCGAACATGTCGGCCACGCGGGTCTTGCCGCTGCCGATGCCGCCGGTCAGTCCGATTTCCAGCATGTGATAGTTTCTGTCAGACGTTGTTGCCGCAACGATACCAGCTTCGGCCGCTTCGGCCGCTTCGGCCGTGGCCGGATCACAGCCGCGCGGCCATCACCAGGCAAACACCGGCAGCACCCCGGGACCTAACAGCAGCACCACCACGCCGGCCAGCGCGATGAAGGGCCCGAACGGGAACGGCGTGTCGCGGTCCTGGCGGTGCAGCGCGATATTGGCCAGCCCGAACAGCACGCCGGCCACCGACGACAGCAGCACCAGCGCCGGCAGCGCCTGCCAGCCGAACCAGGCCCCGAGCGCCGCCATCAGCTTGAAGTCGCCGAAGCCCATGCCTTCCTTGCCGCGCAGCAGCCGGAACAGCCAGTAGGCGAGCCACAGCACGAGGTAGCCTGCGGCGGCGCCGATCACCGCGTCGGGCAGCGCCACGAACAGGCCGGCGACGTTCAGCAGCAGGCCGATCCACAACAGCGGCAGCGTGATCTGGTCTGGCAGCAATTGTGTATCGGCATCGATCATGGTCAGCGCCAGCAGCCCCCACACCAGCACCAGCGCGGCCAGCGCCTGCGCATTCGGGCCGAAGCGCCATGCCACCAGCGCGCTCAGCACGCCGCAGGCCAGTTCCACCAGCGGATAGCGCACGCTGATCGGCGCCTTGCACGCCGAGCAGCGGCCGCGCAGGAACAGGTAGCTCAGCACCGGCACGTTTTCCCATGGGGCGATGGCGTGGCCGCAATGCGGGCAGGCCGAGCGCGGCACCATCAGGTTGTAGCGGCCGGGGTAGGGCAGCGGATCGCCGCGCAGCTCGGCAATGTAGTTGGCCTCGTCGCGCTCCATCATGCGCGGCACGCGGTGGATCACCACATTGAGGAAGCTGCCGACCACCAGGCCCAGCAGCCCTGCTGCCGCCACCAGAAAGACTGGCGGCAGC
Organism: Cupriavidus sp. SS-3; assembly: GCF_035818815.1. Lineage (NCBI taxonomy): Bacteria > Pseudomonadati > Pseudomonadota > Betaproteobacteria > Burkholderiales > Burkholderiaceae > Cupriavidus > Cupriavidus sp. SS-3. Next base: position 52,847 of record NZ_JAYLVT010000014.1, read on the forward strand.
GCCGCCAGCGCGTGCAGCAGCGGGGCGGTGCCGGTCGCGGCTCCGGTCGCGGCTCCGGTCGGATAGGGGGTAGCGGACCACACCGGCTGCATCGCTTACACCACCTGTCCCAGCTTGAAGATCGGCAGGTACATCGCCACCACCATGCCGCCGATGAGCACGCCCAGCACCACGATGATCAGCGGCTCGATCAGGCTGGAAATGGCGGCGACGGCATCGTCCACCTCGCGCTCGTAGAACTCCGCCACCTTCAGCAGCATGTTGTCCAGCGCGCCGGACTCCTCGCCGATCTGCGTCATCTGCAGCACCATGTTGTCGAACACATGGGTCGCCTGCATCGCGTTGGTGAGGCTGGTGCCGATGCGCACCGATTGCTCGATCTCGCGGGTGGCGTCGTAGTAGACCCAGTTGCCGGCGGCGCCGGCCACGGACTCCATCGACTCGACCAGCGGCGTGCCGGCCGCGAACATCGTTGCCAGGGTGCGGGTCCAGCGCGCGATCACGGCCTTGCGGAACAGGCTGCCGAAGATCGGCAGCTTCAGCAGCGCGCGGTCGGTGGCGCGCTGCACCTTCTCGGACTTCTTCAGCGCGCGCAGATAGAAGCTGATGCCGGCCACCGGCGCGCCGATCACCAGGTACCAGTACTGGACAAAGAAGTCCGAGATTGCGATCACCAGCAGCGTCGGCGCGGGCAGGTTGGCCCCGAAGCTGGAGAACACCCCCTTGAACGCCGGGATTACGAACAGCATCAGGATCACCGTGACGGCAAAGGCGACCGTCAGCACCGCGATCGGGTAGATCATCGCGGACTTGATCTGCCCCTTCAGCGCGATAGTCTTCTCCATGTAGAGCGACAGGCGCTCCAGCAGCGAGTCCAGGATGCCGCCCTGTTCGCCGGCATCGATCAGGTTGCAGTAGAGCGTGTCGAAGTATCTTGGGTGGCGGCGGAACGCCGCGGCCATGCTGCTGCCAGCCTCGATGTCGAAGCGGATGTCGGACAGCAGCTGGGTGAAGTTGGGGTTGACGTGCCCGCGCGCGATGATGTCGATCGACTGCAGCAGCGGGATGCCGGCCTTCAGCATGGTCGACAGTTGCCGGGTGAAGTAGGCGATGTCCTTCTCGGTGATCTTGCGCCCGCGCGCCGCCTTGCGCTTCTTGAGCTTGACGATGGTCAGGCCCTGCTTGCGCAGCGTGGCGGTGACTTCGGCCTGGTTTTCGGCGCGCAGCTCGCCGGTGAAGGTCTTGCCCTTGCGGTCCTTGCCTTCCCACTCGAAGATGTACTGGGTGGGGGCCTTGCGCCCCTTCCCTGATTTGGCCCGTGACGGTGCCCCCGTCCGGGCGCCCGCTGCTGGTGCGCGCGTCGCCATGTTATTGACCCCCGATGTAAATGACGCTTGTTGTGCGTCTTGTCTTTACGTTGTGTCTTGCTTCCCTACGTGTTCGTGGTCGCCAGCACTTCTTCGAGTGACGTGACGCCCTGCCTGACCTTCAGCAGCCCTGCTTCGCGCAACGATAGCACGCCGTCCCTGCGCGCCTGCTCGGCAATCTGCAGCGCGGTGCCGTGCGTCAGGATGATTTCCTGCATGGCCTCGGTGATCGGCATCACCTGGTAGATGCCGCAGCGGCCCTTGTAGCCGCTGCCGTTGCAGCGCTCGCAGCCGACCGGATGGTAGGGCTGCCAGCTGCCGTCCAGGTCGCGCTCGCGGAAGCCCGCTTCCAGCAAGGCCTCGCGCGGGATCTCGCCCTCGCGCTTGCAGCTGCACAGCCGCCGCGCCAGCCGCTGCGCGGTGATCATCAGCACGCTCGACGCGATATTGAAGGGGGCCACGCCCATGTTCATCAGGCGCGTCAGCGTGGTCGGCGCGTCGTTGGTGTGCAGCGTCGACAACACCAGGTGACCGGTCTGCGCGGCCTTGATGGAGATGTCGGCGGTTTCCAGGTCGCGGATTTCTCCGACCATGATGATGTCCGGATCCTGGCGCAGGAACGAGCGCAGTGCGGTGGCGAAGGTCAGCCCGGCCTTGTCGTTGACGTTGACCTGGTTGATGCCCGGCAGCTGGATTTCGGCCGGGTCCTCGGCCGTGGAAATATTGATGTCGCCCTGGTTCAGCAGGTTCAGGAAGGTGTACAGCGACACGGTCTTGCCGCTGCCGGTGGGGCCGGTCACCAGCACCATGCCGTAGGGGCGCTTGATCACGTCCAGCAGCAGCGCCTTCTGCTCTGGCTCATAGCCGAGCTGGTCGATGTCGAGCTTGTCGGACGAAGATTCCAGGATCCGCATCACGATCTTTTCGCCGAACAGCGTGGGCAGCGTCGACACGCGGAAGTCCACCGCCTTCTCGACGGTTTCCTTGGCATCCTTGTCCTTGGGCAGCGCGATCAGCAGCTTCATGCGGCCGTCCTGCGGCACGCGCTTTTCAGAAATATCCAGCCGCGACAGCACCTTGATGCGGGTCGCGATCTTGTCGCGGATATCCAGCGGCGGACGCGCAACCTCCTGCAGCACGCCATCGACGCGGAAGCGGATGCGGTAGAAGGTTTCGAACGGTTCGAAGTGCAGGTCCGAGGCGCCGCGGTGGAAGGCCTCGGTCAGCAGTTTCTGCAGGAAGCGCACCACCGGGGCGTCGTCGATGTTGTCGGCCGTGGTGCGGTTGCGCGGGTTGGCGGCGGCGGCGACCGGATCGTATTCGATCATCTTGCGCTCGGCCTGCACCGGCGAGATGTTCTTCAGCGTGCCCAGCGCCTCGCCGGCGGCGCGCACATGCTTCATCAGCTTGTCGTGCTCGACCACTACGGCTTCGACCGGCAGCTTGTACTTGTCGCGGATCGCGTCCAGGCCGGCCTGGTTGGACGGATCGGACAGCGCCAGCACCAGCCGGTTCTCGCGCCGGCCCAGCGGCAGCAGCCGGTGGGCATGGAACTCACGGTTGCCGGCCAGCGCCGACGGCACCTTGGCCAGGTTGTACTGGGCCAGATCGAGCAGCGGCAACTGGTACTTGTCCGCGGCGAACAGCGCCACGTCATGCGCGCTCATGGTGCCGCTGCCGATGATCTCGTCGATCAGCTGCGATTGCTTTTCACGCGCGGCCTGCTCCAGCTGAGCAAGCAGGGCGGGCGCGATACGCCGGCTCTGGGCCAGGGCAAGTCCGAGTGTCATGGCAAGTGCGCAGTGGTTGGAGCAGTGTCCGCGGACAGGGCAGGACGAGACGAGCCCGCTTCTTGGGATCGGGCCAGTTTGCCGATGGGGTCACTTTTTGTAAAGGCGACGGCGGGTCGTATTGGCGTTTGCGCGACACCGGCGCAACCCTACTTGCGCGGGGCTCCGCCCCGGGGGCGGCGAACACAGCAGACGGCAATTTGAGAATTGCCTCCATCCCCACTGGTCGCTAGCCAGCCATGCTTCTCGGCATGGTGGCTCGCCGGCGCCCGGCGTGGTCTGATCTGTTATAGAATCAAAAACGAGTGCATAACGTCGCATGAGGCGAAACTACAAGAAGCCTTTCGTTCAGTTCGTCAAGAAAGCACACAAGCCGCTGCAACTGGCGATCGAAGACGAGGTCGAGGAGCTCTGTGCCGTGCCCGAGTTGGGCGAAGCGAAGATTGGGGACTTGGCTGGCATCCGGGTGCATAAATTCAGGTTCAACCGGCAGGAATACCTGATCGCCTACCGGCCACTGCCGCAGGAGTTGAACGTGAAAGGCGTGGCACTTGAGGTGCTATGGATCGATTTCTATAAGGTCGGCTCGCATGAGAACTTCTATGACGAGCTCAAGAAGTACCTGAGGGCAGAAAAGAATGGACACGATGACCGCTGAAGACCTGCTGCATGCCCTCGGCGCGTTGCCCCCGCGGGAGCGCGTCAGGTTTTTCACACTGATCGGGCAGCAGGCCTTTGGTGATGAGAATTTCTCGCATGAGGAAGTCTTCGGCCATCTCGCGGAGGAGGATTTCACCGCGGCAGAGGCTGCCCAATACCTCGAAATCTCGATGGCGACCTTCCGCCGGCTGGTGCGCGATGGCAAGGTGGCTCCACGGGCGGAAGTCGGGCGCAGCCAGCTTTTCGCCGTAGCCGAGCTTAAAGCTTTCAAGCGACAGCGCAAAGCCATCAAGGGCTAAGGAGGAGGGGTAGAAAGACAAAAAGCCGAACCAACTTTCGTTGATTCGGCTTCTTAAATCTGGTCGGGGTGAGAGGATTCGAACCTCCGGCCTCTACGTCCCGAACGTAGCGCTCTACCAGGCTAAGCTACACCCCGATTTGGTCTGCCGGCAGACGTTTTAGCGTCAGCAGCAAAGAACGTAAGTTTAGCAGCGTTTTTTTGGGAATGGAAGAGGGCGGAGGAAAACGCCCCCATCCCGCGGCGCTTCCCGGCTCAGGACTGCCGCTGCAGCGAGAAGGCGCAGAGCTGGATCAGCGTTTCCTTCAGCTCGGACGGCGGGAACTGCCGGGCTGCCTGCTCGGCGGCTTCGGCCTCGCGCCGTGCGGCCTCGAAGGTGACCTCGAGCGCGCCGCTGGCATGGATCGCGGCAAAGACCGCGTCGAAATGCTCGGTGCCGCCCTGCACGATCGCGTCGCGGGCCAGCTGGCGCTGCTCGGCCGTGCCGTGTTCCATCAGGTGCAGCAGCGGCAGGGTGGGCTTGCCTTCGCGCAGGTCGTCGCCTGCGTTCTTGCCCATTTGCTCGGCGCTGGCGGTGTAGTCCAGCATGTCGTCGATCAGCTGGAAGGCGGTGCCGATGCGGCGGCCGTATTCGGCGGCCGCCTCTTCCATCTGCGCGTCGGCGCCGGACAGCACGGCGCCCAGCTGCGCGGCGGCCTCGAACAGCTTGGCGGTCTTGTAGCGGATCACCTGCAGGTAGCGCTCGATGGTGACATCCGGGTCGTGCATGTTCAGCAGCTGCAGCACCTCGCCTTCGGCGATCACGTTGGTCGCGTTGGAGAGGATCTCCATGATGCGCATGCTGCCGGCATCGACCATCATCTGGAACGCGCGCGAGTAGAGGAAGTCGCCCACCAGCACGCTGGCGGCGTTGCCGAACACCGCGTTGGCGGTGTCGCGCCCGCGCCGCAGCTCGGACTCGTCGACGACATCGTCGTGCAGCAGGGTGGCGGTGTGGATGAATTCCACCACGGCGGCCAGCTCATGGTGACGGTTGCCGTCGTAGCCCAGCGCGCGTGCCGTCAGCAGCAGGATCACCGGGCGCAGGCGCTTGCCGCCGGCACCGATGATGTATTCGCCGATCTGCTCGATCAGCGGGACTTCAGAAGACAGCCGCTGGCGGATAACTGCATCGACCGCGCGCATGTCTGCAGCGACCGGGGCAAGCAAGGCAGTGGCGGAAGGCTGGGACAAGATGATCACCGTTACGCAAAACCGGACGATTATATGCGATGCAGGCGGCGTTCTACGCATGCCCCGCATTGTTTGACGGGCTGTTTGCCGGGCGATGGGCTCAGGGTATGCGCGCAGCGGGCGTTGGTGGCTGGCCCCACTATAATCCGTTCATGGACAAGCCCATACCTCGCCGCCAACTGCGCCGCACCGCCTGGTGGGTGGCGTTTGCCGCACTGGCGGGGTTCCTGCTCGCCGATCTGACCTGAGCGAAGCGGCCCACCGATTGTGCCGGGCGCGCCGCTCACAGGCTATGTGCCTGTTTTCTTTGCGGTTTTCCCCAATCTCGTTTACAATTCCCGGTTTCCTCCGGTAGTCGCTCGCCTTGCGGGTCCTTGCCGGCGGGAGATAACCGGGCCGCATCGCGCGGTTTCGGCGTTTTATTCACATCCGAGAGGTTCGACAATGTACGCGGTCGTAAAAACCGGCGGCAAGCAATACAAGGTTGCTGCTGGCGAAAAACTGAAAGTAGAACAGATACCGGCAGACATTGGCGCAGAAATCACGCTCGACCAGGTGCTCGCAGTGGGCGCCGGCGACCAAATCAAGTTTGGTACGCCGCTGGTGAGCGGGGCTTCCGTCAAGGCTACCGTTATCTCCCAGGGTCGTCACGACAAGGTGAAGATCTTCAAGATGCGCCGTCGCAAGCACTACCAGAAGCGTCAGGGCCATCGTCAGAATTACACCGAACTGCGCATCGAAGCGATCGTTGCCTGATCGATCGAGCGTAATCCGGTAAAGCGACAGGAGTAAGACATGGCACAGAAAAAAGGCGGCGGTTCCACGCGGAACGGCCGTGATTCCGAATCGAAGCGTCTGGGCGTGAAGGTGTTTGGTGGCCAGGCCATCAACGCCGGCGGCATCATCGTGCGCCAGCGCGGTACCCGCGTGCATGCCGGCGACAACGTCGGCGTGGGCAAGGACCACACGCTGTTCGCCCTGATCGACGGCCACGTGCAGTTCGCCGTCAAGGGCCCTGCCAAGAAGCAGCAAGTCAGCGTCGTTCCGGCGGCCTGATAACAGCCTTTGCAGGACGAAAGGCCCCGCAACGCTTGCGGGGCTTTTTCTTTTCTGGCGAAGTAAACTACGCCGGCCCCCGATCTGCCGATCCCATCACGGAAAACCCATCATGAAGTTCATCGACGAAGCCCGAATCGAAGCCATCGCCGGCAACGGCGGCAATGGCAGCGCCTCGTTCCGGCGCGAGAAGTTTGTGCCCTTCGGCGGCCCGGATGGTGGCGACGGCGGCCGGGGCGGCAGCGTGTTCGCCGTGGCGGACCGCAATATCAATACGCTGATCGACTTCCGCTACGCCAAGAAGCACGTGGCGAAAAACGGCGAGAACGGCCGCGGCTCCGACTGCTACGGCGCCGCGGGGGAAGACATCACGCTGCGCATGCCGGTGGGCACGCTGATCACCGATATGGACACCGGCGAGGTCATCGCCGACCTGACCGAGCACGGCCAGCGCGTGTGCCTGGCCGAGGGCGGCATGGGTGGCTGGGGCAACCTGCACTTCAAGTCCAGTACCAACCGCGCGCCGCGCCAGCAGGTCGACGGCAAGCCGGGCGAGCGCCGCATGCTCAAGCTCGAGCTCAAGGTGCTGGCCGATGTCGGCCTGCTGGGCATGCCCAATGCCGGCAAGTCGACCTTTATCTCGCATATCTCCAACGCGCGCCCGAAGGTGGCGGACTATCCGTTCACCACGCTGCATCCCAACCTGGGCGTGGTGCGCGTGGACCATGAGCAATCGTTCGTGGTCGCCGACATCCCCGGCCTGATCGAGGGCGCCGCCGAGGGCGCGGGCCTGGGCCACCAGTTCCTGCGCCACCTGCAGCGCACCGGGCTGCTGCTGCATATCGTCGACCTGGCGCCGTTCGACGAGGCGGTCGATCCGGTGGCCGAGGCCAAGGCCATCGTCAACGAACTGAAGAAATACGACGAGACCCTGTTTGAAAAGCCGCGCTGGCTGGTGCTGAACAAGCTCGACATGGTGGCCGAGGACGAGCGCGCGGCGAAGGTGAAGGACTTCCTCAAGCGCTACAAGTGGAAGGGCCCGGTGTTCCAGATCTCGGCGCTCACCGGCGAAGGCTGCCGCGAGCTGATCTATGCGATCAAGGACCACCTGCAGGCGATCAAGGCCGAAGAGGCCGCGGCGCTGGCAGAGCCGGACATCCGCCTGGACGACCGCCTGCATAACGTCGACCAGGACCAGCGCGAGGCATAGACAACAAACAATCAGCGGTTCCGAACGATCTCCGGAGACAGGATTTCCACCATGCAATCGGTCATCGCGCAGGCAAAGCGCATCGTCGTCAAAGTCGGCTCCAGCCTGGTCACCAACGACGGCAAGGGGCTGGACCACGACGCCATCGCCCGCTGGGCGGCCCAGATCGCCAAGCTGCGCGTGGCCGGCAAGGAAGTGGTGCTGGTCAGTTCCGGCGCCATTGCCGAAGGCATGCAGCGGCTCGGCTGGGCGCGCCGCCCGAAGGAAATCCATGAGCTGCAGGCCGCCGCGGCGGTCGGCCAGATGGGTCTGGCGCAGGTCTACGAGAGCCAGTTCGGCCGCTATGGCATCCGCACCGCGCAGGTGCTGCTGACCCACGCCGACCTGGCCGACCGCGAGCGCTACCTGAACGCCCGCTCGACGCTGCTGACGCTGCTGTCCCTGGGCGTGGTGCCGATCATCAACGAGAACGACACCGTGGTCACCGACGAAATCAAGTTCGGCGACAACGACACGCTCGGCGCGCTGGTCACCAACCTGATCGAAGGCGACGCGCTGGTGATCCTGACCGACCAGCGCGGCCTGTACACCGCCGATCCGCGCAAGGACCCGGCCGCGCAGTTCGTCGACGAGGCCCTGGCCGGCACGCCCGAGCTGGAAGCCATGGCCGGCGGCGCCGGCACGTCGATCGGCCGCGGCGGCATGCTGACCAAGATCCTGGCGGCCAAGCGCGCGGCCAAGTCGGGCGCGCACACCACCATCGCCTCCGGCCGCGAGGCCAACGTGCTGGAGCGCCTGGCCGCCGGCGAGGCGATCGGCACCCAGCTGCTGGCGCCGACCGGCCGGCTGACGGCACGCAAGCAATGGATGGCAGACCACCTGCAGCTGCGCGGCCGCGTCGTGATCGACAACGGCGCGGTCGAGAAGCTGACCAGCGGCGGCAAGTCGCTGCTGCCGATCGGCGTGGTCGAAGTGCAGGGCGAGTTCGCCCGCGGCGAGGTGATCGCCTGTGTCGATGCGCAAGGCAAGGAGGTGGCGCGCGGCATCACCAACTATTCCAGCGCGGAATCGCGGCTGATCGCGCGCAAGCCGTCGTCCGAGATCGAATCCGTGCTCGGCCACCTGAACGAGCCCGAGCTGATCCATCGCGACAACCTGGTGCTGGTCTGATCGATGCGAGCAAAAAAAACGGCGGGACTGCCAGGCAGTCCCGCCTTTTTTTTTTATACCTGCACAGGTTGCGTCAGCGCTTGTGCGGCGCGCGCGATTGCAGCTCGAGCACCATGTCGGCGGGCTTGCCGGCCACGGTGCGGCCCTCGCAGAAGAAATCGATCGCCAGCGTGGCGGCGTAGGCGTTGCGCACCCCGGCCTGCATGCGGTGCCAGGTCTCGCCGTAGTCGCTGCTGTTGGGCACCCACTCGGTGGCGCCCGGGGGCAGGGTCGCGTACAGCTTGCGCTCGAACGCGTCGCAGCGCATGCCTTCGAAGGTCACGTTGCGCGCGCCGCTCTGGCTGGTGGTGACCACGGTGTAGCGAACCACATTGTCCTTGCCTACCGAGATCGACTTGCTGTCCACCGCGAACGACAGCGTGCCGGTGCCCGCCACCGAGAAGGGGATCAGGTTGGCCTCTTGCGGCAAGGCCGGCAGCATGGCCTTGGCTTCCTCGAAGGTCTTGGGCGCGAACGGGTTGTTCCAGGTGCTTTCTTCCTCGGCCATCTCCTTGCCGGTGGTCTTGCAGCCGGCCAGGGCCAGGCTGGCCGCGGCAAGCAGCAATGCGGCCGCGCTCAGGCCGCCGCGGCGGCCCACGCCGGTCAAACTAGTCATCAGTGCTCCGTGTAGTGGATACCGGCGTCGCCGGCGAAACGTAGTCGGCCGTGGCCGGGGCTTCGACATTGCCGTCGGCGTCGGCCTGCTGGGCGGCCTGCGCCCGGCTCAGCGCCTGGCCGCGCGGCCCGCCGTGGCGCCCGTGCACGCCATGCGCACCGTGGTTGCCGTGCGTGCCATACGGGCTGAGCGGCACGCGCGGGTGCCGGTTCAGGAAGCGTGACAATTCCGTCAGCGCCATCTGGTAGACATCGCGCTTGAACTCGATCACGGCCTCGAGCGGCACCCAGTAGTGGCTCCAGCGCCAGGCATCGAACTCAGGGTGCTCGGTGGCGCGCAGGTGGATGTCGCAGTCCCTGCCGGCCATGCGCAGCAGGAACCAGATTTGTTTCTGGCCCTTGTAGTGGCCGCGGATCTCGCGGCGGATGAACTTGTCCGGCACCTCGTAACGCAGCCAGTCGCGCGTGCGACCGACGATCCTGACGTGCTCCGGAAGCAGGCCGATTTCCTCATGCAGTTCGCGGTACATGGCCTGTTCCGGCGTTTCGCCGTACTTGATGCCGCCTTGCGGGAACTGCCAGGAGTGTTCGCCGATTCGCTTGCCCCAGAAAACCTCGTTTCTTGCGTTGAGGAGGATGATGCCGACGTTCGGGCGAAAGCCTTCACGATCGAGCATGACTGCACCTCGAATCCTTTAGAATTACGCTGATTATAAAGGAAGCGCGCAGCCGGGCCCGGACCGGGGGATGGTGGTTTTCCCCGAGCGGAAGGGCAGTTTCAGGCGCGTGCGCATAATTCAGCGCCGCCGGTCCCCCGGATTGTGCCGGGACGGATTTTTCCGACCTCGGCGGCCCAGAGAGAAATTACGGATGAAAGCCTCGCAATTCTTCATTTCCACCCTCAAGGAAGCGCCCGCCGACGCGGAAATCGTTTCGCACAAGCTGATGATGCGCGCCGGCATGATCAAGAAGCTGGGTGCCGGCATCTACAACTACATGCCGATCGGGCTGCGCGTGATCCGCAAGGTGGAAAACATCGTGCGCGAGGAAATGAACCGGGCCGGCGCGGTGGAACTGTCGATGCCGGTGATCCAGCCGGCCGAGCTGTGGCAGGAAACCGGCCGCTGGGACAAGATGGGCCCCGAGCTGCTGCGCCTGAAGGACCGCCATGAGCGCGACTTCGCGGTGCAGCCCACCTCCGAAGAGGTAGTGACCGATATCGCCCGCTCGGAAATCCGCAGCTACAAGCAGCTGCCGGTCAATTTCTACCAGATCCAGACCAAGTTCCGCGACGAGCGCCGGCCGCGTTTCGGCATCATGCGCGGGCGCGAGTTCACCATGAAGGACGCCTATTCCTTCGACCGCGACACCGACGGCCTGCGCAAGTCGTACGAGAACATGTACGACGCCTACGTGCGCATCTTCCGCCGCTTCGGGCTGGAATTCCGCGCCGTGGCCGCCGACAACGGCGCCATCGGCGGTTCCGGCTCGCATGAGTTCCACGTCATCGCCGAAACCGGCGAAGACGCCATCGTCTACTGCCCGACCTCGGCCTACGCCGCCAACATGGAGGCCGCCGAGGCGCTGCCGCTGGTGGCCGGGCGCGCCGCGCCCACGCAGGACCTGGTCAAGACCTTCACCCCGGAGAAGGTCAAGTGCGAGCAGGTCGCCGAATTCCTGAACCTGCCGCTCGAGACCAACGTCAAGTCGATCGTGCTGGCCACCGACGGCGACGCCGGCGTCCAGATCTGGCTGCTGCTGATCCGCGCCGACCACGAACTGAACGAGGTCAAGGCCTCCAAGGTGCCGGGGCTGGCCGAGTTCCGCTTCGCCACCGAGAACGAGATCGTCGAGGCCTTTGGCTCGCCCCCCGGCTACCTGGGCCCGATCGACATGAAGAAGCCGGTCAAGGTGGTGGCCGACCGCACCGTCGCCAACATGAGCGACTTTGTCTGCGGCGCCAACTACCGCGACTACCACTACACCGGCGTCAACTGGGGCCGCGACCTGCCCGAGCCGATCGTGGCCGACCTGCGCAACGTGGTGGCGGGCGACGCCTCGCCGGACGGCCAGGGCACGCTGGAGATCTGCCGCGGCATCGAGGTGGGCCACGTGTTCATGCTAGGCACGCGCTACTCGGAATCGATGAACGCCACCTTCCTCGACGAGAACGGCAAGACCCAGCCGATGCAGATGGGCTGCTATGGCATCGGCATCACCCGTATCCTGGGCGCGGCGATCGAGCAGAACTTCGATGAGCGCGGCATCATCTGGCCGGCCGCGATCGCGCCGTTCGCCGTGGTGATCTGCCCGGTGGGCTACGACCGCTCCGAAGCCGTCAAGGCCGAGGCCGACCGGATCCATGCCGAGCTGCTTGCCGCCGGCGTGGACGTGATCCTCGACGACCGCGGCGAGCGCCCGGGCGTGATGTTCGCCGACTGGGAACTGATCGGCGTGCCGCACCGCGTGGTGGTGGGCGACCGCGGCCTGAAGGAGGGCAAGGTCGAGTACCAGGGCCGGCGCGACGCGCAGGCCACCGCCGTCAGCGTGGCCGAAGTGGTCGGCCACGTGCGCAACCTGCTGGCGAACTGAGGCCCATGCGCGTCGTCCGCGGCCTGAGCGCCGCAGCAGCCGCCGCGCGCCGCCTGGCAGGCGCGCTGCTGGTAGCGCTGCTGGCCCTGGCGGCCACGGCGGCGCATGCCGGCGCGCAGAAGGAAGAAGACCTGGCCGACTCCGTGCGCGGCGCGCTGGCCGCGGCCATTGCCGATGACCGGCCGCTGCGGCCGGTGTTCGCGTCCGGCGGCGAGCGCCTGGCCTACCTGAAGTGGCTGGGCGAGATGTCGGCGCGGCTGGCCGCGCGCATCCCCGAGCCGCAGGTGCGGGTCGAGCTGATCGAGGTGGCCTACTACGAGGCCAAGCGCGCCGGCCTGGAGCCCGCGCTGGTGCTGGGCCTGATCCAGGTCGAAAGCAACTTCCGCAAGTACGCGATCAGTTCGGCCGGCGCGCGCGGGCTGATGCAGGTGATGCCGTTCTGGGTGCGCGCCATCGGCGACAGCGATGCGCGCAAGCTGTTCCACCTGCAGAGCAACCTGCGCTACGGCTGCACCATCCTGCGCTATTACCTGGACCGCGAGCAGGGCGACCTGTACCTGGCGCTGGGCCGCTACAACGGCAGCCGCGGCCGCCCGGAATATCCCAACGCGGTGCTGGCGGCGTGGAAGCGCTGGCAGTATTCCGAAGCCACCGTCACCGTGGCCGGCGATGCCGAGATCGCGCCGTCGCGCCCGCGCGCACCGGTGGCGGAGCCGCCGGCCCGCAACCCGTTCTCGTCGCAGCGCGTCGCAGCCAATCCGTCATGATCCGCGAAGCATCCGTAGCCGGCGGCAAGGCCGGCTACACCGAATCCTCGCCCGAACTCGAACAATGGCTGGCCCGGCATATCGCCCAGGGCTTTGCCGCCGATGCGCTGGTGCTGTCGATGCTGCGCTCGGGCTACGACGACGCCTTCGCGCGCCGGTCGGTGGCTGCGGCGTTTGCCCAGGACAACGGCGACGCGGCGCCGGCACGGCCCGCGCAAGCTGAACCTGCGGCGGCCGGCATGCCCGCGGTCTATGCCGCCGATGGCGGCGACCGCCGGGTACCCGTCCTGTTCCGGCTGGCGTCGCCGCAGGTGCAGCTGTTCCAGCAGCTGCTGAGCGACGACGAGTGCGATGCGCTGGTGGCGCTGTCGCGCGGCCGGCTGGCGCGCTCGCCGGTGGTCAATCCCGACACCGGCGACGAGAACCTGATCGACGCCCGCACCAGCATGGGGGCGATGTTCCAGGTGGCCGAGCACGCCCTGATCGCGCGCATCGAAGCCCGCATCGCCGCGGTCACCGGAGTGCCGGCCGAGCATGGCGAAGGGCTGCAGATCCTCAACTACAAGCCGGGCGGCGAGTACCAGCCACACTTCGACTACTTCAACCCGCAGCGTCCCGGCGAAGCGCGGCAGCTGTCCGTCGGCGGGCAGCGCATCGCCACGCTGGTGATCTACCTGAACACGCCCGAGGCGGGCGGCGCCACCGCGTTCCCGCGCGTGGGCCTGGAGGTGGCGCCGGTCAAGGGCAACGCGGTCTACTTCAGCTACCTGCTGCCCGACGGCACGCTCGACGACCGCACCCTGCACGCCGGCCTGCCGGTGGCCGCCGGCGAAAAGTGGATCGCCACCAAATGGCTGCGCGAACGGCCGTACCGCAGCGCGGCGTGAGCCGCCCCGCAGCCAGGCCGGGGGCACCGGCCGCACCGGCCGCCAGCCGCTGGTGGGCGGATCCCGCGCTGCCCTTTGCCGAAAGCCGGCGCGCCAGCTACAGCAGCGCCAGCTACCTGCCGCATAGCCATCCCACCCTGTCGGTCGGCGCCGTCGACGGCGGTACCAGCCGCTTTGCCTGCGGCGATGAAAGCGCCGTGCTCGGAGCGGGCGCGGTGGTGGTGATCCCGGCGCACCAGGTCCATGCCTGCAATCCCGTGCCGGACGGGTGCTGGAGCTACCAGATGCTGCATTTCGACCCGGCCTGGGTCGCGGCCGTGCTCGACGAGGACAGCGCGGCGCGGGCCTGGCTGCCGGCACGCGTGATGACGTCGCCGGAGGTTTACCGGCTGGTCTGCGAGTTGAACGGCGCGTTGTTCTCGCCCGCCGACAGCGTCGAGAAAGAGGCCGCGCTGGTGGCCTTCATCGGCGACCTGCATGCCGCCATCGATAACGGCGCAAGCACCCGCACACTGCCGGTGCCGGCCTCCGTCTCCGCCCGCGTGGCGCAATTGTGCGAGCTGCTGCGCGAGCGCCATGCCGAGCGGCTGCCGCTGGCCGAGCTGGCGCGCGCCTGCGGCCTGAGCCGTTACCACCTGGTGCGGGCCTTCCGCGCCGAAACCGGCATGACACCGCACGCCTACCAGCTCGACCTGCGCATCCAGCATGGGCGCCGCCTGCTGCGGCAGGGCGCGGCGCTGGCCGAGGTCGCCCTGGCGCTGGGCTTTGCCGACCAGAGCCATTTCCAGCGCGCCTTCAAGCAGCGCGTGGCCATGACACCGCGCGGGTACCAACGCGCCGCCTGAGGCGCCGGCCTGGCGCGACACCGCAACTTTCTTCAAGACCGGCCACCGCCGTGCGCACCACACTGCGGACTCTTTACGGAGGGTCGGCATGGACATGGCTTTCGATCTCGCCCGCGGGGCATTGCCTTGGCAGCAATTTGCCATGGTGGCCGGCGCGCATGCGCTGGCGCTGCTCAGCCCGGGGCCGGATTTCTTCCTGGTGGTGCGCAGCGCGCTGCTGCACGGGCCGCGACGCGCCGGCGCCGTGTGCCTGGGCATCGCGCTGGGCAATGGTGTCTTTATCGGCCTGGCGCTGGCCGGCGTCGCCGCGATGCGGGACTCGCCGCAACTGTTCGCGGCGTTGCAGTGGGCCGGCTGTGCCTACCTGGCGTGGCTGGGCTGGCGCCTGCTGAACGCCTGCGGCGAACTGTCGATGCCGGCGGCGGATGCTGCCGCCAGGCCCGCGCCCGCCGCCTGGCTGGCCCAGCTCGCCAGCGGCTTCCTGTCCGCCGTGCTGAACCCGAAGAACGGGCTGTTCTACGCCAGCCTGTTCTCGGTGCTGGCCGCCAGCCGCACGCCGCCGGCGGTGCAACTGGCCTATGGAGTCTGGATGTTCGCCGTCGTGCTCGGCTGGGACCTGCTGGTGGCCTACGGCATCGGCCATCCGGCGATGGCCGCGCGCTTCGGGCGGTCGGTGCGGTGGGTCGAGCGCCTGACCGGGGTTGTCCTCTGGCTGCTGGCGCTGGGTATCGCCTGGCATGCGCTACGGTGAGCGGCCCTGTATCGGCGCATTTCCTGCAAAGTGTACCGGTACTGTACCGTTGAGTGGCCGTAGACTGATTTCCCGAAAGCACATGAACGCCCCTGGAGTCAGTCATGGAAGTGTCCCAACTCGCCGCCGGCACCGGTGTCTTTGCCGCCTTTGCCGGCTTTGCCCTGGTGTCGTCGATCACCCCCGGTCCGAACAATACGATGCTGCTCGCGTCGGGCGTGAACTTTGGCTTCCTGCGCACCGTGCCGCACCTGCTGGGCGTCAGCATCGGTTTCGCGCTGATGGTGGGGCTGGTCGGGCTGGGCCTGGGGTCGCTGTTCCACGCGTTCCCGTGGACCTGGCAGGTGCTGCGCGTGGTGGCGACGGTCTACCTGGTCTGGCTGGCCTGGAAGCTGGCCACGGCCGGCGGCGTGCAGGACCAGCAGGTGGCGCGGCCGATGGGTTTCTGGGCCGCCGCGGCGTTCCAGTGGGTCAATCCAAAGGCGTGGGTGATGGCGGTCGGCGCGTGCAGCACCTATGTGCTGCACGGCAACCTGTGGCTCAACGTGCTGCTGCTGTCGGGGATCTTCGGGGTGGTGAACCTGCCCAGCGTGGCGATGTGGGCGTTGTGCGGCTCGGCGCTGCGGCGCTGGCTGGCGCGGCCGAAGGTGCTGCGGGTGTTCAATATCGGGATGGCGGTGCTGCTGCTGGCGTCGCTGTGGCCGATTCTGGGGTCCTGACGGCTTCAAGCAAACACTGGCGGACCATTAACCGCCATCGGGGTGCCCCCTCTCCCGCAAGCGGAAGAGGGGAGAAACCCTCGCGCTCACGCCCTCTAAATCAAACCAGCGCCCGGATCGAATCCAGGTTCCGCCAATACCCCTTGGCATCCATCCCGCAACCGAACACATAGCGGTCCGGCACGGCAAAGCCGCAGAAATCCGGGTGCATGGGCTTGGGCTTGCGCAGTGTCTTCTCGCACAGCACCGCCGCGTGGAATTCCCGGGCGCCCATGTCCATGATGCGCTGGCGGATGGCGGCCATGGTCTCGCCTTCATCGAGGATGTCGTCCAGCACCAGCACCACGCGGTCCTTGACCGATTCGCGCGGGGCCACGCGCCATTGCATCTCGCCGCCGACGGTCTTGTTGTTGTAGCGCGAGAGGTGGATGTAGTCGAACTCCAGCGGGAACGCCAGCTTGGGCAGCAGCATGCCGGTGAAGACCACCGCGCCGCCCATTACCGACAGCACCAGCGGGAAGTCATTGCCCATCCTGGCGGTGATGTCCGCGGCCATGCGGTCCAGCGAAGCCTGGACTTCTTCGGCGGAGACGATTTCTTCGGAATTGGCCCACAGCTCGCGGGCCTGTTCGGCGCTCATCATGATGTCTTTCCTGTTCTTTTGCGGGGAGGCAGTTCGGCTTGCGCGGCGGGCTTCAGCGGTTGAAGAGGCCCTTCATGCCGCCCTTCATCGCGCCCATCTGGCGCATCATCTTCATCATGCCGCCGCCCTTGAGCTTCTTCATCATGGACTGCATCTGGTCGAACTGGTTGAGCAGGCGGTTGACCTCCTGCACCGGCACGCCGGCGCCCGCGGCAATGCGGCGCTTGCGGCTGGCCTTGATCAGGTCCGGCTTGGCGCGCTCGGCCGGCGTCATGCTGTTGATGATGCCTTCCATGCGCGCCACCTGCTTCTCGGCCTGGTCCATGTTGGCGCCCTGCGCCTGCTGCGCGAACTGCGCCGGCAGCTTGTCGACCAGGCTGCCCAGGCCGCCCATCTTCTTCATCTGGCCGATCTGGGCCTTGAAGTCTTCCAGGTCGAAGTCGCCGGTCTTCTTGATCTTCTTGGCCAGTTTCTCGGCCGCTTCCATGTCCACGCCGCGCTGGGCTTCCTCGACCAGCGCGAGGATGTCGCCCATGCCCAGGATGCGCTGGGCCATGCGGTCCGGGAAGAAGGGCTCCAGGCCATCGAGCTTTTCGCCGACGCCGACGAACTTGATCGGGCGGCCGGTGATATGGCGCACCGACAGTGCCGCGCCGCCGCGCGCATCGCCGTCCAGCTTGGTCAGCACCACGCCGGTCAGCGGCAGGGTGTCATTGAAGGCCTTGGCGGTGTTGACCGCGTCCTGGCCGAGCATGGCATCGACCACGAACAGGGTTTCGGCCGGCTTCAGTTCGGCGTGCAGCGCTGCGATTTCCTGCATCATCGCCTCGTCGATACCCAACCGGCCGGCCGTATCGACGATCAGCACGTCGTGGTAATGCTTGCGCGCCCAGTCCACCGCCGCGCGGGCGATGTCGACCGGCTTCTGGTCGGGCTGCGACGGGAAGAACTCGGCGCCGACCTGCTCGGACACGGTCTTGAGCTGGGCGATGGCGGCGGGGCGGTAGACGTCGCACGAGACCGTCAGCACCTTCTTCTTTTTGTTTTCCTTGAGCCACTTGGCCAGCTTGCCGGCGGTGGTGGTCTTGCCCGCGCCCTGCAGGCCGGCCATCAGGATGATGGCGGGCGGCTGCACCGCGAGGTTCAGCTCGGACTCTTTATTGTTGCCGCTGGCGGCCTCGGCGCCGCCGATCACCGCAGTCAGCTCGCGCTGGACCACGCCGACCAGGGCCTGGCCCGGGGTCAGGCTGCTGACCACCTCTTCGCCCATGGCCTTTTCCTTCACGCGGGCCACGAATTCGCGCACGACCGGCAGTGCCACGTCGGCTTCGAGCATGGCAAGGCGCACTTCGCGCAGCATCTCGGCGGTGTTGGCCTCGGTCAGGCGCGCCTCGCCGCGCATGGTCTTGACCACACGCGCCAGGCGTTGAGTGAGATTGTCCAGCATGGCAGGAATCGGGGGAGAAGTCGGAGCAGGGCTCGGGGCTGAAAATCGGACGCGGTCCGGCACACGGGGAAGGCCTGGAACACCGGTCACACCGGTTCAAGCGGGCCGCCACCGTCCGTGGGCACTAAGGTAAACTGCGTAAATGGTCATTGTACTGTATGCCCTGACGGCACTTCTCTATTGCGGCCTGGCCTGGCACGGCTGGGCCACGCGCCATCCGCGCGTGGCCGCTGCTGCCGGCTCCACCGGCCCGGCGGGCAACTCGGCCGCGGCCGTGCTGGTGGCGGGCGGCGGCCCCATCCCCCCGGCCGGCGGCGCCCACGGCGAGGGACGCCCGGCGTGGTGGCACGTGCTGATGCTGGCCGCGCTGGCCAGCCACGGCATGCTGCTGCATGAAACCATCTTCCCGGCCGAGCGCATGATGTTCGGCTTCGCCTTCGCGCTGTCGGCCATGCTGTGGCTGGGCGTGGGCATCTACTGGATCGAGAGCTTCTTCTTTTCGCTGGCGGGGCTGGGACTGATCGTGATTCCGGTGGCGCTGGTGGCCAGCCTGATGCCGCTGGCCTTTCCCGGCTCGCAGATCCTGGGCTACGCGGCGCGGCCGCTGTTCAAGCTGCATTTCATCATCGCCAACGTGGCCTACGGGCTGTTCACGCTGGCCGCCTTCCATGCCTTCCTGATGCTGCTGGCCGAGCGCCGCCTGCACGGCTTCCGCCACGCGCCGGCGCGGCCGTCGGCGCCGCAGCCCAGCCAGTGGCTGGGGCGCTGGCTGGACCTGCTGCCGCCGCTGCTGACGCTGGAGAAGCTGCTGTTCCGGCTGATCGGCGCCGGCTTCGTGCTGCTGACGCTGACCATCGGCTCGGGCCTGCTGTTTTCCGAAGAGCTGTTCGGGCGCGCCTTCCGGCTGGACCACAAGACGGTGTTCGCGCTGGTCTCGTGGGCCATGTTCGGCGGCATCCTGGCCGGGCGCATCTTCCGCGGCTGGCGCGGCAAGGTGGCGCTGCGCTGGGTCATCGCGTCGTTCGGCATCCTGCTGCTGGCCTATGTCGGCAGCCGTTTCGTGATTGAAGTCGTCCTGCACCGGCTCTGATTTGCCATGGCACGTATCCTGATCCTGCTGGCCGTGGTGCTGGGCGTCTTCTGGTGGCTGCGCGCCCGCGCCGAGGCCCGGCTGGCCGAGCATCGCGCCCGCCAGGCGCGCGAGGCCAGCGACCACGCCGCGGCCGGCATGCCCGACGCCGCCGCCGAGCGCATGGTCCAGTGCGCCCAGTGTGGCGTACACCTGCCGCAGGGCGACGCCATTGCCTGGCGCGGCCTGCACTACTGCCGGCGCAGCCACCTGCCCGACGAAAGCCGCACCGAAAGCAGCGACGGCAGCGAGAGCGGCAGCGGCAGCAGCGGCCCGCGCCCATGACCCAGCCGGCGCCGTCGGCCTGGCAGCGGCTGAACGCCTGGCGCGGCCTGGCGCGGCTGTGGCGCCAGCCCGAGCCGCCTGACTTCCACTGGCGCCTGCTGCGCTATTTCTGCTGGACCCGCGTCGCCGTGGGCCTGCTGCTGGTCGGCTTTGCGCTGATGCGGCGCGGCGAGCCGCCCGCCGGCGTTGCCGGTACGGCCGCTTCCCCCTTCACTGCCGCCATCCCCGCCTTGCCTTTCGGCCTGGAGGCCATGGGCGGGATCGAGCATGCGGCGGCCATGGCCGTCGCCGTCCCTTACCTTGGCATTGCCCTGGCGATGCTGGCGGGCACGCTGTGGCGCCGGCATTTCCACCTGCGCGTGCGGGTGCAGGTGCTGGCCGACCTGGCGCTGCTGGCGCTGGTCTTCAGCGTGCTGGGCCGGGGTGGACACGCCGAGGGCCTGGCCATGATCTTCCTGCTGCCGGCGCTGGAAGCCGGCGCGCTGACCAGCCTGCTGTTCGCGCTGTTTGCCGCGGCGATTTCCGCGCTGGTGGTGATGAGCGGGCCCTTCATGCACACCATCCTGCTGCGCCAGGCCGATGCCGGGCTGCTGGGTTCGGGCCTGTTCGGCCTGGTGTTCATGATCGCCGCGCTGCTGATGTACATGCTGGCCAACCGGCAGCTTGCACAGGAGCGCCTGGCGCTGGCGCGCGAGCAGGAGCTGCGCCTGCAGCAGCTGGTCAACCGGCTGATGGTCAACGACATGCAGGACGGCGTGATGCTGGTGCGTGCCAACGGCGCGGTGGTGGCCGCCAATCCCGCCGCGGTGGTGCTGCTGGGCGTGCAGCCGCATGAGCGCATCTACTCGCGCAAGCTGGGTGGCGCGCCCGGCGGCCAAACCGGGCCGGGCGGCGGCGATACCGTGCTGTTCGACCTGCGCCGCATCCCGCGCCTGCAGCCGCTGATGGAAATGCTGCGCGACTGGCTGCGCAGCAAGGACGACGTGCCGCGCATCCTGCAGCTGCTGCCGATGGCTTCCGGCGCCGCGCTGGCCGACGGCACCATGCAGCATACCCGGCTGCGGCTGCGCTTTGTGCTGCCGGGCCTGGCCGGGCTGCGTTCGACCATGGCGCATGGCCGCACCGTGCCGGCCGCGCTCGATACCGCCGCGTGGAACGAGCTGTCGCCCGAAGCCGCCGCGCGCCTGCGCCTGGCCATCGCCCAGAACGAGGCGATGGCGTGGTCGCAGGAGGATGAGGCGCTGCTGCGCAGCGAGATGCGCGACACCGTGCTGGTCCATATCGAAAGCTGGGAACGCATCGCCGAGCAGGTGCAGCAGGAAAAGCTGGCCGCCATGGGCCGGCTGGTGGCCAGCATCGCGCACCAGATCCGCAACCCGCTGGCGGCGATCAGCCAGGCCAGCGAACTGCTGGGCGATTCCGGCCGGCACCATCCGGTCGCGCAGGACCTGGCCGCGCAGGAGCCGGGCGCCGCCGATGTCGATATCGACGCCCGCCTGCTGCGCATCATCCACGACAACGTGCGCCGGCTGGACCAGGTGGTGTCCGACGTGCTGCAGATGTCGCGCCGCCCGCGCACTGGCCGCAGCACCGTGCACCTGGCGCAGGCGCTGCCGGAGATCGTCGAGCGCTGGCGCGCCGAAATGCGCCAGCGCCGCCCGCGCGCCGGCGAGACCCGCCCGGCGGGCCGCGCCGACGTCAACGCCAATGCCATTCGCCTGACCGTCGACGTGGCCCAGCCGGTGGTGTTCGATGCCTCGCAACTGCAGCAGGTGCTGGGCAACCTGCTCGACAACGCCTGGCGCTACTGCAGCCGGCTGCCCGGCTCGATCCGGCTGCTGGCGCACGCGCTGGACCAGCACCATGCCGAACTGATCGTCTGGAACGACGGCGCCGAGGTGGCGCGCGAACACCAGCGCAGCCTGTTCGAGCCGTTCTTCACCAGCAACGCCCAGGGCACCGGGCTGGGCCTGTTCATGGCGCGCGAGCTGTGCGGCGCCAATGACGCGCAGGTGCGCTACGGCACCATCTCGCTGCCGGCGCTGATCGAGCGCACCGGCATGCTGGCCTCCAGCGCGCGCGATACACTGCCGGGCAAGGCCTTCGTGCTGACCTTGCGCATCGAGAGCGCAGAGGCTGCCGCGGCGGCCGCCGTCTGACCCGTCTCCATTCCGCCATCACCCATGCCACCCCGAATGTCCCGCGCGCCCGATCCCATCCTGGTCATCGACGACGAGGCCGACCTGCGCGAGCTGCTGGACATCTCCATCCGCCGCATGGGCCATGACGTGGTGCTGGCCGGCTCGCTGGCCGAGGCGCGCGAAAAGCTGGCGCAGGGCCCCTACAGCCTGGTGCTGACCGACATGCGCCTGGGCGACGGGCTGGGCATCGAGATCGTGCGCCAGCTGTCGGCCGCGCCGGAACGCATCCCGGTGGCGGTGATCACCGCCTACGGCAGCGCCGACAACGCCGTGGAAGCGCTCAAGGCCGGCGCCTTCGACTACATCGCCAAACCGGTGTCGCTGGAGCAGCTGCGCAGCCTGGTGCTGAATGCACTGGGCCGCCAACCGCGCGACAACGCCGATGCCGACGCCGCAGCGGCGGCCGAGCAGGCCGCCGACCGCGCCGCGGCGCTGCTGCCCGGCCATTCCGCGGCGATGCAGGAGGTGCGCCGCTCGCTGTCGCGGCTGGCGCGCAGCATGGCGCCGGTGGTGATCAGCGGCGAATCCGGCAGCGGCAAAGAGCGCGCCGCGCGCGCCATCCACGCCACCAGCGCGCGCGCCGCGCATCCGTTCGTCGCCGTCAACTGCGGCGCCATCCCCGAAAACCTGATGGAGTCCGAGTTCTTCGGCTACGTCAAAGGGGCGTTCACCGGCGCCGATGCCGAGCGCGGCGGCTTCTTCCAGGCCGCCAACGGCGGCACGCTGCTGCTCGACGAAGTGGCCGACCTGCCGTTGCCGATGCAGGTCAAGCTGCTGCGCGCGCTGCAGGAGCGCCGCGTGCGCAAGATCGGCGCCAGCCGCGAAGACGCCGTCGACGTGCGCGTGATGTGCGCCAGCCACAAGGACCTGGCCGCGATGGTGGCGGCGGGGCAGTTCCGTCAAGACCTGTATTACCGGCTGAACGTGCTGGCGCTGCGCATGCCCACGCTGCGCGAGCGCGGCGAAGACATCCCGGTGCTGGCGCGCGCCATCCTGGACCACCTGGCGGTGCGCTACGGCGATGCGCACCCCAAGCGGCTGTCGCCGGCGGCGCTGCAGCGGCTGGCGGCCTATCCGTTCCCGGGCAATGTGCGCGAGCTGGAAAACCTGCTCGAGCGCGCCTACGCGTTTGCCGAGAGCGACGACATCGAACTGGCCGACCTGGGGCCGCTGGACGCGGGCGCCGGGCGCGCCGGGCTGATGCCGGCGCCGGCGCCGGCGATGGTGCCGCAGCCGGTGGCGCCATACCCTTATGCGCCATGGGGCACGGCAGCGGGCGGCGCCGCGCCGGCCGCCGCCACGCCTGCGCTGGTTCCGGCCGAGCCGCCACCGGCGGCCGCTGCCGCCGTGCCCGACCCCGAGCCTGCCGGCGACCCCGCCGAGCGCGCCTGCCGCGGCATCGTCTTCCCGATCGACCTGCCCGCCAGGCTGGAAGCCGTAGAGCGCGAACTGATCCTGCAGGCGCTGGCGCAGACCAACTTCAACCGCACCGCGGCCGCGCCGCTGCTGGGCCTGAACCTGCGCCAGCTGCGCTACCGCATCCAGCAGCTGGGCATCCGCGAGGCCATGGACGCTGGCGACCGCGGCGCCGTGGAAGGCGAGGGCACGCCATGACCGCGCCCGCGCCTTCGTCCTATCTGCCCGATGCCGACGGCTGGGTGCCCGCCGCCCGGCGCGTGCCGTCGCCCAATTTCGACGCGCGCCCGGACGGCATGCCGGTGGACCTGGTGGTGCTGCACAACATCAGCCTGCCGCCCGGCCAGTTCGGCAGCGGCGACATCGAGGCCTTCTTCCAGAACCGGCTCGATCCCGACAAGCACCCGTTCTTTGCCACCATCCACCAGGTCCAGGTGTCGGCGCACTTCCTGGTGACGCGCACGGGCGAACTGGTGCAGTTCGTGCCGTGCACGCAGCGCGCCTGGCATGCCGGGCAGTCAGACTTCTTCGGCCGCGCGCGCTGCAACGATTTTTCGATCGGCATCGAGATCGAGGGCTGCGACGACCTGCCGTTCACCACAGCCCAGTACGACACCGTGGCCGCGCTGGTGCCCGCGCTGATGGCCGCTTACCCGGTCCGCGCGATTGCCGGCCACAGCGACATCGCGCCGGGCCGGAAGACCGATCCCGGCCCGCATTTCGACTGGGCGCGGTTTGCCAGACAGGCCGGCGTGGCGCCGGGCATGCTGCCCTACCAATGCCCGGGTGCCACAGGGCATGTGACGGATTCGTGACGTCATTCCCCGCCCTAGTGCGCCCCATCCCGGCACACATGCCCCACGTCCGTGTGGGGCTATCGCAACCTAGCAACAATCAAAAAAATTTTTGTGAAATGTGCAGTTGCGAACGGTCTGGCCGAAACCCTTGCGAGTACTAGGCTTGCGGGCATGTGGCGCTGCCGCACAGCCGCCGGCGTTCCCGAAATAGCGGTTGTCAAGACTGGTCATTCGGATTCGTTTCACTATACTTAGCCCAGTTTTCCGCGTCACACACTATATCTAGTAGTCAAACCGGGGAGCCGGCCCCAAGAGCGAGGCAGCAGCCGCGAAGTTCGCGCATCGACTGCAAACCTCCCCGCAAGGTCGGCATCACAAGAGTCCCTGGCGAAATGTTCACGTAAAGGCAGTCTGTCGCACCCGCTATGCAGCCGGGAGGGACGTTCTTTTTCGCCGCATTTCGCCAGGGACTCTTTTGTCTCTTATTGCCAGGGTAAAAACAGGAGTTCTCATGCAAACGGCCCAGAACGAAATCACCACGGGTGGCGCCGCCGCCGGCGTTGCCAACCAGGCTTCGACCACGCAGCAGACCCCCAGCGCCGCGACCACGAATTACCCGGATCACAAGATCATTCGTCGCAACGGTGCCGTGGTGGCGTTCGAGCCGTCCAAGATCGCCGTTGCCATGACCAAGGCCTTCCTCGCCGTCAACGGCGGGCAGGGCGCCGCGAGCGCGCGCGTGCGCGAGATCGTCGAGCAGCTGACCGACAACGTGGTGCGCGCGCTGGTGCGCAGCCGCCCGAGCGGTGGCGCCATCCATATCGAAGACGTGCAGGACCAGGTCGAACTGTCGCTGATGCGCTCGGGCGAGCATGAAGTCGCACGCGCCTACGTGCTGTACCGCGAAAAGCGCAAGGCAGAGCGCGCCAGTGCCAGCGCCGAGGCCGTGGCTCGCGTCCAGCAAGCCGGCATCAGCATCAACGTGACCGACGCCGGCGTGACCAAGCCGCTGGACATCGTCGCGCTGCACGCCCTGATCGACAACGCCTGCTCCGGCCTGGGCGATGCCGTCAGCGCCGAGCCGATCCTGAAGGAAACCCTGAAGAACCTGTACGAAGGCGTGCCGATGACGCAGGTGTACGACTCCGCCATCCTGGCCGCGCGTACCCTGATCGAAAAGGACCCGGACTACAGCCAGGTCACCGCCCGCATCCTGCTGCACACCATCCGCAAGGAAATCCTGGGCACCGAAGTGACCCAGTCGGAGATGTCGGCCCGCTACGCCGAGTACTTCCCCAAGTTCATCGCCCGCGGCATCGAAGCCGAGCTGCTGGACGAAAAGCTGGCCACCTATGACCTGGCCCGCCTGGGCGCCGCGCTGGACGCCGGCCGCGACTTCCAGTTCAACTACCTGGGCCTGCAGACCCTGTACGACCGCTACTTCCTGCATATCGATGAAACCCGCATCGAAATGCCGCAGGCCTTCTTCATGCGCGTGGCCATGGGCCTGGCGCTGAACGAGAAGGACCGCGAAGCGCGCGCCATCGAGTTCTACCAGCTGCTGTCGTCGTTCGACTTCATGTCATCCACGCCGACCCTGTTCAACTCCGGCACCCGCCGCTCGCAGCTGTCGTCGTGCTACCTGACCACCGTGTCGGACGACCTGGAAGGCATCTATGAAGCGCTGAAGGAAAACGCGCTGCTGTCCAAGTTTGCCGGCGGCCTGGGCAATGACTGGACCAACGTGCGCGCGCTGGGCTCGCACATCAAGGGCACCAACGGCAAGTCGCAAGGCGTGGTCCCGTTCCTGAAGGTGGTGAACGACACCGCCGTGGCCGTGAACCAGGGCGGCAAGCGCAAGGGCGCCGTCTGCGCTTACCTGGAAACGTGGCACCTGGACATCGAAGAATTCCTGGAGCTGCGCAAGAACACCGGCGACGACCGCCGCCGCACCCACGACATGAACACGGCCAACTGGATTCCGGACCTGTTCATGAAGCGCGTGATGGAAGGCGGCGAGTGGACCCTGTTCTCGCCCGCCACCTGCCCGGACCTGCACGACAAGGTCGGCAAGGAATTCGAAAAGGCCTACCTGGGCTATGAAGCCAAGGCCGCCAGCGGCGAACTGAAGCTGTTCAAGAAGCTGCCGGCGCTGCAACTGTGGCGCAAGATGCTGGGCATGCTGTTCGAAACCGGCCACCCGTGGATCACCTTCAAGGATCCGTGCAACATCCGCAGCCCGCAGCAGCACGTGGGCGTGGTGCACAGCTCCAACCTGTGCACGGAAATCACGCTCAACACCAATGAGAGCGAGATCGCCGTGTGCAACCTGGGCTCGGTCAACCTGGTCGCCCACATGGCGAAGCAGGCCGACGGCACCTACGCGCTGGATCACGCCAAGCTGCAGAAGACCGTGCGCACCGCCATGCGCATGCTCGACAACGTGATCGACATCAACTACTACGCCGTGGACAAGGCGCGCAATTCCAACCTGCGCCACCGTCCGGTCGGCATGGGCATCATGGGCTTCCAGGACTGCCTGCACGTGCTGCGCACGCCGTACTCCAGCGACGCCGCCGTCAAGTTTGCCGATACCTCGATGGAAGCGGTGTGCTACTACGCCTACCAGGCTTCGACCGAGCTGGCCGAAGAGCGCGGCCGCTACAGCACCTATGAAGGCTCGCTGTGGGACCGTGGCATCCTGCCGCAAGACTCGCTCAAGCTGCTGGCCGAAGAGCGCGGCGGCTACCTGGAAGTGGACCTGTCCAGCACGATGGACTGGGATGCACTGCGCGCCCGCATCAAGCAGCACGGCATGCGCAACTCGAACTGCATCGCGATCGCCCCGACCGCGACCATTTCGAACATCATCGGCGTGTCCGCTTGCATCGAGCCGACCTTCCAGAACCTGTACGTCAAGTCCAACCTGTCGGGCGAGTTCACCGTGGTCAACGACTACCTGGTGCGCGACCTGAAGGAACGCGGCCTGTGGGACGAAGTGATGGTTGCCGACCTGAAGTACTTCGATGGCTCGCTGTCGCGCATCGACCGCATTCCGCAAGACCTGCGCGACATCTACGCCACCGCGTTCGAAGTGGAGCCGACCTGGCTGGTGGAAGCTGCAAGCCGTCGCCAGAAGTGGATCGACCAGGCCCAGTCGCTGAACATCTACATGGCCGGCGCCTCGGGCAAGAAGCTGGACGACACCTACAAGCTGGCCTGGCTGCGCGGCCTGAAGACCACCTACTACCTGCGCACCATGGCTGCGACGCACGTGGAGAAGTCCACCGTGTCGCGCGGCTCGCTGAACGCAGTGTCGTCGGGCAGCGACAGCGGCTCCGCCCTGGATGCGGCGGCCGCATCGGCCCCGGCCATGCCGGAAGCCGAAGGCGCGGTCTGCACGATGCGCCCGGGTGATCCTGGCTTTGAAGAGTGCGAAGCCTGCCAGTAAAAGAAAAAGCCCGCGGTGGTGGAACACCGCGGGCTTTGCAACAAGGCTGAAGGTTAAGGCACTAGACCTTTGGCCCTCCGGCATCGTTGGGCAAACGGATCTTAGCACCGGAGCACGCCAAGTTAGTGCGAAGCTTTTTGAAGGAGATTGGGATGTCCAAGAAGACCCCGCCCCCTCAGAAGATTGGCCGCGACGCAGGAAATGGGCAGTTCATTCCGGTGCGTGA
Source organism: Cupriavidus sp. SS-3 (assembly GCF_035818815.1). NCBI lineage: Bacteria > Pseudomonadati > Pseudomonadota > Betaproteobacteria > Burkholderiales > Burkholderiaceae > Cupriavidus > Cupriavidus sp. SS-3. The sequence continues at coordinate 80,441 of NZ_JAYLVT010000014.1, forward strand.
GGCGCAGCGCCGTCCCAACACCACTACGGTGGAGACGATTAGGCGCACGCCGGCTAAGCCTTCGAAGTAATCAGAAGTAACGGAAGGGCCGCAAGGCCCTTCTCTTTCCTTTGCAGTTTTTTTGAAGACTGCGAAGGAAAGAGATGTAGAGATGCGCCCCTGTAGACGCTTGGTAGCTCACAGAATGCGATTGGACTGAATAGGAGAATATGACGATGCTAAATTGGGACGACGTTGACGCCACCCCGCAGGCCGCACAGCAGCCTGCCCTGCAACCCGCTGCCGCCACCACCACGGCCGACCAGCAAGGCGTCCTGCCGCCGAGCGCCACGCAAGCCGGCATCCTGGGCAACAACCCCAACGCCGCCGCCGCGCAGAGCAACCGCCGCGTCAACGCCGCCGACAAGCGCGTCATCAACGGCTCGACCGACGTCAACCAACTCGTCCCGTTCAAGTACAAGTGGGCGTGGGAAAAGTACCTGGCCGGCTGCGCCAACCACTGGATGCCGCAGGAAATCAACATGTCCCGCGACATCGCCCTGTGGAAAGACCCCAACGGCCTGACCGAAGACGAGCGCCGCATCATCAAGCGCAACCTCGGCTTCTTCGTCACCGCCGACTCGCTGGCCGCCAACAACATCGTGCTGGGCACCTACCGCCAGATCACCGCGCCGGAATGCCGCCAGTACCTGCTGCGCCAGGCCTTTGAAGAGGCCATCCATACGCACGCCTACCAGTACATCGTTGAATCGCTGGGCCTGAACGAAGCCGAGATCTTCAACGCGTACCACGAAGTGCAGTCGATCCGCGACAAGGACGAGTTCCTGATCCCGTTCATCGACACGCTGACCGACCCGTCGTTCAAGACCGGCACGCCGGAGAATGACCAGAAGCTGCTGAAGAGCCTGATCGTGTTTGCCTGCATCATGGAAGGGCTGTTCTTCTATGTGGGCTTTACGCAGATCCTGGCGATGGGGCGGCAGAACAAGATGACTGGGGCTGCGGAGCAGTATCAGTACATCCTGCGGGATGAGTCGCTGCACTGCAATTTTGGTATCGACCTGATTAATCAGATCAAGCTGGAGAATCCGCATCTTTGGACGGCAGAGTTCAAGGCTGAGATTACTGAGCTGTTCAAGAAGGCGGTGGACCTGGAGTATCGCTATGCGGAGGACACGATGCCGCGTGGGGTGCTGGGGTTGAATGCGCCGATGTTTAAGGGGTACCTGCGGTTCATTTGCAATCGGCGGTGCCAGCAGATTGGGTTGGATCAGTTGTTCGCGAATGAGGAGAATCCGTTCCCGTGGATGTCTGAGATGATTGACTTGAAGAAGGAGAGGAACTTCTTTGAGACGCGGGTTATTGAGTATCAGACGGGTGGGGCGTTGAGCTGGGATTGAGGCTGCTGACGCTGACTTTTGTTGTGGCGACGAACGGCAGATGAACTGCTTTTTCTCAGCAGATTCGCCTTTGCAATGACGGCGTAGTGCCTTCAGCGCATTTCGCCGCATGTGGCGATTGGTACGGAACTCCTCGAGGATTCAGAAGGTGCGGCGGTCGTTTGATCGACGCACCTTTTTTTCGCTTTGCCGGGTCAACAAACAACCGTCGTAGGGTTTGAATAGCTAGATACTGCTGGTCAGTATAGAAAGGCAGGACGCCGATATTTGTACGAAGTATAGAATAAAGGGTCGAAGATTATGCCTCATCGTCTGAAGCTGACGCGAAATGCTCAGTTCTTTACTCTTAAGAACGGAGTGGGCGTCGAGCAGGCTGTAACGGCGGTCTTGGAAGCAGCGTCGCACAATATAGTGGCTGGTAGCGATTATTTGGTCGACACTTATCGCCAGGCCTCAGTGGTTCCTCAAACGGATGTTCCGTACTCTTTTTCGGTGCGTGTTTTCAAGTCCGATCGGGAGGTGTATTTCTGGTCTGATAATGATGAATTGAGGGATATTATTTATTCCTTCATCATAATCATAGAGATTCGCGGATTCATCGTTGTATTGAAAAAATCTTGTGCGAATATATCTTCCGCAGTCGAGGTGAATTTCGATTCAGTGGATTCAGATGTACTGAATGCGTCTTTCGAAGACAGTAAAGTTGATTTCCAGAAAATTTCTATCAGAAATATGACTATTTCCGATAGAGCCCTGAGAGCGAGATCGTATGAGGCGGCAGACCTCAAGGGCCTGCTGTCGTCCCATGCGGCTGGCCGCTCGATTCCATATTTTCTGAAGATTCGTGACGGCGACAACATCAAGACCATATCTACCTCGTCGGGACGTATTGTTGAGGCTGCCGATAGGTCGTCAATGAACGAAATAGCTGTTTGGATCAACCAACAAGTTGATTTGCTATCGAACCCGGCACAGGACAAGGACTTTTTGCGGTCTTTTGCGAAGCAGGCTATTCTTTCTGCAGTTCTTGCTGCTACCCAACCTAATGCCTTATTGATTGAGGCTGCAACCCTTTATGATCGAATAGTCTTGGGCGGGTTAGAGCTTCGTTACAAGAGGAAGGATGGAAGTATATCTGAGCTTTCGAGACAACGTCAGCGGGTAATATTTCGTTTTTTGGAAAGGGTTTATGACGTCAACGTCCAAAGTGCCATTGAGGGGGCTCCAAAAGGTTCGCGCCTAAGGGTTAACGAAAAATCCATTACTTTTATATCAAAGCCGCTGCAGAGGGTTAGGCTGCTCAGCCAGGGAAAAGAGGTTTCTCTTCAAAAATACATTATAAAACATGGTCTGTACAGCATTAGCTTCATGGATCCCAAGTACATGTATTTTATGGGGAGATGCTATGAGGATGCTGCAGGAACTTCAGAGATCGGTAGTATCCTCAATATTCTGCACCCATTGCAAGATATCTGTGCGGCTACTTCGGAAAAAGGGACGATCTCCGCTGCGCATGGTTCTTTCGATGCTGGCAGCGTTTTCGGGGTTGTAGAGAACACTCATGGTAATGATGATTGGGTTTTTTGTGACGACTTGGGCGTCGAGTGGGCTGACCACATAACCCTTAGTAAGGCAGATCCGTGCATTACATTCATCCACTCTAAACACGCCGATTCCACTAGTACCTCCGCGAGCAAACTCCACGACGTTGTCGGTCAAGGCATTAAGAACCTTGGGAATATGTACTTTACCAAGGAGGCGTTTGAGAAGAAATACAATGAAAAATTTATAACAAGCTACTCCCGCGACAATGTGGCGTCTGCGATAGCAAGAATAAGGAGGCAGGCGTCGCTGCAAAATATTGGAGATTACATTCAAGATATCCTTGCGGATTATCGTGTAATCCGAAAGTGTATTTTGGCGTGCTCGTTTATATCTAAGGCGGAAATTGCCCACGAGTTTGGGCGTATGGCGGCAGGGCAAGCGGTACGGGGAAATATCACCCAATTATTCTGGATACTTTCCTCGTTTGCGCACGCAGCGAAAGAGTATAACGTCATCCCGATCGTGTATTGTCAGCCGTAGTCGTTGCTCTATTGGAGGGGAAGGGGGTAGATCTATTTAAACAAGGGGGGAAGGGGGGCAGATTTACTTCAAGGAGAGAGGGGCAGTATCGATCTGTCCCCTTTTGTTCAGACGTTAGCCACCCGCTCCGGTGGCCGCTGAAGAGCCTGAACCGGACGCCTGGACTTCAGGAATGCTGAAGGATCGGCTAACCAAAAGAGCCGAAAAGCGCGGACGCAGGAACGCTGGCTCGAGGCCGCCGTCATGACGATTCCCGAAAGGCTCACTGAGCCGTTTTTTCCAGCGGTTGATTTCGATGAGCGGCCTAGACCCGATTACGTTCGCTGAACTCTACTGCTGGCGTCTTCTCCTATTCCGATTCTGGCACGCAAACGCGTCTCAGCGACGGAGACTATAAGGGCAAGCGGCAATTGGAAAACCGAAGAGCGGCGATAGAATAGCTCGTTGGGCCGCAGTTCGCGGGCCAGTCTGCAGCAATTCGGCGCCAAATCGATTTGCTCTCTGGTCAGCGGCGATGGCGCGATAGAAAGGCTCAACGAGCCCGCTAGATAGTCAATCCAACAAACAACGAACGGAAGCAAGGCGGCGAATGGCAGACGCGCACGATGACGGAACCAACACAGGCGCGATTCTCCGGGGCGTGCTGGGCGCAACTGACTTGCGTCGGGTGCAGGAGATTCTGACTGCGGAAATGGCGCAGCAAAGGATTCAAGCGCTGATAAAGGGCGCCAATCTTGATCGCCTATGCGATCGAATTTACGAGCTCGCAGAGACAGGCGACCAAGAGACTCGCTTGACCGCAGCAGCAGTTTTGGGCCGCCTGGCGGCTGTCGCGAGGACTCGCGAGGGTCAGGTGTTCGGCCGGTTGCCGGAAATGCTTGCGTCTGAGCCTCCTTCGCTTGATGCGCTAAAGGGCGACGAGCGGACATACGCCGCACAAAGCCTTCGACACGCTCGTGGCGATTGGCTGGCGGACTACTGCATCCGAGAGTCGTTGGCTCTCGATACCGCCGAGAACGCGCGTAAGGAACTCCTTCTTACGGCCCTGACGTGCTACGACTCGGTCGGCAGCACGCTCGCGGCCCTGGCAAATCACGCCTCGTTGCTTAATTCCATCGAAAACACGGAAACGAGATACAGGCGGGTTAGACGCGTCTTCGCGCAACTCTCGGACGCGCTAAGGGAGTGGCAGGGGGCGGTCGGCGAAGCGCCCGGCTTGGCGCTTTCAGATTGCTTGGAGGTTTTTCTTCGAGGCAACTATGAGGCGGCCGGCTCCAACGTCTCGTTCTCGGTGCTCGAAGGGGCCTTCGTCGTCCTCGCACGGATGATCGAGATGCGCTTCTCTCATGCGCTGCACGCGGAGATGTATGCTGCGGTCGAGCAGGGTAAGAAGGCGGTCGGGAGCTCCGCATGGAGCGAATTTATCGCTCAATCAGAAGCCATCGTTCGACTGCGGGTGGACATGCTCGAAGCGGCCTTGGTCATCGCGAGGCAAAGCCGGACAGACATTCGCATAATGGCCGCCCTCTCAGCGGCCTTCGGTTCGCGAGCCCAAGTCGGTGTGGCGATTAAGCGGCACTTCAAGGACGCCCGCGATCTCGATCCGGATGTTCGGGAGTGGTGGAACTCCGGCGGCGAGACGACGAGCAGTCGCAGGACCGTCGAGCACAAGGTCGGCAACACCGAAGACCAGCAGATTGGGGCTCTGCTGGTCGAGGTCGAGAGCAACAAGGACGCGATGGAAAAACTGGGCCGCGACGCGATTCCTCTGCTTGAAATCGACGATTCGGTTCTCGCTTCGACCTTAAAGAAAGCAGTGTCCGGGTATATGGAAATGGCTCAAATCGCCCGACGGTTGGCGCGAATGCGCAAGCTCACCACGACCAGCCTTCGGGGAGCGCGGGTCGAATACAACCCGCTTGAACACGAAATGCTGGGAGGCCATCAGCCGGGGGTCCGAAGAGTGAAGGTCGTGCGGGACGGGGTTCAAAAGGAGTTCGCGGGGAAGATTAAAACGTTGGTCAAGCCATGGGTAGAGCCCGAAGAATAAGGAAAAGATATGGATGCGATCGAAGCCAAGATTCTTTTCAGGAATCTGCTGAACCGGATCAAGCAATCGGAAGACGGGGATTACCAATTAGGAGGGTGGTGACAAAAGAGGAGATGGCGGCACTGCGGTTCGCCCTCGACACTCTTTCGGGGGCATCGGCGGTTGCGGCGGTGCTGAGCCCTCCGGCAACACAGGTTTTGCTCGACGCGGAGTGCATTAAAGCGATAGAGGTCGCCACCACTGCCGACGCGGGGCACGTCAAGGCGCTTGTTGCCGACACGGCCGTCGAAAATGCCGATGTTGCTGTCGCCGAGGTCGTTGCCGCAACTCCGAGCATGATCCTGCGCGAAGCCCCGGATCTGGACCTGAGTGTTTTGAGCCTCCCGCCGCCCGCTGGCAACGTGCGAGTTTGCTTGGACTTCGGGACAGCGATGTCGAAGGCGAGCCTCGTCGAGGACGATACAGGATCGGGGTTCGAAGATGTCACTGTGCTGAACCTTGGCGTTCCGGGAGACCAAGAGGAGATCAGCCTGACGATGCTGATTTCGTCCGTATATATCGACAACCACGGTCTCATATGGTTTGGTAAGGCGGCCGTGGACCGCTCGTTGATTGAAGCCGCTGACGGCTCGCGCCAGCGGCTCGACAACATGAAGCGGCGATTGTCCGAGGACGGTTTGAACGAACGGGTTGGCGAAGTGTTCAACCCAATAGCCGGGGAGGTCCAGATTGTCTATGACGATGTCGTTTTAGCCTACCTGACCTTCTTGACGTGGGCGATGACCAAGTGCTTGGACAAATTGGGGCTTCCGCGAAACATCAAGAGGCGATTCGCGATGCCATGTTTGCCAGCCGACAAATCGCGAGAGACCGCACATCGTCTTCGTCTGTTGCTTGGCGAGGCCCAAGTGATGGCGGACACGTTTGACGACAGGCTGACGCAAGGGGTGCATCTCACAGAATTTGTCAGCGTGCTGGCCGAGTTGCGCAGCAAGGGAGGAAAGACTTATCCGTATGTCGGGGAGGACATCACCGAGCCTCTCGGCGTTGCCGGCTCGCTGCTTAAGCCGACAAGTCGAATGGACTCGATGGTCATGGTGGTTGACGTCGGCGCGGGCACCAGCGATCTCGGTCTCTATCGAATCGTCGTCGACCCGGAGCACGGAAAAAACAGCTCCCTGGAGGCGGATGGAGCGGCGATCGGCATCACGGAGGCCGGCAATTTCTTGGACAGGTTGCTCATCCGGTTCATCTTGAAGAAGGCCGGCATCGAGCCCGAGAATCCGGACCGCGTGCGAATCCAGCGCAAACTCGAACTTACGATTCGCGACCACAAGGAGACGTTGTTCAACGAAGGCTTTGTGACAATCGCGTTGCCTGAAATCGACGACGTTATGATCGAGCTAGAAGAGTATCGATCGTTGGATCAAGTGAAAAGCTTTGGCAGCTCTCTAAAAAAGACGATGCAACAAATTTTGGAAAAGGTCGACGACAGTTGGACGGACTGGATCGTCGCCGATCCCAGCCGATATCTGACGGTTGTGCTGACCGGAGGCGGCGCGAATCTGCCAATGGTGCGAGAGCTGGCCGAGGGAGAGATGACTGTGCGGGGAAAAAGGATCAGGTTGGTTCCGTCGTTGGCGTTCCCGAAATGGCTCAATGACGACTATCCCGAGTTGGAGCCAGATTATCCTCGTATCGCCGTCTCGCTGGGCGGGGCGCGCAAGAGGCTTATCGAGCGAGGCGGCGCGGCCACGATAGCCGGAGGCGGCGTCAAGACGACGCCGAAACTCACCGGCTATTACCAGAAGGGCTCGTAGCGAATGAAGCGGCGTAGACTTTTTGCGCCGCGGAACCGGAAATGCATTGAGGCGAGAAGCGGCGACGAGGAAAGCGTCGCCGCGGTTCCAACAAAAAAGGGGGACAGATCTATTTCGGAAATAGATCTGTCCCCCTTTCGCTTTCTTGAAAAATCTGATCCGAACTGTAAGAGGGTAAAAACTTTCTGCCAAGTCAGCACCATGAAGACTAACGATCTGCCAACGCTGCAGCAAGAAGTTCAGCGACTTCTCGGCCGCTGCCTGCTTCGGCTGCAGCAATTTGAGAGGCTAGCAAAGGCTGTTGTTGTTACCCATGAACTTGGTGGCCCGGCACACGAATTAGAGCAGAACCATGCACAGCGTGCCGATGAATACGCAACGAAAACGCTTGGAACCCTGATAGGCGTGCTTCTGAAATCGTATCTCACGATTGATGGGGCAACTTCCATCACCGAAGACGACAGCAAGCTGCCAATCGAATCGGTCACGCTTCGCTATAAGTGCTCTATTGAAATGTCATCTGATGCCTATGCAAAGGCAGCATCGGATCTAACTCATCTGGTCGCTTTACGAAACGACCTTGTACACCATTTCCTCGATAGATTTGACCTCCAATCAGTCGGTGGCTGTTCCGCTGTTTGCGTCCATCTAGACGATTGCCTATCTCTGATTGGCAGGCAATATGAGTTATTGCACGCTTGGGCAAAAAGCATGGATGAGGCGAAACTCGCGACTGCGGCCTTCGTGCAAACACCGGCGTTCAGTGAATTTGTTATGAACGGTATAGCACCCGATGGGACAGTCACTTGGGAGGCGGCCGGAATTGTCAAGGCGCTTCGCAATGCGATCTCAGAACTCGACTCCGGAGAGTGGACGAGACTTGATCACGTGATCGCGCTAGTCGAAAGCAAGCAGCCAGAGCAAGTGCCAGCGAAATACGGTTGCAGGACATGGCCGCAAGTCCTTCACGAGTCGCGAGTTTTTGATTTGCAGTACTTTGCGGACGAAAGCGCTCCGCGCGCGCCTTGGATTCGCGAGAGGCAAAGGTAGTGGGCAGAGCAACGAAGGGCTCGTTGCAGGGCGCTAGAACCTATGCTGAATTCAAGTGAACGGGTGATAAGGCGATGCCGATCACAGCCATGTTGGTACTTCGGACCCGCATCGCCACGAGGAGCTATTCGGCGAAGATAATAATTTGACCTTGCCGCACCTCGATCCTGGCAGTTCGCCCAACAGTAAAGCCCGCCCTCTCTAACCAGATGCCCTTTAATCGGATCCAGGGAACTGCTCGGAGACCGGTGAAGCCATTGTTACCACTTGGTGTGACAGGGAAGTGAGTGAGGCCCGTCGTAAGAGTGCGAACATACGGCAAGAATTCTTTTGTCATAGCGGCTTGGAAGAAAGTCACCGCAAGCTGTCCGGGCGCGGTAAAGCCGTTGCTGGAGTGTGTTCGGCACTTGACGAGAAGAAGCCTACATGCTCGCCGTGGTGACAGCCACCCTCTATAGATGCACGCCTGGGAAGCAACGCCGTTACCAACTGGTGGAGTAAGACGCAATGTGCACAGACTACTGCCGCTTACGGACAGCGACCCACTGGCGTTTCAGTTGGATGCTGCTGATCGCGGCTATCGTATTCACTTGCTCGTCAGCAATGGCAAGCGACGCCACCGATGCCGCGCTGGCTCTCATCACCCAGCGCAACATCGGCATCAACATGACGACCCTTGCCGAGGCTGTCTCCAAAAAGACGGGCACCTACGGCGCTATCGAGAAGTCTCTTGGCTCTGACCGTGCCAACGCAGTAGTCAGCGCGGAGCTAAAACGCGTGCGGCCCAAATACCAGCCGCAATGGGATCAGAACCTCGCACAGATCTGCGCAGAGCGATTCACCGCAGACGAACTGCACTCCCTGACCACCCTAGGTAGGGCATCTCCATCCGTCTCCAAGCTCGCGAGTATGCAGAATGAGGTCGGCCGCGCCATGCAGGCCCGGTCCTCCGATTTGCTGAAACGATATGTATCCGAAGCGCTCAGTGCCGCGCTCGCGCAGATCCCGCCAAAGCCCTGATCGCCTGCGCCCGCCTTCAGCTTCCACGGCAAGCCTAGCCAGCAATTCCCATCGCAGCACCTGGGATTGCCGACTCATTCCGATTCCAGGTGGCCCACCAAGCAGGAGATCGCGGACCACTCGGCCAAGGTGACCGATATCGTCGGCGTGATCGAAGGCATTGCCTTCCAGACCAATCTTCTGGCGTTGATGCGGCTTGCCGACGCGGTCGGTCACCCCTCACCCCGCTCCGAAAACCCCCGCAAAAACAACCGAACAGCACGCCGCACCTTCTCACGCCGCGGCGCATCCAACCCCGCCGCATCCAATCCCTGAACCGCCCGATGGAACGGCTCGGCCGCCACGCTCTGCAGGAACTGCGAGGCCACGAAGGCGATCTCGTCATCGCTCGGATTGCCGGCAGCCCATGTGCGGAATACCGGCTCGAATGAGCGTGCCGCGCCGAGGATGGCGAAGTCGACTACGGTTCGGGCCAGTTGTGGAAACCGTGGTGCTTCGGCAATCGTCACGCGATACAGGCCCAGGACCTCGGGTCGCAGGATCCATTCGAGCAGCTCGCAGGCCATGCGGACCAGGCGTTCCTCCAGCGGCTCGCTGTCGGCTTGCGCCGGCTGTCCGGTTCGCAGGTTCTGCGCCACGTAGCGCAGCACGGCCGCCTCGAAGACTTCTGCCTTGCCGGCAAAGCGGGTGTAGTAGGTCTTCTTGGAAATGCCGGCGGCGGCGGCAATGGCCTCCACGCTGGTGGCACCAAAGCCATGCTCGATGAAGAGCCGGGTGGCGTGATCCATGATGGTGTCGGCAAGCTGCCCGGCCCGTTCCAGCGAGGGACGTCCGGATGGCCGCACGGGTGGTTGTCCGGATGGCGCCGCCGTCATTGCGGTTTCTCTGCCCTTGCGCATTGCAATACTGTTCTCCGCTGTCGGCCTGATTGGGGGAGTGCCACGGCAGATGCGGCCCGCATCTGCGCATAGGGAAAGCATGGACTTGCGCATCGGCATCGGGCGTCCTATAAAGGAAACGATGTCGTTTCCTTTATCGTTCTTGTTATAGAACGACCCGTCCATTTGGCCAAGAATTATAAGAGGGCTGCATGCAGCTCTCCCGCCGATCCAGGAGACCCGAATGTCGCATGATGGCAGGCTGTCCCCCGCGTTGCCGGGCCGTGCAATTGACCAGGCCGCGCTTGCGGCGCGTTTCGGCGCCGAAGCCGCGGCGCTGGTGATGGAAATGGCCGCCAGCGCCGATCCGCTGGCCGATGCGGCCATCGCCGCGCTGAACAGCGGACAGGCCGGCCATCCGGCGATCCTGCAAGCGGGCCTGCGGGAAGGGCGCGCAAGCCTGTCGAGCCCGCCCGAGGCCATCGACACCTTGCTCCGGCAGGCCGAATCGATTCCGCCGTGGGTGGATCCCGAACGCATACGGCGCGGGGCCGAAGCCTATCTGAGCATTGGCGCGCTGTGGACGAGCATCTCGCTTGGGCCGGGGTCGCTGGCGCATACCTATAGTTCTCCGGCCATTGCCAGCGTACTGATGGCCACCGGCAACCTGGATGCGCAATCGCCGCGGCGCCTGCTGGAAACGGCCGTCTGGCAGCAGCAGACGCTGCGCCCGGGCGGCCTGGCGGCCGGCGCGCCGGGCTATATACATACCTTGCAGGTTCGCATTCTGCACGCCCGCGTCCGGGTCGGCTTGCTGGCGCGCGGATGGGACACCACGCAACGCGGCATGCCCATCAGCCAGCTCGATATGTTGCGCACGTGGCTGGATTTCACCTACGTGCCCTTCAACGCGCTGGAGAAGATCGGCATTGAATTTGATGCCGACGAGTTCCGCGACCTCTACCACGTGTGGCAACTGGTGGCCCACTTGCTGGGGATTGAAGACCGCTACTACCGCCGGGTGACCGACCAGGCGTCCGGCGCGGAAATGCTGGCGCTGATCGATGCAGCCGCCGGCGAGCCCGATCAGGCCGCCGCGACGCTGACGGCCAAGATGCTGGATGCGGCCGCCCAACGCCTGGGGCCTGCCCTGGGCATGCCCGCAGACGCGGCGGTGGGTCTGATGCACGCTTTCTGCCGGCTGTTCCACGGCGATGACTTTGCCGACAAGCTGGGCGTGCAACGCAACTGGTGGAGCGGGCTGATGCCGGTCTTCGCCAATTCGAACCGATACCAGCGCCTGCTTGAGCGGAGTGACCCCGAGGTCCGGCAGGGCAAGATCGCCGCCACGCTGGCGGCGTTCGATCAGCAGATCGCGGCGCTCAAGGGGGAGACGACTTATCAGCACAACCTGAGTGCGTACTCGGGAGCGGGGATGCCCAGGACGCTTGCGGGTGCGTGACGGCGGCGACACTGCCGAAGCCACCTTGGGCTTGGCCGACGTTGGCGAAACGACCGAGCGTAGAAGATCAACGCGAAATCGACATCCTTGGAGGTGTACCGCTTGATCGGAATGCCGACTAACAAAGAAAAGGCAGAGCCCGGTAAACCAGATGACGCTTCCCTTGTGACCGTTGAGCCGTTCGCGATCTGCGCGAGAGATCGACAACGCTTGCTTCTCCACATAGGGCGGACTGTGGCGAATCATAGGTATCGACCGACAATCAATCTGACATAGGTGGCTCGTTAAATTTGCCGAAAACGTTCAATGAGGAACGCATAGGTTCAAGCTGGGCGCATCGCGCCCCGACGGCGGCTAGGAACTTCATCCAGACTGATCGGATAGCACCTTCGTCAGCGCCATCACCAGCGCATCACAATCGCTTTCCGAGCCGATGGTGATGCGCAGGAAATTCTCAATCCGCGGGCTCACGAAATGCCTGACCAGGACACCGTGCTGGCGCAGTCCGGCCATCAGGCGTGAAGCTGGACAAGCCGGATGTGCTGCGAACAGAAAATTGGCCGATGACGGAAGGACGATCATCCCCGGGCGTCTGAGTTCCTCGGTCACCAGCTGGCGCAGTCGAACGATTTCGGCAACGGTCTTGGCAAAACAGTGGGCGTCCCCCAGCGAAGCAATAGCCGCGGCAACCGACAGTGACGACAAGGGATACGAGTTGAAGCTGTTCTTGACTCTGTTCAAGCCGTCAATCAATGCCATATGGCCGAGCGCGTATCCGACCCGTATTCCCGCCAAGCCCCGGGACTTGGAGAAGGTACGGACGACCAAAAGATTGGGATAGCGATCTATCAGCCCGATTGCACTTTCGCCGCCGAAATCCACATAGGCTTCATCGACGACGACCACCTGATCCAGATGCGATACCAGCATGCGCTCGATGTCGGTGCAGGCCAGCGCGATGCCGGTGGGCGCATTCGGGTTGGCGAGGACCACGCCGCCGCAGGACTGCTCGTAGTCGCACACATTGATGCGGTACTCGGAATCGAGCGGAATCGCCTTATACGCAATGCCATACAACGCGCAGTAGGTCCGGTAGAAGGCATAGGTCACGTCCGGCATCAGAACTGGCCGGTCATGTCTGAGCAGTGCGCAGAATGTATGTGCCAGCACTTCGTCGGAGCCATTTCCGACGAACACGTTGTCGACGCGAACGCCGTGCTCGCGCGCCAGTGCGTCACGCAACGCGGTCGAATCCGGATCAGGATAGCGCCTCAGTTGCTCGATGGGCCAAGTCCGAAGGACATCGGCGACGGCGGGAGACGGTCCGAATGGACTCTCGTTGGTATTGAGCTTGACCAGGCCGCTCTGCCGAGGTTGCTCGCCCGGCGTATATGGGGCCAAACCATCCAACCCCGGACTCCAGAATTTACTCATCCTAGCTCCTTGAATCGAGAGCGTCGTCCAATCCGGCTTGCACCACATGCGTGGGCAATCTGCTATTGAAGAGTACTCAGACCAGCAGTTCCAGCTCTGCCTTGCTCATACATGCCTTCGTTCGTTGCACAACGTGCGCAATGAGGCTGCCGCGGATGTATGCGTCATAAGCGTACTTCATTCCGATCGCAAATTCTGCCTGATCCTCGTCGTCCATGCGTGCGGCCAGGATGGCAAAATGCTTCGAATCATTCGATATGAAGACCGAGTACATCCCGTACGTGAAGGCGAAATTCTGAGAGCTGGTCTAAAAGTTCGCGACAGATCTTCGTCGACGCACCAACGCGTTGGCATGATCAGCGCTCTCCTTCGATGCGCAAACATCAATCTTGGATCGCAAACATCAGTATCGCTCCGCGCTATTCGCTACGTGATTCTTCACGTCATTTCGGAGGGTCATCTGTTGGTTAAGGCAACAATGCTTCGATAGAAATAATTGTCGATGCAATAACTTGCCAATCTATAGGTCTGCTCATACGCTGAAAGTGGCAGCGATAGTGCCGCCAACTTTTCGAATCAAGGAGAAACTGAAGATGGGCAGGTATCAATACAACGCCGAGGTATTCTGCGATCATGCCACCCCTGAAAAGGAATCGGCATTTCGATTGCACATGGATCTTCCGTTTCCGAAGGAGGATTTCGACAGACTGCATGAGATGCTTAATCAGGACCAGTGGGAGGAATTTTCCAACTACTTCTCCCTGCGCTATCCGGAGCACAAAGACATCATTGATATTTGGTGCGCCGGCAGCGCAAAACGTAGATCTTGCGGGCGGAAGCTCCATTGCCTCGATCAGCATGAAGCTCTAGCTGCTTGAAATACGGCGATCGGCCATGGCACGCCGAGACGATTCCCCATGCCATGGCACTTCTCATACTGCAATATGGGACACCATTGAGAACGATGCCGTTGGCAACAGCGATGGTGTCTCCCGACCGCAAATGACCGACCGCCAGAAATTAAAAACAACCATCGTCTATGTTTGCCTGGTCTTCCGAACAATACTGGTGGCGACGCTATTCGATGTGCTCAGCCCCGTCCTTCCTCTGATTGGCGCCGACCTTGCCGTCAGTCAGGCGAGATTTCAGACCTTCTTCTCGGCGACCTTGATGGTGGGCGCGGCAGTTTTCCTTGTCGCGCCGTGGCTGGTCGATCATATTGGCAGACTGCGCAGCGTAACCGTGAGCGCCGTGGGGGCCAGCTTGCTGGGCCTACTGAGTGCGGCTGCCCAAAGCTACCTGGCCTTTGCGGCGGCGCTGCTGGCAATGTTTGCGGTAAATGCAATAGGCGCGGTTGGAAACCGGGCCCTAATGCGTGACCTCTTGGCCCATGAGCGATACAGGAAACTATTTGCCTACGGGCAAGCCGCATTGGAAGCGACCAGCATCATTGCTCCATTGGCTGCCGGATGGATCGCCGCTGTGTGGGGGTGGCGCGCAATGTTTGCAGCGTTCTGCATGCCTCTGCTCGCGGTGCCGGTGCTATTCGCAATATTTCCGCCTCCGGCCGGCGCGGCTGCTCATGATCTCCGGCCCTCCCGCGGGACGATGTCGCTTCGTGATTTGACTAGTCTTTGCATGACAGCCAGGATCCCGCTGATCCTGCTGTGTGCGACTCAAGGCGGCTATACCACTTTATTGGTGGTCAAACCATTCCTGTTGGCTAGTCTCTTCAACATGTCAGTCACTGAGATAGGGATCGTTTTTGCCGGCTTCGCAGGGGTCGGCGTAATCGGCTACCTGTGCTCCGGCGCGTTGATGGCACGCGTACCTGAGCGCAGCCTTGTTGCGGCCGGCATTTTATGTCTAGGCCTTTCCTCGCTTGGACTATTGCTCCTCTCGATCACCCAAGCGCACGCGCTGCCCCTTTTCCTGGCAGCATTGGCTGCTGCCCAGCTGGGCTACTGCCTTATCGTACCCATCGCCAACGCGTGGATCATGAATGTCGCCGCCGAGTACCGTGCCTTTGCCGCTGGCATGTTGGGCGGCTTGCAGACGTTGACCGGCGGGGCTGTCGCGTTCCTGGCGAGTCTTGCCTACAACGATTCAGCACTGCCGGTCGCCGTTGTCTGTACGATTTCCACGCTTGTTTCAGCTGCAACACTGCGGCGCATGCGCTGACAGTCAGGTGCTCAGCACGCCGGACCGAGAAAAAGTCCATGTTTCAGTATGCAAACGCATAGCGTCGTGGTGTTGGCAATGTGATCTCAAGAACGCCAGAAGAGACTCGAGCCGGCGCCAGCGCCTTAACTGGCCCCGTACTGTACTAAGTCCGTAGCGACGATCGGCAATGGTGAAGATAACCACCCAGTGGCCGTTTTCTTCATGGTGGCGTCAATGTCGTAACCACAACCAAGCAGAGTTGCCAGACGATGCAACTCCGAGATGGTGATAAGCGTACCGGCTGGTGCGCCGGATAACCCCTGCAGTGCAGGCATTGCGAACCTCCCTAAGGACCATGGCCCGCGGATGGGCATGTCACTGAACCTGAGCGGTTCGCCGGACGGGATCCGCTGTTGACCAGAAGGGCGCACTTACAGAGTGGTTCTTGTTTTCGGCTTGGGGAATCAGAACTTTCCCAAGACGGCCGAAGAAACATCTCAAGTTAGGTGTTTGCAACACTCAGGGGAGTGCTCCTGGACGCTACCGTCTGCAATGCGATATACACGATCTGCCGCCCGGACCAGCGCATGTCGATGCGTTGCCACGATCAGCGTTGGCACCCGCTCCCGGACACGCGCAAAGATGCGCTCCTCGCGTTGTGGATCGAGCGATGAGGTGGGTTCGTCCAGAATGAGGACCGCCGGGCGGCGAGCGAGCGCTCTACCCAGCGCGACGCGCTGGCGTTCCCCTCCTGACAGGTCCCTGCCTTGAATGCCCAGCGGACGATCCAGGATGTCGTCGTTTCCGTCTGCGGCGATCTCATTCAATTCAAGCAAGGCAACGAGTTCGTGCAGCGCGCGTTCTGAAGGCGGGTTGTCACAGCCGTAGGTCAGATTCTCCCTGAGTGAGCCGGTCAGGATCATCGGCGCCTGAGGTGCGACAGCGACTTCGCTTGCGATATCGCTGACCGACAGTTTGCTGACCTCCGCACCAAATAGATGGACTGTGCCAGCCGCGGGGCGCGCGAGTCCAAGCATCAGGTGAACCAGGCTCGATTTGCCCGCACCCGATGGCCCGATGAGCGCGACAAGCTCGCCCTGCCTGATAGTGATATTCACGTCCCGCAGAATCTGCTTTCCGGCTTGCGTGACAATTACGTTCTCAATGCGGCAGACTTCCTTCGCAGCATGGTCGATGTGTACGCTGGATTCACTGCGCTCGATTGGCATCTCCAGCAGGCCAAAACCCTCGCGCAGCGCGAGATGGTTGCGGCGCAAATCGGACAGCGATCCCGCGAGGTTGGTGAATGGCATCGCCAGTGTCACGACGTAGCCAACAACCATGACGAAATCGCCCGCACGGAGTACGGAGTGCGTGACGCCGTATGCAGTCGTCACCGAGAAAAGCGTAAGCAAGAGGCCGGTGCAGATGGCTTGCGCCGCGAGAAGAAGTGCGAGCCTGATGTTCCCGCGGGTGATCTTGCCGATATAGACATCAAGCGTGCGGTGCAACGCGGCATCTTCTCTCGCATATGCCTTGTTGAGTTTGATGTCCAGCATGAATCCGAGTCTTTCAACCAGATGGCTCGACAGCATGTCGACACCGCTGAAGATCTCTTCATGAGCGCTTTTGCTTTGCTCTGCGAGGAACCATGTCGCGGCAAAGAGAAGCAACACGGAGACGGCAAATCCGAGAGCAAACGCGCCGTCGGTCAGTTGCCACAGAACGACGCTGGAAAGTACCAGCTGGAGAACAATCGGGATGATTGCCCAGAACACCGAAAACGTGATTGCACTGAAAGCGGCCCGGCTTCGCGCAATGACTGAGACCAGCTTGCCTGGGTCCTCCGCATTCAGGCGCGGGTAGTCAGCCCTGATCAGTCTGGCAAAGATGGCGCCGTGGAATGCGGCATCACACCTGGCGAGGACGGCCGTGAAAATCATCGCTTTCAGCCACTCAAAGGCGCGCGCGGTTGTCCAGGCGAGTCCGTACGCGGCTGCCAGAATCACCGGCATGGCGGTAGCGCCAAGCGTGGCGTCTACAGACAGAGCATTGGTTGTCTCACGCAAGAGGTAGGGAACAAGCGTTGATAATGCCGCGGACAGCGCTACAAACAGGGTTGCTCCGCAGAAGTGCATTGGCAAGCCTGGGTACTTTCTGACCGCGATTCGGTAGGCGAAGATCCAGTCCTTATACAAATCCAACAGAAACCTCATCGCGGGTCACCTTCAGAGATCGAAGTCATGCGGGGTCTCTGGACCAGACTTGGTCATTTCACACTGTTCGAGACCCATCTGCTCGCAGATTAAGGTGTGTTGCCAGACAATGGTCGTCAGAGTATTCGGAACATTGCAGAAGAATTTTCTGTCGATTCGCGATATGCGGGGAAGGCTGGCTGCGACGCAGCGAGAATCCTCGCAGACGCCTAGCGAGATCAACGCCGTAATCGAGGAAAACCATGATCTTTGCCGTTCGCTTCCACGACAAGCCTGACCAGCTGGCTCTGCGCAACGCTTTTTTGCAGACCCATCTCGATTGGCTAGCCCAGCATCGCGACATGATCCCGATCGCCGGTTCTTTGCGCGAAGCTCCGAATGAAGGCGCGGTTGGCGGGCTCTGGATTGTCCGGGCTGCGGACCGAGCGGAGGTCGAGGCCCTCATTCAAACGGACCCGTTCTGGACGCAAGGGCTACGCGAGCGCGTGGAGATCCACAGCTGGCAAAGGGCTTTCGATGAACCGATGACGCTTTGAGTCTTGGTTTCGACCTGAAACTGAGAAAACTCGTTACTTCTTCTGTCGCACGCGCACCGGCCGACTCGGGCTTCCAAAAACGCGACCACGTCCGCTTACCGGCTGCAGCCGTTTCCATCACCTTTGCAGAATCGGCCGCATATCTTTGCGGATTTGCTCCGTTGCCACGACCCCATTGTGCCAACTACCTTGGGCAAGCATGCAACGCGCATTATCTGTATGCCCTGGTGGACGGCGCGCTGTATCAGCAGTATCGGGAGCGACAGCTTGAACACCTGCCCGGCGTGGTGGTTGCCTTGTTCTCCGGTACAGCGGATGACGCGCTCGCACATGCGGGCCCTTGGTTGGTTGATGCGACGCAGGCAAATGAAGTAGTCCTGCGTGACTTGATCTCACTGGAAATGGCGGCGCCGGCCGTCACCTGGCTCATCGCCGAAGCTGATCTCACGGGGCTTTCACAACTGCTGCAGGTGAGACTCGACGTTAAGCTGCCCGACGGACGAACTGCGCTCTTGCGGTTTTGGGACCCACGTGTGCTGGCAGCTCTTTTTCAATTGATGGCAGGCGATCAACGGACGGAATTCTTCGGTCATATCCACGAATGGCATTTCCTGGACAAGGGCATCAGAGTCTGGATAGGGAGACAGCATGCTGACGCTCAGTGAGACGCAATGGCAGGCGCTGCGGCACTTAGAAATTCAGAACTTCGTCGGCGCGGTATGCGAACAGTTTCTGGCCCATCGTCCGGAATTGTTGCGGACCCCGGGTAGAGAGGAAATCTGCAGCCGAATGCAAGCGGGTTATAGCTTGGCGGCAGAGTCAGGTCTTCTGTCGACTCAATGCATCGTGAAGTTGCTCTATCTCTGCGCAGATGCACCGCAGATAGCAACGGATCGCCAAATCCGCGCTTATCTCTCGAAGCCGGGAGCAACCCCGCAACAAAGACTGGATGACCTGTCGGCGGTGATGAAGCTCGTTCTCAAGGAGACCGGTTGATGGCGACGCTTGCAATTCCTGCTATCCGTTTGATCGCGTCAAGAGTGCTTCAGTGGCTTGGAGCCGCAGCGGCGGCCGGCGCTGCAACGGAGGCAGCGCGTCAACGGACGGAGGAAGCTGAGAACTCGAGAACCACTCCTATCTCACGTGCTGAGTCTCCGGCAAAAGAAAAGGATAGATGTGAAGAATGTCCACCTGATCATGGCGGGATTGTGCTTCAGCCGACAGCAGGGTGGAGCGCCGAAGCTATTTCGTATCAGCGCCGCGTCTCTGGTATGCCGGATGCGGCTGAAGGATTTCTGTGCGAATGGAGCTTCAACGGCGTTAGGTTCGATGGTTTTGCATCAGGACAGTGTCTTTTGAAAGAGGCGAAATCTACCTATGACCAGTTTTTTGATGCGGATGGGGAGTTTCGTTATCCGTTTCAAAAAAAGATCTTTGCAGTAATGACTGCCAGTGCTGTACGGCAGGAACAAGCAGCGCAGCCGATTCCACCGACGCGATTGCGGTGGCATTTCATGGAGCCCATATCGTTCGCGTATATGCGAGAGGCGATCGGAGAAGCGGCGCCGCGTATTGAGGTCGTCTTCATTCCCTGATACTGGCTATGTCACACGAACTGAAGCTGCGATTTAGGCTCGCATCCGATCCACGGCTCACTTTGAAAGATCATCTGTCCCTCGTCCAGCAGCTAACGCGATTTCTGGGAACACAAGACGCGCTGCTCGATGAATCCGCGTGGCTGTTGGCAGCTGACACGAAAGAGGACTCTTACCGGTACTTGGTCTTCGACAGACAAGGCCCCACCACGGCTGCACTGTCGGTCCTGGACCAGGAGTTGGAAGGAGAGAATGCCATAAAGACCTTCGTCATATGGAATGGGCAGCTCGCGAAGTCGCAAGGCGCGTCCATTTCTTACTTTTTTGATCGGGCTGACGGTGCGGCGTCGGCGATGAGTCTTACTCTAGGGTCTAAGCCTCCAGCGAGTCGATTGGGCCCTTGGTCCACGGTTGCCAAGGTCTTGAGCGAGGCGGTAAAGATCTGGCGCCCGTTAGTCGCTACCGTCGATACACAGAAGTATGTTCAAGTCTTTCCGGATCGTCCTGCTGTAGGCTGGATGCTCTACCTGCCGATGCTCCTCACGGAGCAGCAAATTCCGGAAGCTCGCGCACTGATTAGCGTGCCCGACGAGGACAACAAGCGAGTGGGAACGATTGTCGTGAGCGTAACCGACGCGCCTTTTTCCGGCACCGATCCGGAACACGTCAGGGCGGCAAATGCCATTGAGGTTCGGCTCGTCGATCAAGACTTGCTACCGAGATACATTGACCTGTAGAAAGTACTGTCGGCTGCAGACCTGTCAGGCGGTAAGGAACATGAGGTGACAAGAAGCCAATCAAGTAGCGCCGCTATCTTAGTTTTCCTACAGGGTGCACTGTTCTGGACTGCATCAACTACCGCTACCGGCTTTTTTCCAATCCTGGCGGCGAGCCTGCGCCTGTCTGCCTTTGAGGCAGGTATGTTCCTCGCCGGAGCCGCCCTCGGGCGAACGTTATTTCAGCCTTGCGCCGGATTGATCATAAGCCCGGGCAATGCGGGTCGCTACTACCTGACCGGCCTGGGATGTTCTCTCGTCAGTAGCATTGTGATGGCCTGCTGCGACCATGCATTTTGGGTGATATCGGCACGCTTTGTGGAGGGGGTGGGCTTGTCATTGTTCGTTGTATCCTGGCGAACGTTGCTGAACCGGAGGGCTGGCCTTCCCGGTTTCGACGCTGTCAATGAAAGCTATGTGTTATCACAGAACACCGGCCGGTTGATTGGACCTGCCATCGGCGGCGTGCTTGTGGCTCACTTCGGTATCCAGGCTGCCTTTGTCTTTCCGGCGCTACTGTATTCGTTATGCCTTCTGGTTACGAGCCATCGACAAGATTCCACCCGAGCCGAGTCTAGCCGGAAGGAACGAAGCTCAACGAAGTTCTCGGATCAGATTCACGCCCTTCGGCAGCAAAAAAGCATCTTGTTCGTTCACCATGTGCAGTTCTTCTGCCTGGGATTGTGGCTGGCGGGCTGGCCAATCTATGCAGTTGCAGCACATCGGCTCTCGCCCGAGCAGTTAGGCTATTCGTTTACGATGGCAGCGGCCGGAGGATTGGCCTTATTCCTCGTCAGTCCATGGACGTCGAGACTTTCTATCCGACACAGATTGGCCCTGGCCTTGACCTTACTGTGCACCCAACCCTTGGCAGCACTATTCACACAGCATTGGTCGCTGTTGCTTGGCCTTGGTTTCGCAGTGGGTGGGCTGGGGGTCTCTATTTACTTCACGAGCTTTCACCGCTTGCTGACTGACAGCTATTCACTGGAGCAGATCCCGTTCGTCTATGGCATGCTGGGGTCCAGCACTTTTCTATGCCAGGCCGCCGGACAAGCGATCACTCCCTTCTTGTCGGAATATTTTTCGCCGGAAGCCCCAATCCTCCTTGATGCCGTGATGTTGGTGGGGTGTTTTACTTTTCTTGCCTTGGCCAAAGTAAGGCAAAGCCTCCCTTGATAGGTGGGTGCAAGATGCCCGTGACGTCGTAGTATGCAAGCCGGGGGACGCCGGTGACGGAGGCGGATATTCTGGTCGCTTGCCGGGAACGGCTCACCGGATTCAAGCGGGGGACAGCCGTTGAATTCCTCGGTGGTCTGCCGCGTAATGCGGTCGGGAAGATCCTGAAGCAGGCGTTGCGGACGCTGCGGTGATTGTTGGTGGGGCCTTGTCTGGACACGGGAAACCGGCAATTGCCGGGGCTCGATGTTGAGCGGAAAATGGGCGAGCACGCGCAGCTATTGCTCGTGGCAGTTTCTCCAACTTCCTTCCGTAGCTCGACCCAACGACGCCGACCCGCGCGCAGACCATCGTGACGTCCCCCGCCCACTCGCGCCAACCCCGGCTGCATTTCGACCTCACGACGATCCAGCTCTTCATCGCGGTCGCCGACCAGGGCAGCATCACCCGCGGCGCCGAACGCCTCCACCTGGCCCCGGCCGCCGCCTCCCGCCGCATCCTCGAGCTCGAATCCCAGCTCGGCGTTTCCCTGTTCGAGCGCCTGCCCCATGGCATGGCCTGTACCGAAGCCGGCCGCGCGCTGCTGGCCCACGCCCGCGGCATTACCCACACCGTCCAGCGCATGCAGGACGACGCCGCGTCCTTCGTCGGCGGCGACCTCGGCGTGGTGCGGGTGGCCGCGCCCAAGTCCGCCGTGATCCAGTTCCTGCCGTTCGACATCCAGCGCTGCGCCACGGAATGCCCCGGTGTCCGGATCGACCTGCAGGAAATGAACAGCCAGGAAGTCCAGCAGTCGCTGCGCCGGGGCACTGTCGATATCGGTATTTATGAAGGCAGCCTGGGTGTGGTCGACCTGCCGACGGCGCCGTACCGGAGCGACCGGCTGGTGCTGGTGGTGGCGCGCGGCCATGCGCTGGCGAAGCGCAGGAAGGTGACGACGGAGGACGTGCTGGACTGTGACCTGATCGTGCTGGGCGAGAGTTCGGCGATTTCCGTGGGGCTGGAGCGGCTGGCGGAAGATGCGGGGCGGGTGTTGCGGATGCGCATGCGGGTGAGCGGGTTCGACAGCATCGCGGCGCTGGTGGCGCAGAACCTGGGCGGCGGGGTGATGCCGGAGGCGATCGCGCGCGAGGTGGCGGGGGGCAGCCGCTTCGTGCGGTTGCCGATCGCGGGGGAGTGGGCGGCGCGGCATTTTGTGCTGTGCCATCGGCCTCATGGGGTGCTGTCGTCGGCGGCGCTGAGCGTGCTGCAGGTGCTTGCGCAAAACGCGAAACCTGAATCCCGAAAATAGCGATAGCCCTGGGCCGGTGCATTGCGCAAGATGGACTCCAAACGATAGAGGAGACACGCAATGCAGCGCAGGCAATTTCTTCTGGCGGCCGCGGCCGGGCTGGCGGTGCCCGGCCTGGTGCGCGCGGCCAATGTGGCGGGGCCGGTTCGTATCGTGGTGGGCTTTGCCCCCGGCGGCGGCACGGACGTGCTGGCGCGGGTGATCGGGCAGAAGCTGGGCGTGATGTGGAACACCAGCGTGGTGGTGGAGAACAAGCCCGGCGCCACCGGTGCGATTGCCGCGGCCTATGTGGCCAAGCAGCCGCCTGACGGAACCACGCTGCTGATGGCGCATGTCAACAGCCATGCGATCGCGCCGGCGTTGCTGGACGTCAAGTACGACCCGCGCGCGGACTTCACGCCGATCTCGATGGTCGGGGTCACGCCCAATATGCTGACCTGCCGTCCGGAACAGAAGGTGCGCACGGTTTCGGACATCGTGGCGCTGTGCCGCAAGAACCCGGGCAAGATCTCGTTCGGCTCTTCGGGCATCGGCTCGGCGCAGCACCTGGCGCTGGAACTGTTCCGGATGCAGGCGAAGATCGACGTGGTCCACGTGCCGTACAAGGGCTCGGGCCCGCTGGTGGCGGACCTGCTCGGCGGCCAGATCGACTATGCCTTCGACACCATGACCGCGGCCACGCCGTTCGTCCAGCAGGGCAAGGTGATCGCGATCGCGCAGACGCGCCTGAAGCGCGCGGCCAGCCATCCAAGCGTGCCGACACTGGCGGAGTCGGGCTTCCCGGGCCTGGACGCGGCGTCGTGGTACGGGCTGGTCGGCCCGAAGGGGATGCCGCCGGCGCTGGCGCAGCGCATGAACGAAGACGTCAACCGCGTGCTGGCGATGCCGGACGTGGCGGAGCGGCTGAAGAGCTTCGGCGCCGAGGACTCGGGCGGATCGAACCAGCAGTTCGCCGCCTACATCACCGCGGAATCGGCCAAATGGGCCAAGGTGATCAAGGACGCCGGCGTGAAGGCGGAAAGCTGATGGGCGACCGCCGACGCACCGATGCACGCAGCACGAACCAATTTCCCAGGATGCAACCGATGATGGATTCCCGCGACGCAAGCGCCGACACAACCCACGCCAACGCTGCGCGCCTGCCGCTTGCCGGCGTACGCGTGCTCGATGTCAGCCAGGTCATGGCCGGCCCTTACGCCTGCATGCTGCTGGCGGACCTGGGCGCCGACGTGATCAAGATCGAGCCGCCCGACGGCGGCGACCAGACGCGCGGCTCGATGGGGTTCAAGATGAAGGGCCCGGACAGCATGGGTTTCCTCAACATGAACCGCAACAAGCGCAGCGTCACGCTGGACCTGAAGACCGAATCCGGCCGCGAGGTGCTGTACCGGCTGGCGGAAACCGCCGACATCCTGGTCGAGAACTATCGCCCCGGGGTGATGAAGCGCCTGGGCATCGACTACGAGACCCTCAGCCATATCAACCCGAAGCTGGTCTACTGCAGCATCTCGGGCTTCGGCCAGAGCGGGCCGTGGGCGACGCGGCCGGGTTTCGACCTGATGGCGCAGGCGATGTCGGGCGTGATGAGCGTGACGGGCTATCCGGGCGGCGCGCCGGTGAAGGCGGGCGTGCCGGTGGCCGATATCGGCTGTGCGCTGTTCGCGACCTACGGCATGCTGTCCGCCTATATCGGCGCGAAAGAGACCGGCAGGGGACAGTATGTCGATGCGTCGCTGTTCGATTCCGCGCTGGCGTTCTCGGTGTGGGACACCTGCGAATACTGGGGCACCGGGCGCGAGCCCGAGCCGCTCGGCACCGCCAACCGCATGAGCGCGCCGTACCAGGCGATGAAGGCCGCCGATGGCTACTTCGTGATGGGCGCGACCAACCAGAAGCTGTGGCAGCTGCTGTGCAAGACGCTGGACCGGCCCGACCTG
Source organism: Cupriavidus sp. SS-3 (assembly GCF_035818815.1). Classification (NCBI taxonomy): domain Bacteria; kingdom Pseudomonadati; phylum Pseudomonadota; class Betaproteobacteria; order Burkholderiales; family Burkholderiaceae; genus Cupriavidus; species Cupriavidus sp. SS-3. The sequence goes on from NZ_JAYLVT010000014.1 coordinate 105,333, forward strand.
CTGGCGGACGAACGCTTTGCCACGGTCGCGCTGCGCCTGGCCAACCGGCAGGCACTGATCGGCGCGCTGGAAGAGAGCTTCGGCAAGCAGAGTGCCGACTACTGGATCGAGCAACTGCTAGCCGTCGGCATTCCGGCCGGGCCGATCCTGACCTATCCGCAGGCGTTCGACAGCGAGCACGGCAGGCACCGCCAGATGCGCATCGAGATCGATCATCCGATCGAGGGCAAGGTGCCCAATATCGGCTTCGCGGTGAAGATGGGCGGCACGCCGCAGCAGGTGCGGCGCCCGCCGCCGCTGCTGGGCCAGCACACCGCCGAGATCCTCGCCGAGCTGGGGATGTCGCAGGACGAACAGCAGTCGCTGGCCGCGGCCGGCGCGTTCGGCGCATGAGCGCCCCGCTGCAGGCGGCCGGCGAAGGCCGGGTCACGCTGACCAGGCAGGGCAGGATCGCGACGCTGACGTTCGACCGCCCGGCCGCGCGCAATGCGATGACGTGGGCAATGTACGGGCAGCTCGCCGAACACTGCCGCGTGCTGGCCGCGGAAGGCACCGCCGGCGCGCGCGTGGCGGTGCTGCGCGGCGCCGGCGGCGAGGCCTTTGTCGCGGGGACCGACATCGCGCAGTTCCGGCAGTTTTCCGGCAGCGACGACGGGGTCGCGTATGAAGCGCGCATCGACGAGGGCATCGCGCTGGTCGAGCAGCTGCCGATGCCTACGGTTGCGGTCATCGAAGGCTGGGCGGTGGGCGGCGGGCTGGCCATCGCCACCGCGTGCGACTTCAGGCTGGCGACGCCCAAGGCCCGCTTCGGCGTGCCGATCGCGAAGACGCTGGGCAATACGCTGTCGGCGCAGAACCTGGCCAAGCTGCGCGCGGCGTGGGGACTGCAGCCGGTGCGGCGCATGCTGTTGCTGGCGCAGGTGCTCGATGCCGATGCGGCGCTGGCCTGCGGTTTTCTTGAAGGCGTGCATGCACCCGAGGCGCTGGAAGCCGAAGTCGCCGCGCTGTGCGAGCGGCTTGGCGCACTGGCGCCGGTGACGCAGGCGGTCATCAAGGAGTCATTGCGCCGCCAGACCGTAGCGGCGGTGGCCGATACCGATGACCTGGTGCGGCAGTGTTATGGCAGCGACGACTTCCGGGAAGGGGTGGAAGCCTTCGTGGGCAAGCGTCCGCCGGTGTGGAAGGGGCGTTGAATCCCCGCTTCGACCGAGGCTATCGATAAAGGCGTCGGGCCACTTCGCTGGCCGGTACGGATCGGCTGCCTGTTGCCGTTCGGCGGGCCGGCTACTTCACCGGCACCGAATAAACCACTCGCACAAACTTGGGCGCCGGCTGCCGGCCCACCACCACGCCGCCCATCGCTTCCGCAATCCGGCGGCTCTTCCAGTTCTGCTCGGCGGCCGGATATACAAAGCGCGCCGGCCGCAGGGTGGCCGTCGCCCACGCCCACACGGCCAGCACCGCTTCCTTGCCAAAGCCGTGCCCATGGGCGTCTTCGCGGATCCAGATGCCGAACTCCGGCGCCGGCGTGTCGGCATGATGCAGCCCGGCCAGGCCGAGGAAAAGACCGTCGCCGCTCCGACGGACGGTGAAGACGAAGTCGGTGCCTTTTTCCATAGCCGGCAGCCACGCCTGCCAGACGTCGCGAAACGCCTCGGGCGACGGGGCGGGATCCCATTCCATGTAGCGGGCGAGCGTGGGGGTGATGCAGGGCCACGCCTCGGCCGCGTCGTGGCCGCAGAAGGGCGACAAGGTCAGGCGGTCGGAGTGGATCAGCGGGACGGACATAGTCATGGGGGCAGGCTGGCTCGGCCGGTTGCGAACCAGTTATGCCGCAGTGTACGCCTCCCAGTTCTCCCACTTGCGGTACCGGATGCGAGGGCACGAGCCCGTGCCTCGTACTCCGACTTCCGACTCAACTTACGGATCTCCCTGCCGATAAGAGCCATGCCAAACCAGCGCCTGCGCTGGGGCGTCCCCATGCCCATCGGAAATCCGTAATGAAGATCGCAGTCAAACTTCCGCTCGCCTTCGCGGCGGCGCTTATCGTCATGTTCGCCGGCGCGCTGTATGGCCTGAGCACCCTGAACCGATCGATTGACGACTACAACCATGTGGTGCTCGAAAGGGTCGAGGAAGAACGGCTGGTCACGGCGATGCTGGTGGATTTCAAGGAGCAGATCCAGGAGTGGAAGAACACGATCCTGAGCGGCAGCGACGCGGCCCGGCTCGACAAGCACTGGGCCGCCTTCGGCGCGCGCGAGGCGGCGATCCGCGAGCGTGGCGCGGTGCTGGCCAGGCGCCTGCCCGACGGCAAATCGATGGAGCTGGTCGCGCAGTTCGCCAGCGCGCACGCCGCGATGGGCGAGGGCTATCGGCGCGGCTTCGAGTCCTTCAAGGCGGCTGGTTTCGAACCGGCTGCAGGTGACCGCGTCGTGGCTGGTGTGGACCGCGAACCGGCGCGGCTGCTGCAGGAAGCTGCGCGACTGATCGCGTCCGACGCCGCGGCCGTGTCCGCGCAGACGGCAGCCAAGGCGAGCCGTGCCGCCACGCTGAGCTATGCGCTGATGTTTGCCGCGTTCGTCTGCGGGCTGGCAGGCGCGATGGTGTTCAGCCGTGCCCTGACGCGTCCGCTGTCCCGTGCGCTGAACGTGGCCCAGACCGTTGCCAGGGGCGACCTGTCGAGCCGCATCGATACGCGCGGCAAGGACGAGATCGCCGCGCTGATGCAGGCGCTGCAAGAGATGCAGCACAGCTTGTCCGATGTGGTCGGACTGGTGCGTCGCAACGCCGAGGGCGTAGCGGCGGCCAGCGCGCAGATTGCCAACGGCAACTTCGATCTGTCGGCGCGCACCGAGCAGCAGGCGGCTTCGCTGGAGGAGACCGCCGCGAGCATGGATGAACTGACGCTGACCGTTCGCGCCAATGCCGAGAACATCGAACAGGTCTCGCAGCAGACCGCGCTGGCTCGCGATATCGCGGGGCGCAGCGCCGATGTGATGGGCGCTGTCGTCGCCACCATGCAGGAGATCGCGGAGCGCTCGGCCAAGGTGGGCGATATCGTCGGCGTGATCGAAGGCATCGCCTTCCAGACCAACCTGCTGGCGCTGAACGCGGCCGTCGAAGCGGCGCGCGCCGGCGAGCAGGGGCGCGGCTTTGCCGTGGTCGCCAACGAGGTGCGCACGCTCGCGCAGCGCAGCGCGGTGGCCTCGCGCGAAATCAAGGCGCTGATCGACGTTGCAGTCGATCGCGTCGCGGCCGGCCACGCACTGGTCGGCAACGCCGGCGGCACGATCGAAGAGATGACGGCGGCGATGGCGCAGGTCTCGCGCATCGTCAACGAGATCGCGGCGGCGTCGGGCGAGCAGCGCCACGGCATCGAGCAGGTCAATCAGGCGGTCGGCCAGCTCGACGAGGTCACGCAGCAGAACGCCGCGCTGGTCGAGCAGGCTTCGGCGGCGACGCAGTCGATGGCGGAACAGGCGCGCGCGCTGCGCGAGGCGGTGGCGGTGTTCAGGTTGGGTGGGGTGGCGGTGGCGTAAGCGAAGGGGCGATGCCCGTTCCGCTACCGCAGGTCTGAACGTCGTCGTTGTTGTGCGCGCGGAACTACCACCGTCTTTCTGGCCACGAACGCCTCATGGAAAAAGTTGTCATCTGACAACCTTTTCTGGTGCGACTAGCCTTGTTGGCCTGCTAGTCAACTGCTTGCATCGGCACGAAGTCGTGATGTCGGTCGAGCTGAAGGAGACACCACCGCCATGGAATACGCGTTCACCTTGAGATACCAGTTGTCGGCGGATGACAGCGATCCCGACACGCTGGTCGAACGCCTCTATGAAGCCGGGTGCGATGATGCGACCGTCGGTACCGGCGTGGTCGGCCGGATTGCGCTCACGTTCGACCGGGAAGCGGAATCAGCGGCCGACGCCATTGTCAGCGCGCTTACCAATGCCAGGCGCGCGATGCCGTCCGCCACGCTGATCGAAGCGGCACCGGACCTCGTTGGCCTGACGGACATTGCCGACACCCTCGGCATGTCGCGCCAGAACATGCGCAAGCTGATGCTCGGCCACCCGGCCTCCTTTCCCCCGCCGGTGCACGAAGGCGCAAGTTCCCTCTGGCATTTGTGGGAAGTGCTCTTGTGGATGAGCGGCAAGGGATACGAGATCGAGCCCTCGCTCAGGGACGTCGCTGCGGCCGCGATGCAGGTCAATCTGGCCAGGAGCGCCGGAAACATCGTCCCGGCGATGGAGCGACGGCTGCGCAAGCTGGTGGCATGAGCCAGCGCGGGGCAGTACCGCGCCATGCCTTCGCGTTGTCAGGCGCCTGGCAGTTCAAGCAGCAGCGGCTGCGCCAGCCAGCGCTCTTCACAGTTGTTGCCATCGCCGCCGCGGTCGACCACGGCAAAGCATGAGGGCGCGTCCATGGCCAGCAGCATGTGGTGCCAGACACCGGCGCGGTAATTGACGCCTTGCCTGCCATTGGTGATGAACGCGCTGACGGAGTCGGCTTCGAGCGTGTCCCCGGGCGGCGCGACCACGATCAGGAAAGGGCGCTCCGAAAGCGGAATGAACGCCTGGCTGCCGAGTGGATGGCGCTCCAGCATGGCGATCTCCATCGGAAAGGCGTAGGGGCTGGCCTCGAACAGGTTGATCAGGGCACGGCCGCCGCCGAGCTCGACCGTGGCCAGGTCATGGTGGCGCGTGACCATGCCGCCGTTGATCGGAAAGGCGCCGGGATCGCCTGCAGGACGGGTCTCGATGACGTCGCCAAAGGGCGCAAAGGCAGCTGCGGTCAGCGGCTGCGGGTGCAGGCGCATGCGGGCGCCCGCCATGCGCGCAAGCGTGGTTTCCATCAATAAGTCTCCAGATCTGAGAATCACCGGCAAGCAGTTGAACGCCGCGCGAGCGATTCCGTGAATGGCTCTACTGGTCAGACCAGTTGAGCCGGATTCTGCAGCAAGTCATAGCGAAGCACAAGCGCCGGGCGGCCTCCCATTGGCCGATTTCATGCCGCTGAGGGCTTTCCCCACGTGACATCGCCTTGACACCGGCGAGGTGGCTCCCTACCATTCGGCATCAACTGGTCAGACCGGTATGACGATAAACCGGCTGCGACCGCATTGCGTCGAGACTCGAACAACCAAGGGAGACTTCCATGATTCCGACTGAAACCGCGCATGCCGGGCCGGATGGCATAGCCGCGCCGCAGCCGCACGCCCAGGCCAGGGAGGACGCGGTGTACCGCAAGGTGGCCTGGCGGCTGCTGCCGTTCCTGATGCTGTGCTACGTGGTGGCCTACCTGGATCGGGTCAACGTGGGCTTTGCCAAGCTCAACATGCTGGCCGACCTGCAGTTCAGCGAGGCGGTCTACGGCCTGGGCGCGGGCTTGTTCTTTATCGGCTATTTCTTCTTCGAGGTGCCCAGCAACCTGCTGATGCACCGCATCGGCGCCAAGGCCACGATCTCGCGCATCATGATCCTGTGGAGCCTGATCTCGGCGGCGATGATGTTCGTGCAGACCAGCACGCAGTTCTACGTGCTGCGCTTCCTGCTGGGCGCGGCCGAGGCCGGCTTCTATCCGGGCATGATCCTGTACCTGACCTACTGGTTCCCGTCGCACCGGCGTGCGCGCATGGTGGCGCTGTTCATGGCCGCGATCCCGATCTCGGGCATTTTTGGCGGGCCGCTGTCGGGTTGGGTGATGGAAGCCATGCACGGCGTCAACGGCCTGCGCGGCTGGCAGTGGATGTTCGTGATCGAGGCGGTGCCGTCGCTGCTGGTGGGCGTGGCGGTGCTCTGGTACCTGGACAACAACATCCAGTCCGCGCGCTGGCTGACGGCGGACGAGAAGGCGCTGCTGGAGCGCAATATCGCCGCGGAGAATGCGCACAAGAGCGCCCACATGTCGCTGCGCCACGTGGTGACGGATCCGCGCGTGCTGAAAATGACGATGATCTGCTTCTGCACGGTGATGGGCCAGTACGGGCTGACCTTCTGGCTGCCCACGCTGATCAAGCAGACCGGCGTGAAAAGCGTGCTGGATGTGGGCTTGCTCACCGCGATCCCGTTCGGCGTGGCGGTGTGTTCGATGATCCTGGTCAGCCGCAGCTCCGACCGCATGCGCGAACGCCGCTGGCACCTGATCGTGCCGTTCTGCTGCGCCGCCACGGGCCTGGTGCTGAGCGCCGTGTTCAGCCACAACACCGCGCTGTCGCTCGCCGCGCTGGCGCTGGCAGCCGGCGGCAGCCTGGCCACGTCGCCGCTGTTCTGGAGCCTGCCCACCTCGATCCTGTCGGGCGTCGGCGCGGCGGCGGGCATTGCGCTGATCAACTCGTTCGCCAACCTGGCCGGCTTTATCAGCCCGTACATGATCGGGCTGATCAAGGATGCCACCCAGAGCACCGATGCCGCGATGTTCGTGCTGGCGGCGGTGCTGCTGTGCGGCGCGCTGCTGACGTACTCGGTGCCTGCCAGGCTGGTCAACAAGTAAGGGGCGGGGCGGGCCGGATTGTCGGCTAGAATTTCCGGCAGCCGGCCCTGCGCTCTGGCTTTCCGTTAAGCGTCCCCTTACTGGTTTTCCCCGCACGTATGACAGGATCTTCCGCCTCCGTCGCCAACCAGGCCGTCAGCCTTATCCAGCAATGGGTGCGCGACGGCACGTTCCCCGCGGGCACGCTGCTGCCGGCGCAGCGGGAACTGGCGGCGAAGGTCGGCATCAGCCGCGCGTCATTGCGCGAGGCGATCTCTACCTTGCAGGGGATGGGCGTGGTGGTGTCGCGCCCGGGCAAGGGCGTCTATGTGACCGCCGCCGGCGACAGCGCCGCCGCCGCGCCGCCGTGGCGCTTTGCCGCCACGCATTCGCTGATCGATATCTACCAGCTGCGCTTTGCGCTGGAAGGCCTGACCGCGCGGCTGGCCGCACTGGCCATCGCCGCCGCCGAGATCGAGCAGCTGCGCCAGAACGCGGCCACGATGCAGCGGGCGATCGAAGCCGATGCCTATGACGAGGCGTCGCAGCTGGATTATGAGTTCCACACGCTGATCGTCACGGTCTCGGGCAACCAGGTCATCCGCGAGATCCTGCGCGAAAGCGCCGAGGTGATGCGCGAGAGCCAGCGCCTGCCGTACTACCGGCGCGGCGCGCGCAACGCCACCTTCGTCGAGCACAGCGCCATCATCGAGGCGCTGGCCGCGCGCCAGCCGGAGCAGGCACAGCGCGCGATGGAGCGCCACATCATGCTGGCGGCACGCCGGGCCGGCGTGCATTTCCCTACCGGCGACGAAAAGGATGAGTGAGCTCCGGCGCGAACGGACGCCGGTCGCGCCACGCCTCAATCCAGCCGAATATTGTTTTCCTTGATCACATTGCCCCAATACGCCTGGTCGGCACGCGTCGTCGCCGCGAAGGCCGCCGGCTGCGTGGTCTTGACGATCAGGCCCAGATCGCCCAGCCGCTGGCGGATGTCGGGCGCGGCCATCACCGTTTCCACGTCGGCCGAGATCTTGTCGATGATGGCCTGCGGAGTGCCGGCGGTGGTGAACAGGCCCAGCCACGCCGGGCCGTCCAGGCCCTTGTAGCCGAGTTCCTGGAAGGTGGGCACGTCGGGCAGCATCGGTGCGCGGGTGTTGCCGGTCACCGCCAGCGGCTGCAGCTTGCCGGTGCGTGCATGCTGGCGCACCGTCATCGGCGACAGCGTCCCCAGCGAGATCTGGCCGCCGATCAGGTCGGTGGCGATCGGCGCTTCGCCCTTGTACGGCACGTGGACCAGCTCGGCGCCGGCATTCTTCAGGAACACCTGCATGTAGAGGTGGGCGCCGGTGCCGATGCCATAGGTGCCATAGGACAACTTGTCCGGCTGGGACTTGGCCAGGGCCACCATCTGCGGCAGCGTGCGCGGCATGGCGGCGCTGGCGGTCAGCACCAGGCTGGAGGTGCATAGCTGGCCGATGGCGGTCAGGTCGCGCAGCGGGTCGAACGGCGGCTTGGCCACCATATAAGGGGTTTGGACCAGGCTGGGCAGGCCCAGCAGCAGCGTGTAGCCGTCCGGCTGCGCCTTGGCGACCACGTCGGCGCCGATCATGCCGCCCACGCCGGGCCGGTTCTCGACGATCACCGGGCGCTGCCACAGCTTGCCCAAAGGGTCGCCCAGCGCGCGCGCCAGCACGTCGGTGGCGCCGCCGGGCGGGTAGGGCACCACCAGCCGCACCGGGCGCGCCGGCCAGGCCTGCTGGGCCCGGGCCGGGCCGATTCCCAGGGTTGTAGCGGCGGCGGCCAGGGATCCGGCTCCCAGCCAGTGCAGGGCCTTGCGGCGGTCGGCTTGCATGGTGTTTCCTCCAGTGGTTGACGTCGTGTCGGCATGCGGCCCTGGGCTCTGTGCGCCATGGCCACGGCAACGCGCAGCGTACGAGGCCGCGATGTGTCGCGGCATCGGCGGGATGGACGAAAACGGTGGGGAGTACTTACCCGGATCGGGTGTGCGCAGGGGCAGGCAGCCGGGCTGCAATCCGAACCGCGGCATCGCTTATGATGGCGCCGCCGCTGCCGGCGCGTTCAGTCAGTCCGGTCTGTGCGGCGCTTGATCCATTTCTTGCTTGAACCCTCATGGCCCGCCTCAAACTCGACCTGCCCGCCGACCAGCTTTGCTACGCCACGCACCTCACTGTGCGCGTGACGGACATCAATTCGGCCAACCACCTTGCCAATGATTCGATGATCTCAATGATTTCGGAGGCGCGGGCGCGGTTCCTGTTCGAATTCGGCAGCGAGGATGTGCGTGAGGAAGGCGTCGGCATCATCGTCACCGACCTGGCGACGATGTACCGCAACGAGGCCCATGCGCGCGACCAGCTGCTGTTCGAGGTGGGCGTGATGGACTTCAACAAGTACGGCGGCGACATCATCTTCCGCATCACGCGGCCCGCCGATGGCGCGCTGATCGCGATGGCCAAGTCGGGCTTTGTCTTCTTCGACTATGTGGCCAAACGCGTGGTGGCGATGCCGGCGGGATTCGCCGGGCGCTTCCCGAAGGTGAACTGGGTGGAATAACCGCGGGCGTGGCGCGGTCCGCTAATCGCTGACCGCGCCACGTGATGGCGAGGGTGCCGGCTCAGGCCTTGCGCTCGCCGCCCAGCGCCTCGGTCAGGTCGACCAGCAGGCCCGACAGCTCGCCCGCCATCATGGTGAAGTCCGCGTCGAAGCGCTCGTCTTCGTCGTGCGCCGTGCCGTCGGCCTGTTCCTTGATCACGTCGAGCGGCGCCAGCTTCTTGACCACCAGTCCGTCGGTCAGCACGAACGAGACGCGGTCGTTCCAGGTCATCGCCAGGCGCGTGCAGCGCTTGCCGGCGGCGATATGGCGGCGCAGGTCTTCGGGGTCGAGCGGGTGGCGCACGTAGCGGACCGTGGCCTTGCTCTCGGCCCCGGACTGCAGCTCGATTTCCTGGTCGACGGTAAAGCCGGCGGGCGCCGCATCGCCGGCCAGCCATTCGGTCATGGCGGCCACCGGCGACTGGTTGACGTGCAGGTTGATCAGCGGCAGCGGGTCCAGCGCCTTGAACAGCATGCCGCGCACTTCATCGGCCTTGGCCGCGGCGGCGGCATCGATGGCAAGCCAGCCGTTGTCAGGGTCGATCCACACGCGCGTGTCGCGGCGGATGCTGAAGGCGCGCGGCAGCAGCTCTTCGGTGACCTGCTCCTTCAGTTCCTTCATTTGCTTGCGGCCCGGCTTGTAGCCTTGCTGCTCTTCGATCTCGGCGGCGCGGGCGCGCGTGACCTGGTTGACCACGGTGGTGGGCAGCAGCTTCTTTTCGGTGCGCAGCGTCAGCAGCATCTGGCGGCCGACGGTGTGGACCAGCTGGCCGTTGTCACGCGGCGAGGCCCAGCCCTGCGTCTGCATCTCGAGGCTGGTGCCGGGAAAGAAGGCGTGCTTTGCCAGGCTGGCTTCGACCTCGTCGGCGCTGGGCGACCACGGGGCGGAGAAACGATGGACCTGCAGATTCTTGAACCACATGGGGAATTCGGCCAAAGGGACGAATTCTAACGCCCGCGGCGCGCTGCCGCGAAAAATGCCAGGCGCCGCGCGACCGGCCGGCCGCGCGGCGACCACCGGAAAGCGCTGCTACAGGTCGAGCTTGGTGATCTTGCTGCCCTCGAAACTCAGCCCGGCCATCAGGCCGGCATTGGTCAGCACGAAGCCGACGATGGGCTGCTGGGCGGTATTGGTATCGAGCACGCCGTTTGCGCCAATCGTGGCCAGCGCGACGGTGGCATCCACGCCCGCGGTCCAGCCGCTGCTGCGCACGAACTTGTCATAGGCGTCCTGCGTCATGAACATCAGGATCACGGCCTTGGACTGCGCACCGATCTGCCAGCCGACCGAGCCCGAGACCAGCCGGTAATAGCCGCGCGTGCCGCCGCCGGAGCGCAGCGTGCCGTCGCCATACTCGCCGCCGACGATAAAGCCAGCCGACAGGGTCTTCGGGAACACCAGGATGCCGCGTGCGCGGCTGCCCAGTTCGCGCGCGCCGTTGACCGAGCTGTACAGGCGCGACAGCGTGGCGTCCGAGCCCGAATCCAGTTCACGCCGGCGCGCAGCCTTGTCGGTGGGTGCGTCGGGCTTGGTGGTGGTGCACGCGCCGGTGGCCAGCGTGCCGAGGGCCAGACCCGCGCTGGCCGAAAGGAAGGTTCGACGTTTCATCTCGTCTCCTTGGTGTTGTTGTCGTCTTTGAAGCATAGGCGCCGAAATCACCCGGGCAAATGATTCAGGCCAACGAGTCGTTTCCATTTGTGACGAAGGTGGTGCAGGACGACCGTTCGCGGCAAGAATAATGGGCCTTGCGCCCGATACGTCCCATGGCTGGCTTATGGTTGCCATGTGACCGCCGCTGCGCCGTCACTGCATCTTGATGAGTCATGAAGAAACTTCTCACTGCCTTGCCCTTGCTTCTGCTGGCCGCCTGCGCCTCCCAGCCTCCGGGGGCTTCCACTGACGCCGCGGCATCGGCCCCGGCGGCCGATACCGGCAGCGAATGGCAGGCGCTGCGCGCCAAATACATGGATTGCACGCAGAAGAAGGCCAACGACAACCTGTCGGCCAAGGGCCAGTCCAAGGACGTGGCCGACCTGGCGCTGTCGGCGTGCCAGCCGGAACTGGACGCGATGCACCAGTCGTTCCGCAGCTATCTCGATGGGCAGATGTCGTCGTCGCACGGCAAGAGCAGCGCGCGCCAGGCGGCGGCGCGCGTGACCAGCGACACCCGCGACAATGCGCGCCAATACCTGGTGCGCTACGTCGAGCGCGAGCGCTACCTGGCCCGCCAGAACTGACCCGGGACCGTCGCCGGCTCAGAGCATTTCCAGCGGCGTCGGGCCGTCGGGCGGCGGGAAGATGCGGTCGATCTCGGCCAGCTGCGCAGGCGACAGCGTCTTCGACAGGGCCTCCAGGTTTTCCTGCAGGCGCTCGCGCCGGCTGGTCTTGGGGATGGCGATGACGCCGTCCTGCGCCAGCAGCCAGCTCAGCGCCGCCTGTGCCGCGGTCATGCCGTGGTCGCGCGCGAAGCGCTTCAGCCCGGGATGCGCCAGTAGGCGCGACTGCTCGATGGGAGAGTAGGCCATCACCGGCACGCCGCGCTGGCGCAGCCAGGGCAGCAGGTCCCACTCGATGCCGCGCCGCCCCAGGTTGTACAGCAGCTGGTTGGTGGCCAGCCGGCTGCCGCCCGGCGCGTCCCACAATTCCTGCATATCGGACAGGTCCAGGTTGCTGACGCCCCAGTGGCGGATCTTGCCGTCGCGCTGCAGGGCCTCCATGGCCTGCACCGTCTCTTCCAGCGGCACGCCGCCGCGCCAGTGCAGCAGGTAGAGGTCGATGCGGTCGGTGCCCAGCCGCTTCAGGCTGCGCTCGCAGGCCTGCACGGTGCCGCGCCGGCTGGCGTTGAACGGGTAGACCTTGCTGACCAGGAAGGCCTGGTCGCGCCGGCCGGCGATGGCCTCGCCGATCATGTCCTCGGACTGGCCTTCGCCGTACATCTCGGCGGTATCGATCAAGCGCAGGCCCAGGTCCAGCCCCAGGCGCAGCGTGGCGATCTCCTCGGCGCGCGCGGCGGGCGATTCGCCCATATTCCATGTGCCCATGCCGAGCGCCGGGACGCGCTCGCCGTCGGGCAGGGTGACTTGCTTCATCGCTTGGCTTCCAGGTTGGCCGGGGTCGGGCGCCCGGCGGCACCCAACCACACTAGTTAACAAACAACACCGGCAATGTACAACCCGCCCGCGCCGGGAATGCTTCAAACCAGTCCGGTCAGAAAATACAGCGCGATGACGAAGAACACCGCGCCGGTCTTGATCAGCGTGACCGCGAAGATATCGCGGTAGGACTCGCGGTGGGTCAGGCCGGTCACGGCCAGCAGCGTGATCACGGCGCCGTTGTGCGGCAGGGTATCCATGCCGCCGCTGGCCATCGACACCACGCGGTGCAGCACTTCCAGCGGAATCTGCATGGCCTGCGCGCCCGCGATGAAGGTCTGCGACATCGCCGCCAGCGCAATGCTCATGCCGCCCGAGGCCGAGCCGGTGATGCCGGCCAGCGTGCTGACCGAGACCGCGGCATTGACCAGCGGGTTGGGGATGGCGCGCAGCGCGTCGCTGACCACCAGGAAGCCCGGCAGCGCGGCGATGACGCCGCCGAAACCGTATTCCGACGCGGTGTTCATCGACGCCAGAAGCGCGCCGCCGACCGCGCCCTTGGTACCCTCGGCAAAACGCTCGCGCAGGGCGCCGAAGGCGGTGACCAGCACCACGGCGATGCCCAGCAGCAGCGCGCCTTCCACTGCCCAGATCGCGGTGACGCTGGCGATCTTGGTTTCTACCGGCCTGGCCAGGCCAGGCAGCGTCACGCTGTTGGATTCGCCGTACCACAGCGGAATCATCCGCGTCAGCCAGAAGTTGGCCACACCCACCACCACCATCGGCAGCAGTGCCAGCAGCGGGTGCGGCAGCTTGCCGGCCTGGCTGCGTTCGGGCTCGTTGCGCAGGTTGCTGCCATAGCCCTCGCCGCGCGCAGCGGCGGCGCGGCGGCGCCATTCCAGATAGCTCAGGCCCACCAGCAGGATAAACAGCGAGCCGGCGACGCCCAACGCCGGCGCGGCCCACGAGGTGGTGTTGAAGAAATTGGTGGGGATGATGTTCTGGATCTGCGGGGTGCCCGGCAGCGAATCCATGGTGAACGAGAACGCGCCCAGTGCGATCGCGCCCGGCATCAGCCGCTTGGGGATGTTGCTCTGGCGATACAACTCGGCGGCGAACGGGTAGACCGCGAACACCACCACGAACAGCGAAACGCCGCCGTAGGTCAGCAGCGCGCACACCGTGACGATCACCGCATTGGCGCGCGTTCGTCCGATATAGCGGATCGCCGCAGCGACGATGGACTCGGAAAAGCCCGACAGTTCGACCACCTTGCCGAACACGGCGCCTAATAAGAACACGGGGAAATACAGCTTCACGAAGCCGACCATCTTCTCCATGAAGATGCCGGTGAACACCGGCGCCACCGCCGACGGGTCGGTCAGCAGCACCGCCGCCAGCGCGGCGATCGGTGCGAACAGGATCACGCTGTAGCCGCGGTACGCGGCGAACATCAGGAAGGCAAGGGCTGCCAGTACGATCAGGAACGACATCGGATCTCCTTCAGGGTTGCCTTCTCCTGAGGTGCGGTCCGGTGCCGCGGCGGGGCCTGCGCTTGTGGCGCGTTGTCTCTTTCTGTGCGTCAGGAAAAGGGATCAGCCGGCGACTGTGCCACAGCTTGGCCGGCGGCGAAACCTTTGAGGCTCGCCGCGGCCGCGCGGTGGCGGGCGGCGGCAGGGAAGGAGAAGGCCCGCTTCACCGGTGCTGGTGGCGATACTCCTGCGTGCGGCCGCCGTAGCCATAGGCCGCGGCGCGGGCGTCGATCACGTGGACATAAGAGACCGGATGCAGGTTGCCGAGCAGGCCCGACATGGTCTCGAACACGGCCGCGATGAACTGCGCCTTCTCTGCCTTGGTGTTGGTTTCATCGGTCACGCTGATGTCCAGGTGGAAGGCATTGCGGCCCTGCTCGGACAGCGGCGCGTCGGCGATGATCCAGCTGTCGTGCGGGATGTACTGCACCGTCACGGCGATCACGTCGCGCTGCTTGCCGAGCACGCGCTCGGTCAGGTCGGCGATGGCCCTGGCGCTGCGGCGGGTGAGGTCGGCATCGGGTTGGCCGGACAGGTGCAGGACGATGTGGGGCATGGCGAGCTCCTTGGGTTTGAGCGGGGTTGGTGAAGCCATGGTAGGGCGTGGTGTAGTATCGGAAAAGCGGGAATAACCGATACCTTCCATCGGCTGTGCCGAAATCAATCCGACCTTGCCAGGAGCCTTGCCATGCGTGGATTCGACACCGACCAGTTGCGCACCTTCGTGACGGTTGCCGACAGCGGCAGCCTGTCGGCCGCGGCGCCCCGGCTGTTCCTGTCGCAGTCGTCGGTCAGCGAGCAGCTGCGCAAGCTGGAAGAGCGCGCCGGCGTGCCGCTGCTGACACGCGGCCGCCACGGCGCGCAGCCGACGCCTGCCGGGCAGCGGCTGCTGGCGCATGCGCGGCGCATCCTGGACCTGAACGAACTGGCCTTGCAGGAGCTTCGCGGCCACGCGCTGGAGGGCGAGTTGCGCCTGGCGGTGACCGACTATTTCCGCCCCGGCGAGATCGCCGGCATGCTGCGGCGCCTGCGCGAGCGCTATCCGTACCTGCGCCTGCACGTGACGGTGATGAAAAGCGCGGCGATCGATGCCGCCGCCGAGCGCGACACCTTCGATATCGGCCTGAGCATGCGGCTGCCCGGCACGCGCGGAACAGCCGCGCGCGGCACGGTGCTGCGGCGCGAGCCGCTCGCCTGGGTGGCCGCGCCGGCCGAGGCCGACACGCTTCCCGCGACGCTGCCACTGGTGCTGCTGCCCGACACCTGCTCGCTGCACCAGTACGTGGTGCAGCGGCTGCTGCGCAAACGGGTGCCGTTCGAGATCGCGCATTCCGCCTCCGGTGTGGCGGGGCTGCACCTGGCGCTGGCGGCCGGACTGGGCCTGTCATGCCTGAATGCGTCGGCGATCGGGCCGGGCGTGGCGCCGCTGGACGCCGTCACCGTCGCGCGGCTAGGGCTGCCGCGGCTGCCGGAAGCGGAGTTCTTCCTGCTGCCAGCGCGGCGCGGCGAGTCTGCCTTCATTGCGCAAGCGCGCGAGGCGCTGACAGCACAATTGGCCTAGCTGGGCCGCTCCAAGTCAGAAAAAGATCACAAATCGGGCGACACCAATGGGTGCGGTTGTGTTGAAAGCAACATATCCGGATTGGGAATAGGAATAATTCGCAATCTCGTTGACCATGACAATCCCGTAATCGATAATTCGCCGGCTTTTTCAAGTTATTACAGTCGATTACAGGCCATGAGAATAAAACTTCACCCGATATGTGCCGCGGTGGCGGGGAGCTTCGTTTTTCAACCGATGCTGGTGTGGGCACAATCCGCACCGGCGACACCGGCGCAGTTGCCGGAGGTCACCGTCAAGGCGGACGTCAGCCGTGAGCTGGGCGCGGGCTACAACCCGCCCAACGCGGTCAGCGCCACCAAGACCGAGGCCCCGCTGCGCGACGTGCCGCAAACCGTCAACGTGGTCACCGCCGACGTCATGCGCGACCAGCACGCCACCTCGATGCAGGACGCGCTGAAGAACGTGCCGGGCGTGTCGTTCTCGCACGGCGACGGCCAGCGCGACCAGGTCTCGATCCGCGGCTTCACCGCCATCGCCGACCAGTTCGTCGACGGCATCCGCGACGATGCGCTGTACTTCCGCGACATGTCCAACGTCGACCGAGTCGAGGTCATCAAGGGTCCGGCAGCCGTGCTGTACGGTCGCGGCTCCTCCGGCGGCCTGATCAACCGCGTGACCAAGAAGCCGGGCATCGACGTCACCGACTTCGCGCTCAGCTACGGCATGTGGGCCGACCGCCGCGCCGAGGCTGACGTCGGCCGCGTGTTCGCGGACGGCGCCGCGGCGTTCCGTGTCACCGGCGCGGTGCAGAAGGCCAACAGCTACCGCTCGCAGCAGTTCCTGGACCGCGCGGCGATCGCGCCGTCGCTGGAGCTGCGCGTCGCGCCCGAGACCACCGTGTTGTTCCAGGCCGACTACCTGGAAGACCGCCGCGTCACCGACTTCGGCATCCCGGCGTACCGCGGGCGGCCGGTGGACGTGCCCGCGTCGCGCTACTACGGCGCGGCCAATGCGCGCGACGCCGACTACTCGCAGTCGCGTGTGTTCTCCGGCACCGCCACCATCAACCATCGCTTCAATGAGAACTGGTCGATCCGCAACGCCACGCGCTACTACCACTACTCGCTGGACCGCAACAACACGCTGACCGCCGCGGTCAACGAAGCGGCGCAGACCCTGACCATGAACCACGGCAATGTCCGCCGCGAGGAACATGGCTGGTTCAACCAGACCGACCTGATCCAGAAGGCGACCATCCTCGGCACCAAGCACGAGATCCTGTACGGCATGGAGATCGGCCAGCAGAACAAGGACCAGGTCAACAACACCAAGCCGGTGCCGGGCACCTTCAACCTGTTCAACCCGGTGCTGCCGGTACTGCCGCGCCTGGCGCCGGGCAACCCGACCACCTCGAACCTGGGCATCTTCGACACGCTGGCGTTCTACACCCAGGACATGATCACCTTCAGCGAGCAGTGGAAGGCGCTGGTCGGGGTGCGCTACGACAACTTCCAGCAGGAAACCCGCAACCGCATCGCCGGCCAGCGCGACCTGTCGCGCAGCGACTCCGCCTGGAGCCCGCGTGCCGGCCTGGTGTGGCAGCCGAGCAAGACCCAGTCGTACTACGTGTCGTGGAGCAAGTCGTTCCAGCCGTCGGGCGAGGCCTTTGCGCTGGCGGCCAACAATGCCGACCTGTCGCCGGAGACCACCAGCAACACCGAGGTGGGCGCCAAATACGATTGGCTGAACGGCAAGGCCAGCACCACGATCTCGCTGTTCCGCCTGGAGCGCAGCAATATCAAGGTCGCCAACGCCACCAATACGGCGCTGCTGCCGATCGGCGAGCAGCGCACCGACGGCGTGGAGCTCTCCGGCGCGGCCGAGCTGGGTAGCGGCTGGCGCATGCTGGCCGGCTACGCCTATCTGGATGCCACCATCACCAAGTCCAGCGCCGCGCTGCAAGGCAAGCGCGCCACCATCACGCCGCGCCACTCCGGCAACCTGTGGGTGACCAAGGACCTGGGCCACGGCTTCGGTGTTGGCCTTGGCGCCAACCTGGTCGGTGCGCGCTATGCCGACCCGCAGAACACCGTGACCCTGCCCGGCTTTGTCACCGCCGACGCGATGGCCTGGTACCGCCGCGGTGCCTTCGAGGCCCAGCTGAACGTGTACAACCTGTTCGACAAGGGCTACATCGTCTCGGCGCACGGCACCAACGCCAACCTGAACATGCCGGGCGCTCCGCGCAGCGTCATGGCCACCCTGCGCTACCGCATGTAAAGCGCAGCATCGGGGACAAAAAACCGGGCGGTTCATCACCGCCCGGTTTTTTTTCGCCTGCTGTTTCTTCACCAGCGGGGCAGGCAACGGCATGCCCCGGAGAAACCCTGAGTGCCGGCAGCGCTCAGTGCTCGCGCTCCCAGGTCTGGGTGCGTCCGATCAGGCTGATGCCGATGAAGCCGCGCACGTTGAGCTTGTTGCCATCCTCGGTGAGCGACATCTTGCTCTTGTAGACCTTGCCGTTTTCCGGATCGAGGATCTCGCCGCCGCTCCACTCGTTGTCGCCGGTCTTGCGCAGGCCGGACAGGATGGTCATGCCGATCAGGGGCTGGTCCTTGCGCGCGTCGGTGCACTTGTCGCAGACGCGCGGCTTGCCGTCGCCGTCGACGAAGCTCTTGAGCAGGCGTCCGCTGTAGACGCCGTTCTTCTCGGTGATCTCCACCAGCCCGCGCGGCTTGCCGGTGTTGTCGTCGATGGTCTTCCACGTGCCGGTGGGCGTGGCCTGCGCCAGCGCCGCGGCGCTGCCGAGCAGGGTGGCGGCAAGCACCGCGGCGCGCATGGTGCAGGCGATGAGGGAAGGGCTGCGCATGATGTCTCCTTTGAGGTCCGTAGCCACGCCAATCTACTGGCGCAGCCGCCGCGCCGCAATCCGGCGCGGACCGCCGCGCGCCCTTCCGCGGCGCTTGTCCGTTTCCCGCCAGCCCGCACGCAGCGGGCGTTTGCGGGTTTTTGTGGCGCAGCAAAACGCGCCTGCGCACGGCCGCTGAAGCAATCCTCTAAGCGGACGTACGACGCACCGCGCGCCACCTCGCCGCGTCCTGCGCGACGGCGCGAACGCATCCGCAAAGCGCGGCGCGCGTGCCCCGGATCGAGCGGCACGACGCGACCTCGCGGGAGCGACTGCCGGAGTGTTGCCACGACGCTTCGCTGTCGTCGCGTCTTGGCTCGAGCGCAACGCTTCGATGACGCCGCGTTGTCCTTGCGATGCCTTCGCGATGCCCTTTCGATGTTGCGTCGATGCAAACCGTTGCGTGCACGCATCACTCTCGCGCGCGCTCGGCGATGGTGTCGCGCAGTGGCCGACGCCGGTGTCGTCGAACATCGAGCACGGCGTCGCGCGTGCGTACCGGGCCGAGTGTGTAAAGCATGCAGGACGCGCGCCGGTGATGGTGTCGCGCGCGTGTCGAAGCGTGCCGCCGCACAACTCGACACGCGCCGCTCGCGCATTGGTGCATCGCCCGCAAAGCCTTTGTCCATGCGGCTTTTCGGAAAGCGCGAGGACATTCGGTAGCGCTGTTCGCAGTCGTCGCGCGCACGCTGCGCGGCTTGTCATCGCTACGCGCGACGGTGTGTAAAAGCTGCGGCGCGCGCGGTCGGTGAAGGGGCATCGCGCGGCGTGCGCGAGTGCGCGTGGTGGGTCTCGACACCGGCATGCGCGCGACGCGTTTCGATGTCGTCGGCAACGTCTTCGTGACGACGCGCGTGAGAACTAGTTGGAGCGATGCATGCAGGCAAGTTTTTTTGCACTTTTTTCTTAACATCATCGTGCAAACGAATTATGATTCGCCTTGACAAGAGTCTCACTTCATTGCAGCGAAGCAGGAAGCAAGATGGAACCGAAAAGCGCGATGCGCGCTTCGATGCAATGACGAAGGTAGTAGCTGAGGAGCACGAGAACTTTGACGCAGACCAGGCCCGACCGGCTTCTTAAAACGCGTGCAGTCTCCCTTGGTCCATTAACGGGTTGGACCCGCTACCACCGAATGAATGCCGCCTGCCGTGCGCGAGGCCAAGCCCGCACCGCAGGCCTGCTGTCCGATATCTCCTCATTTCTGGCCGCGCGCCGGCTCAACGGGCGGTGCGGGCTGATCGAATATTCCAGGGCGCGGCATGTGCCCGAGACCCGCTTGCGGGCTCGCGCCGGCCGCCAAGGCACCGCCATGGGCGGTGTGCCCGCAACCGAATTCATTAGCGTGCAGCGGTGGTCGGGCCGCACGCCGATGAATCGCTCGCTCGACTGGGGCCGCGCTGCTGTGGCGCGCCTCGGGTCGGTCGGGTCGCCAACTTAGGTCATTCGATATTCACTCTCTAGTGAAGGAGTTATCCATGGCAACTGCTGCAAAGAAAAAGCCGGCGGCTAAGAAGGCCGCCAAGCCGGCCGCCAAGAAGGCTGCTGTGAAGAAGGTCGCCGCCAAGAAGGCTGCACCGGCCGCCAAGAAGGCAGCCGCCAAGAAGGCACCGGCCAAGAAGGCCGCGGTGAAGAAGGTCGCCGCCAAGAAGGCAGCACCGGCCAAGAAGGCCGCCGCCAAGAAGGCGGCACCGGCCAAGAAGGCCGCAGTGAAGAAGGCCGCAGTGAAGAAGGTCGCCGCCAAGAAGGCAGCACCGGCCAAGAAGGCAGCCGCCAAGAAGGCACCGGCCAAGAAGGCCGCGGTGAAGAAGGTCGCCGCCAAGAAGGCAGCACC